>JABXHQ010000058.1 GCA_013373545.1 Gammaproteobacteria bacterium
GATCGCATCTACTCCGGCATGAGTTGCGAGTAGCGTTAGCGTTATCCCGTAGCGCTCTAAGGTTTCTTTTAATGTATCCGCTAATAACATTAATGCTGAGTATTCTTCACTTTCTATTTTCGGGCGCAGAACCTCATCGCCAATAACTTCGAGCAACTTATGCTCATGCATAAAAGCCAAATATTGCTCGATAATCTGCTCCATTTGTTCATCTTGAAAGGCTATAAATAGCTCGCGCTTTAGCAGCGGGTAAATAGCTTTGCAGGAAGCGATTAATTGCGCCTTCTTAACACTGTTTTTCTGCCGGAAGTTGCTGGCGATTAACGCGGGAACGGCGAACAAATGCATAATGTTATTTCGGTAGTAGGTCATCAATACTGCTGAGCGTTCAGTAATTTGACACAGGTTACCCAAAGGATTCTCAAATTCATTGAGTGCACCCAATGCTTTCGACTCTTCAATAATTTGTTTAGCATCGTTGTAAGCGCAGCTAATATCTTGATGATACGGAACGTGTCGTAACATCGATAAATAGAGGTTAAGTTGGTTAGCTAACTCTACTTTACCCAGTGTTCGCCGTTGCGTGGACAGTAAAATGAGACTGGTCAAATTAACACAGTTAACAATGCTGCTTTGATTAATTCGGGTCATGCATTGTTCACCTAGCTGAGTCACTGAATCGGACAGCCAGCTTGGTCGCTCTTCAGTGTCATAGTCGCGCCAATTGGCGTCACTTTTTTGCAGCCACTTTTCTAAATCAATGGGTTCAGCAAAATTAACGTAAACTTTTCCGTAGCGCTGTTTTAGTTGATTTCTGACGGTTAATAATTGCCCCATTGATTCTTTCTTTTTCTTCGCTCCTTGCATTTCTTTAACGTAACTTTTTCCTTCCATCATCCGTTCGTAGCCGACATACACCGGAACAATCATGATTGGCTTGCGACAGCCGCGCATAAAGTTTTGGATCATCATGCTCATCATTCCAGTTTTAGGTTGTAATAAACGACCGGTGCGACTACGCCCCCCCTCGGGGAAAAACTCAACTGGAATACCTTTGTTAAGCAACGAGTGAAAGTAAGCATTGAAGATTGCGGTGTATAATTTGTTACCGCTGAAACTGCGCCGAATAAAGAATGCTCCGCCGCGACGTAACACGCTTCCGATGGGCCAGAAGTTCAAGTTTATACCAGCAGCAATATGGGGCGGGACTAAGCCTTCATAATACAAAACGTAAGACAACAATAAGTAATCAATGTGGCTACGATGACAAGGCACGTAGACGACTTCGTGAGTACTTGCGAGGTCGCGCACTCGTGCTGCATTATGCACTTCGATACCTCCATACATTTTATTCCAGAGCCACGACAGCAGAGTGCTCATAAAACGAACGGTTTTATAGGAGTAATTCGATGCGATTTCATCCGCATATTTAAGTGCAACTTTTTTTGCTTTTGCGTTGGATATTTTTTTCTTTTTTTGTTCTCTTTTAATTGCTTCGATAACTTTATCGTCAGCCAGTAAGCTAGTGATCATTTGTTTGCGGTTCGCCACTAACGGGCCCATTGCCGCAATCCATTGTCGATGAAAATACACTCGTAACGTTCGAATGACTTTAAGCGCTTTCTTTTCATTTCCAGTTGAGCTATTTAATCGTTCAAATTTCAGTGGTCGACCAAAGTTCATAAAGCTATTGCGACCTTGAAACAACAAAATTAAAAATTTTCTAAACGGAGTGGCGCTTTCGGTATCAGTAAAAAACAATCGAAGTAACGACTTCTCTTTTCCTGGGTTACGACCCCAGTAAAGTGAAACTGGCAACAGCTGAACATCGTTTAAGTTGTCTTCATGTTGAGCAAAAAGACGTTCTAGCAAGCGTGAATATTTGCGAATGGTAGATGGGCGGCGGCCAAATATTTGCTTGTGCTGAATAAAAAACACTGCTCCATTAGGAATGCTTTCTTGTCCCGATGAAAGGTATTGCGGGGAGGGTAAGCCGAGTCGGTCACATTCTTGTTGTAGCATAGTAAAGCTACTGGTCGAGCGTGTTCGCATCACATAATAAATTGGTTTTTCTTGATCAAGTTCCAGCGACTGCTGCGGCGCTTCAGGTAATGTTTTTATTTTCACTAACCATTTGATTGGAAGCTTAACAAGATAAAAATAAAGTTTTCGTAATCCGCGCATATTTGATTCTTCTTTTAAACCAAAACTTCAATTGGTTGTGGATGACTTAAAAATTCTCGTGGGCTAGCGGTAAAGCCATAAGCTCCCGATTGATAGATGGCGACAATGTCGCCGACTTCAATTTGCGGAAAACTCATGTTTTTTGCTAATAAGTCCAGTGGAGTACATAATGGGCCGGTGATGGTGACATTATCTCCGGTGGGCAAGTTCATTTTATTGGCAATGGCAACCGGATAATTTTTTCGGATCACTTGGCCAAAGTTTCCAGATGCAGCAAGGTGGTGATGCATTCCGCCATCGACGATTACAAACGTCTCGCCTCGGGACTGCTTGATATCCGTTACCCGACTAACATATAGCCCTGCATTACCAACTAAAAATCGCCCCAATTCGATAATGACCTCTGTAGTGGCAAACTCACTTTGATACTGTTCAAGTAGGCCTTTTAATTCGGTAGCAATTGGCTTTATATCGAGCACTGTTTCACCGGGAAAGTAAGGGATCCCAAATCCGCCGCCAATGTTTAAATGAGCCAAGTCTAATTTCAATTGTTGTTTTATTTTTGCGGCTAAGGCAAAAATTCCGCGGTGAGCTTCGCAAATTGAAGCGGCGCTTAAATTTTGTGAGCCGGTAAAGATATGTAATCCTCGAAAGTTAACCGATGGCTGTTGAAGCAATGGTAAGATATTAACAACAGCTTCAGCGTCAATACCAAACTGTTGGGCGCCGCCGCCCATTTTCATTCCCGAAGATTTAAGTTCAAAGTCGGGATTAATACGCAGCGCGACGTTGGCGCGATAACCGCTTTGCTCACTTAGCGCGATCACTCGTTTGAGTTCGTTTTCTGACTCGATATTAATGATGATGCCACTTGCGAGCGCCATTTGTAGTTCCGCATCGCGCTTTCCCGGGCCGGCAAAGCTAACCTGAGTAGGCGCAACGCTGCTATTTAATGCATGGATTAATTCCGCCGAAGAGGCAACATCGAGCCCATCGACCAAAGGCGCAATAAAGTCAATTAAGGCCGGCATCGGATTGGCCTTAATGGCATAGTGAAGTTTAATTTTACCGGGTAATTCTGCTCGAAGCTGCGCAATATTCTGCTTGATCACAGAGCGGTCGTAAGCATAAAAAGGTGTTTGACCGACGCGATCCACCAATTGGGTAATGGGCACTTGGTTTACCAGCAACTGGTGTCCAGCTGTGGCGAATTGATCCATCGGGCAGTGGCGCGGTTTGGCTGACGTGTTATTCATTGCAGTTGTCTTTAGCGGCTCGCGAAAAAAAATCGTTAAATTGCTGACTTAAACCGGAGCGATCAATCTTACCATTGGCGTTACGTGGCAGTGCGGTTTGTTGGATAAACGCCTGTGGTTGCATAAACGTTGGTAGTTGTTGACGACAAACACTCTGCAACTGCTGTTGGTTTAATTCATGCTCTGGTTTTGCACTGTAAATAATGATTATACCCTGACCCAGGGTCGGATGTGGAGCGCCAATAGCGACCACCTCTCCGAGCGCAGGCACCGCATAGAGGGTGTCTTCTAGTTCCTGAGGACTGATTCGATAACCGGAACACTTAATCATTTCATCGTTGCGGCCAACAAAGTAGATATCACCATCTTCGTCAATGGTTACTTGATCGCCGGAGTATACCGCGCGTTCATTGGGATCTTGACTAAGTTGACTGGGTAGTGGGCGAAAGCGTTGTGCGGTTTTTTCCGGAGCCTGCCAGTAACCTTGCGCAACTAAGGGACCACGATGAACCAGTTCTCCCACTTCTCCGGGCTGCGCTAGTTGGCCATGTTGATTAATAACAAATAGCTCAGCGTTTGGAATTGCACGACCGATAGAATTCGGTTTTTGGTCAATCAACGTCGGTGGTAAGAAGGTACTGCGAAAGGCTTCGGTTAAACCGTACATTAAATAGGGTGTGGCGTGTGGCATACACTGCCGCAATTGTTGTAATGTGGTGGTAGGCATTGCTCCGCCACTGTTGGTCCAATAACGCAGTGCTGGCAGTGCCTCGGGCCAAGATAATTGACTTAGTTGGATCCAAACCGGTGGCACGGCTGCTAACCCGGTGATCTGATAATGGTGGAGCGCTTTTATGACATCGCGCGGCAATAAGTAATCAAATAATACGACTGATGCCCCGACACTAAATGCCGTGGTTAATTGACTGAAACCGTAATCAAAACTCAATGGCAGTAATGCGAGTAAGCGATCGTTTTCATGATTATTGAGGTATTGTGCAACGCTATGTGCACCGGTCACCATATTCTGATGCGATAACATCACCCCTTTGGGTTGGCCCGTACTCCCCGATGTATACAGCAGAGCCGCCAGTTCATGTGCCGCTCGATTGGAGGATTCCAAGGAGGTGGGTGCCGTGGATAGCTGCCATGAGTGGATTGTAATGGAACCGAGGTTTTCGGCTGTTGTTGGCTGCTCATTGTCGATTAACACAACGGCACTAAGGGTTTGCTCGAATTCAACTTGTTGTTGTATTTGTTGCCAGCGCTGGCGGCTAGTAACTAAAATTTTTGCGCCGGCATCACGCAGAATATGCTCAACTTGCAGTGGCTTTAGCTGTGGATTGATCGGTACCATAACCGCGCCCGCGCAAGAAGTACCAAACAGTGCCGCGACCGTCTCAAGTTGCTTTGGTAAATACACCGCGACACGATCATTTTGATGAACACCCAACTGACCGAGCAACTGTGCAAAACGATGGGTCGCGAAACGCAATTGCTGATAATTCAATTGCTCATTTTTATAATGTAAAGCTGTTGCTAACGGGTTTTGCTCAGCTTGTTGATCAATCAAGTGATGAAGTAATTGACTCATGTTCGTATGCAAATAGAGTGACGGCCTAAATAGCCATTAATGGCGTGCGGTTTCAACTCGCAGCCTATTCGAGTTCGATAGGGCTAAGTTATTGATATCACGTTGTTTGTTGGCGTAATCCTGCGCATAGTGTAGCATGCAAGTTGTCTGACGTCAGCAACCTAGAGAACAGCGAGTAGCGCGCATGCGACGAATGTTGGGAATGGTAACCTTAATTATTGGTTACGGGTCCCTTTATCCTTTTAATTTTGATCCCATGTTAGCCAGTACAACTGACTGGTCGACTTGGTTTTTTGATGTATCAGCCGCGACTTCGCGTGGGGACATTTTGGGCAATGTATTGCTGTTCTTCCCGTTAGGCTTTATTGCGGCTTATGGTTGGCACGATGGTGAACGATTACACCATCGCTCGTGGCGACTGGGAGTGGTGCTCGGCGCTTGCTTCTTCGCATTACTACTACAAATGCTGCAAGTTATGCTGCCGACCCGGATCGCTTCGATGAGTGACACTTGGGCGAATATCGCGGGCTTGCTACTCGGGCTAATCATTTATCGAGTGATTGCCAGTCGCACATTGGCGCAATACCTCAATAGCGATCGCGTTTTGGTTGAACGAGTGGTTCCGGCATTTTTATTGTGTTGTTGGCTCGGTTATTTGTGGTTTCCATTTATTCCTTCAATGCGCCTCGACCAGTTTTTGTATAGCTTCCGCCCGCTTAGCCATTGGCATTTGGTAACGCCTTTTGCCGTATTGGATGACTGGTTTAGTTGGAGTATTTTTTGGTGGTTGCTGAATCGCTTTTTAGCGCGGCCGTTAAAGGTTTATCAACAGCTCCTTCTGATAGCGCTCATCATTCTGGTACAAGCCGGACTGCTGCGTAATATTTTATCCTTAGCCAGTTTATTTGCGGCGCTGCTGGCACTGGTAACTTTGCCGTTGGTAACACGAATGAAGGAGTATTCATTGGCACTTGCGTTACTCTTTTGGTGGTCGCTTAAGGTTTGGTTTCCATTTAATTGGGTGCCCGATAGTTCGGCACTTTCGTTGATACCCTTTGCACGCTTTCTTACTGGTAGCCACTGGATCAACAGCTTTATTATTTTTGAAACGTTATTTTTCCTTGGGGCCATTGCTTACTGTTTACGTTTTCACCCCAGTGTCGCGCAAACGGATTGGCGGCGCTTGCAAGTACCGGTGGTGGCAACACTTTGGATTGCGCTTGTGGAAGTCGGGCAAATAGCCTTTGGAGAACGGCGCATAGCGGCTTCGAGCAGCTTGTTATTTGCCTTATTGTTTTTCAGTATGGAGCGATTGAAGCAATCCGCCGAATCACAGCTGGCGCAGCTAAGCGCCAAACAATCCTGAGCCTTGTCATGATTGTGTAAAAATTCAGCAGTACACTGAGTCTACGGTTTGAGAATTTAGTTAGGAGTTATCTCATGTCGGCTTCAGCATCTGCAGCACCCATTTCAGCGCTACCTGCGATCCCTCGAGCACATCACCACCAAGCCTATCGTGCATTAGCGCAATCGCTTATATTGCAGCCGCCATTGCCGCGTCGCGAGCAGCTCGATGCTTGGTTACTCAAGCATGGCATAAGCTTTGAGCTGGGATTGGATTTTGAAACTCGTACTCTGGATGCGCGCGCACGGGAAGATTTTTGGCAAAATGAATATCGCCAAGTAGTACGTGATGCTTTACAAGGCGCAATGTTTTATTCCGATGCTTTTCAACAGCGATTATATGTACGCTACATTCAGTGTGAACGGGTCAGCGAGTCAGCCGCACGCAACATTCATCATGCAGAATTGTTGCGTCTCTCGCAATTAACGCCAGCGAAAGCTGCGCCGACGCTCACTTCGTTGGTGCTGGTGGTCTCGTTGGTGATGTTGCCACTGATATTCTTATTATAACGCCGGGCCTGAGTTCAGTCGGAGGGGAAAGTTTTACCTTGCCAGCGACGCTAGCGACTTCTACAGTATGCGTTTTTGCGTGAGGTGTTATGACGACTGACGAATGGCCCCAAAGCGTTGCCGCCGCACGCGCACAGCAAATTAAGTGGGCTGGCAAACTCAAGCTGCAGTCATTTCCGGTTAGTTTACTGCGTGCGACTACTCGAGTTGTTGGCGTCGATGTTGGCGTGGACTCTGCGACGCAACAATTGCGTGCAGCCGCCGTGCTGGTCGATCCGATTAATGCTGAGTTACGTGATATGGCGGTAGCAACGGCAACTGCGCAGTTTCCCTATGTACCCGGGTATCTGTCTTATCGCGAAGTTCCGGTGATATTAGCGGCGCTCGCCAAGCTCGCGGTTACGCCTGATATTTTATTCTGTGATGGGCAAGGTATCGCGCATCCGCGGCAATTTGGCATTGCTTGTCACTTGGGCTTGTTGCAGAATTGCCCGTCTATCGGCATCGCTAAAAGTTTACTGTTTGGCACAGCGAAGTCACCAGCAGCCAAGTTTGGCGCGCATAGCGTCATTGAAGTTCAAGGTAATGCAGTGGGTATGGCGTTGCGTTCTCGAGAGCAGGTAAAGCCCATTTATCTCTCTCCCGGACATAAAATAAACTTGCTCGATGCTTTGCAATGGACACTGCATTTTTGTCGCGGCTTTAAACTGCCTGAGCCAACTCGCTTGGCGGATCAAATCGCCTCTCGTCGCCATAAAAAATGGCAAACTGTAGATTAAGTAGGAAGTTATTCATGGTATTTCGTTTTCACTCCTTGGGTTTAGTGGTTTGTTTGGTTGCGTTACTTTTTGCCGCTGGCGCTGGGAGCGCGCAGAAACCAGACCGGACTACCAGGGTGGCGCCGAAGAATATTATTTTAATGATTGGCGATGGAATGGGGCCTGCACAGTTAAAAGCCTATCGAATGTATCAAGACAATCCGGCCCAGCGCGGTATCGAACCACTGCGTTTGGATCGGCATTTAGTGGGAACTTTAGCCACCGACCCCAAGTTAACAGAAGCCCAAGCGGAGTCATTGGCGCATTACCAAGTCACCGATTCAGCCGCTTCAGCAACCGCCTACAGTACTGGTCAACGAACGTTTAACGGTGCTATTGCAGTGGACATTGAGCAGCAACCGTTGCCAACGATACTTGAGCAAGCTAAACGACGAGGCATGAAAGTCGGCTTGGTCGCCACTTCACAAATTGTACATGCAACGCCGGCGGCCTTTATTGCGCATGTACCCAGTCGGCGCCAGTACAATGAAATTGCCGATGCATTTGTCGATAATCAGTTTAAACAGCAGCCGTTAGTGGATGTATTTCTAGGTGGTGGCTGGCAGTATTTCGCTCGCGAAGATCGCAATTTGGTCGCTGAACTCAAAGCTCATGGCTATACGGTGATCCGCACTCAGCAAGAATTGGCGAATGCGGGAGCGAAAGTCGCTGGGCTATTTGCCGATGTCGCCCTTGCAGCGGCCAAAGATCGCCCGGCAACCCAGCCTTCGCTAGCGACCATGACTACGGCCGCTATTGAGCGGTTGGAACAGAACAACGGCTTTTTTCTGATGGTAGAGGGCAGTCAGATTGACTGGAGTGCCCACGCCAATGACATCGCGGGTGTGGTACAAGAAATGGATGATTTTCATCAAGCGGTAGAGGTCGCGCTTGATTTCGCCGCGAAAGAAGGTAATACCTTAGTGATCGTAACGGCTGATCACGAAACTGGAGGATTGTCGATTGGCCGTAAAATTGGTGATGATTCTCCCTATGCTTATCATGTGCAACCTTTGCGCAACTTACAACACAGCATGCGTTGGTACTTAGAGCATGCGTTGGCGGAAAAATCGTTGCAGACCTTCCTTCAACACACGGGTATTGAGCTGACCGAACCGGAAACTAAGCAGTGGCAATCACTGCAGCAAACGCCTGATAAAAAACAACTGTGGACTTTGTTATTAGCGATTATGGATCGAGTAACTTTTACCGGCTGGACGACCAATGGACATACCGGTGTTGATGTCAATCTCTACGCCTTTGGTCTTGGAGCGGAAAGATTACGGGGATATCACGACAACGATTTTATTGGCAAGCAAATTCAACTTTGGTTAAATGAAGCTCAACAATAATCAGCGGAATAGGGAAGATGACGAAAAAAGTGGTGTGGACCGATTTGACCGTTGCGGATGCCAGCGGGCTTAAAGACTTTTACCAATCAGTGGTAGGCTTTGCGGCCGAGCCGGTTAGTATGGGTGATTATGAAGACTATTGTTTAAAAGCTCCCGATGCTAGCGATCCGGAAGTGGGTGTTTGTCATGCGCGCGGTGGGAACGCTGACATACCACCGGTTTGGTTGGTGTATTTTGCGGTTGCCGATTTAACCGCCGCATTAGCACAAGTCGAAGCGGCCGGTGGCAGCGTCTTAAAAGCCCCCACTGCTGGTGGAGCATTTGCGGTTATTCGTGATCCCGCAGGTGCGGTGTGCGCGTTGTACCAAACTGACGCTCAATAAGGCCACAATGCGAGCGGCGCTAAAATTCGTTTTGGGTGCTGCTAGCTGCCGCTTCAGGACTAGGCAATTTCTTCAAAGAACCAACCGGCAAATTCGTGACGTCCGCTCACTCCTGCCTTGCCGTAGATATTCGATGCTTGCTGGCGGGTCGACTTTTCTTTTACTCCGCGCAGTAACGCAATTTCACTAAGGCTTAATCCTTTTAGTAACAGAAAGCCAATTTCTTGCTCACTGTCGGTCAATTGCCATTGACTAAATTGTTCGGAAATCGTCGCGCTGTAATCCTTACGTGATTGTTGCATGGCTTCTGATTGTTGTTGATGCAAGCGTTGTATATTGTGTAGTTCACCGCGAATGGCCTGTATCTTTTGCTGACTCGCCAATAACTTGCGTACCAGTACCGCAATAATCGATAAGAAAATGGCCACCATTATCGACTCTTCGATGATATGAGTCAGGGATGAACCTTCGAGTAAGTCTGAATAAATGTCCACAATATTGAAAGCGACTAATAATGTAAAAAAGACAATGGTGAGTTTTAGCCGGCTAAAATAGTTAAGCGCAAAGTTGATCATGTCGGTTCCTAGTTCTTTTGCTATGGCTTAGAGCTTTCTTCGCGCCATTGGTTCTTCGCTCAGGCAAAAAAAATCTATTGCCATAAGTTATTGTTATTTAATGTAAAATTTTTTGAGTGGGCATATGTCCAATAGCTAAATCGCTAAATTTAGCTATGGTTGTCACAATGGTTTAAGTATAACGAAATTTTTGAGAAAAAGAGGAGTGCTGCGGTTGTTATTGAAGCGAAATTTACTGCGTCTGCTGTGGAGCACGACGCTTGTTCTGGGTAGTTGGGCCAATAGTGTCAGTGCCGATGCTGTGCAAACCTTACAGCAGCAACTACAACAAGCACATGGCAAGGTGGTTTACTTGGATTTTTGGGCCTCTTGGTGCAAGCCATGTCGCTACTCTTTTCCTTGGATGAATGAAATGAAAGCGAAATACGAATCTGAAGGACTGGTAGTGATTACAGTGAATTTGGATAAAGACGCTGAGTTAGCCCGTCAGTTCTTGCAAGAAAACCCGGCCGACTTTGCCATCTTATACGATCCCGAAGGTGCTACCGCGAAGAAGTATAAACTCAAGGGTATGCCGATGAGCTTTGTATTTAACCGTAGTGGCCAACCTGTTTCGGGTCATGTTGGGTTTAATGATAGTAAAAAAGCCGAATATGAAGCCGAGCTGGTCAAGTGGCTGGCAGTGAAAAACACTGATTAAGTCTAAGTTAGTTCGACACAAGAGAGGTTAAGAGAGTGAGAATTCTTGTAGTAACAAAAATAGTGATCCTGAGCGCCGCTTTTATTGCGCTCAGTGGGTGCAGTTCACTGGGTGTCGAGCCATGGGAGCGCGACCTCTTAGCAAAGCCGCAAATGGCGATAATATCCGACCCGATAGAAGCCGGTTTAGATGATCATATTTATTTTTCCAAAGAAGCGACCAGCGGAGGCCGTAGTTTTGCGGGAGGAGGTTGTGGATGCAACTAAATAATCAACAGGCTTCAAAACGACGCACCATGCGACCAATTGCTGGGGCCATTACGGCGGCTTCTTGTGCGTTACTTGGACCGGCAGCGACGGCGGCTGATGGAGACTTTTGGGACTTTTCTGAGAAGTGGCGGTTTGACAGCGGCTTCCTATATTACGGTGAAACCGATCGTGTCTCAGCGGTGGAAGGGGTTTTTAGTGCGACTCGCGAAGCAGACGTGAATGATATCTTTAACTTTAAAGTGGTATTAGACTCCTTGACCGGAGCGTCGCCGTCAGGTGCGGTTGCACAACCAGGTGTGCAAACCTTTACTCGGCCTTCTGGGCGCGGTCAGTATGATGTTATGGCGGGCGATATTCCGCTGGATGACACGTTTCGTGATACTCGGTTGCAGATGAATGCTCAGTGGACGAAACCTGCTTGGCAAGATGTGACCAGTAGCTATGGTGTGCATTTCTCGAAAGAGTACGACTATCTTTCACTCGGATTAAACGGCAGCTTGGCGTTTGACTTTAACCAAAAGAACTCGACTTTTTCGGCAGGATTATCCTACGCTTCGGATACTTATGAGCCAGAAGGTGGTATTCCACTAGCCTTCGCCGAGATGGTGATTGATCAAGGACAGCCAGATTTTCAAACAGAATTTGATGCGACGCGCATCGACAGTAGCGACACCCGAACCACGACCGATTTATTGCTGGGGTGGACGCAAATTATCAATCGTACAACGATAATGCAGCTGAATTATTCTTACTCGAATGTCGATGGTTATCTAACCGACCCCTTTAAAATTTTCTCGGTTGTGGATGGCAACGGCGTTAGTCTTGAGCAGCGCTATGAAAAACGTCCAGACAGTCGCACTAAACACAGTGTGTTCGCGCAAGTGAAACATCATTTCGATGAGTCGGTGGCGGATGTTTCGTTACGCTTGATGACGGATGATTGGGAAATCGATTCGACGACGGTTGAGTACAAGCATTATTTTTGGCTGAGTGATAATCACTACATAGAGCCGCAATTCCGCTTTTATCAACAATCGGCCGCCGAATTCTATAAACCTTATTGGCAGTCGTCCGAGCCATTGCCAGAGTATGCCTCTGCGGATATTCGCCTAGGTGCATTTAGTGCCTACACTATCGGCTTAAAGTATGGTTGGAAAACGGCTGGTGGCAATGACATGGCGGTGCGCTTGTCGTATTATCAACAAGTCGCCGATGACGAGATCGGTGTTCATCCGGGCGTGTTAAATGACTTGGAAATATATCCCGATTTAGACGCTGTGTTTTTACAAGTAACGTATTCATTTTAACATTTGACTATACGACTGACAGAAACTGATTTTGGCTATACCGGCCGCTTTGATGCGATGGCGAGTCCTTGTGAGTGTTTAATCGAAAGCAAGGATATTGCCACCGCGCGTGCGGTGATGCAGCTTGTTAGTCAAGAAACCGCACGTATCGAGCAGAAATACAGTCGTTATCGACAAGATAATTTATGCTTTCAGATTAATCACAGTAACGGCGCTTCCGTCCCCATTGACTCCGAGACTTACCAGCTTTTGTTGTTCGCCGATAGCTGCTTTAAAAGTAGTGATGGCCTGTTCGATATTACTTCAGGTGTGCTACGTAAAGTTTGGCACTTTCAACCCGGCGCGACGCTTCCCACGCAAGCGCAAATTGCTACGTTGTTGCCGTATATAGGTTGGTCTAAGGTAACTTTTTCCGAGCACCATGTTTGTTTGCCGCCTGGGTTTGAAATCGACTTTGGCGGGATTGGTAAAGAGTACGCCGTGGACCGCTGCGCCCAAATTCTTTCGCATCATTTTCCCGCTTTAGCCGTTTTGCTTAACTTTGGTGGTGACCTGCGCACTACGATTGCACCGCAAACGCGCGTCGCTTGGCACATTGGGGTTGATTGTAAAGTACCTGACCTAACGCGCATGGTTGAGCTGCGCAGTGGTGGTGTCTGTACCAGTGGCAGTACCGAACGATATTTAATGGTTGATGGTAAGCGTTACAGTCATATTTTAAATCCGCAAACCGGTTATGCCGTTAGTGATGCTCCATTAACGGTAACGGTTCTCTCTGATCAATGTTTAAGTAGCGGTTTACTTGCAACTTTAGCAATGCTGCATGGCCAAGATGCCGAGGCATTTTTGCAGCAGCAAGCAGTAAAATATTTTATCCAGTGGTAACTTCGACAACTGACTTGTCCTGGTGCGCGACTAATAAGCTGAGAAAGTGCTACACTGGCAGTACTGCTGTGATTTAATTTGAGCGGTGTTGTTTCAAAGCTCTTTCTTCAGTTTAAGTGCAAGAGGTTAATATGAAAATAGCGCTGTTTAGTTGTAAACCTTATGACCGTGATTATTTTTCCGCAGCCTTTGCTAATTCAGATTATCAACTGGACTTTTTTACCGCGGCGTGTGATGAACAGTCGGCCGCAATAGCGGCAAATTATTCAGCGATTTGTGTCTTTGTTAATGATCGTCTCAACGCCGATGTTTTACGTGTTTTAGCCGCCGGTAAAACACGCTACATTGCTTTACGCTGCGCGGGTTACAATAACTTAGATATTGCCGTGGCCAAGCAACTTGGATTTAAGTGTGCTCGAGTTCCCGATTATTCTCCCGCAGCAGTGGCTGAGCATGTGCTGGCGTTATTACTAACTTTATACCGCTCAACCCATAAAGCTTACAACCGTGTGCGGGAAGGTAACTTTTCTTTATTTGGGCTGCAGGGGCAAGAAATTCGCGGCAAAACGGTTGGCATTATCGGGACGGGCAAAATCGGTAGAGTGACCGCTGAAATTTTTCACGGCTTTGGTTGTCAGCTTTTAGGTTATGATATTGCACCGGATCATGCTTGGGCGCAAAGCTTAGGGTTACGGTATTGTGAGCAGTCAACGCTCTATCAACAGTCCGATATTATTTCATTGCACTGCCCCTTAACCGCCGATAATCATCATATGATTGACGCGCAAGCGCTCAAACAAATGAAGCCAGGGGTTACCTTAATTAATACCAGTCGCGGTGGTCTGCTCGATACCGATGCCGCTTATCAAGCGTTGAAAGAACGCCATTTAGGCTTCTTAGCCATAGACGTTTACGAGGAAGAAGGTAACTTGTTTTTCGAAGATTTATCGACCGATATTATTATGGATGATTTATTTATGCGCTTAACTACTTTCCCGAATGTTTTAATTACCGGTCATCAAGGCTTTTTTACAGAACACGCGCTGATTAATATTGCACGCACGACTCGAGACAATATTGTCGCAATGCAAAGTGATAGTGCTTGTGCAGGATTAATTTACTAGGAACGTTTTGCGCGCGGCGGGACCGTGTCATGCTGTACTAATTCGCAAGCATCAACATACCAAGGTGCTTTTGACTGCCAGAATATATTTCCTTGCGGTTGCATATCGAGGGGATCATCTAAAGTACCGACCGGAACCACCACATTACTACCACCTTGCACTAGCCATGGTAACGACGAACCGCAGTGACTACAGAACTGAGTGGCAAAATATTTTGCATCGGGTGCTTCGTAGCGCTGCACCGCGGCTTCTCCAGTTAACCAAGTAAACTGCTCTGGTGGTACAAATAAGTTTGGTGCAAATGCACTGCCGGTAAATTTACGGCATCTGGAACAATGGCAGTACTGAAAAATTTTAAACGGAGGCGTAATTTGGTAGGTTACTGTTTGGCATAAGCAAGAGCCTTTCATCGCAGTTGTCTCCGAAGTTAAGTTATTTTGCGTTTTACGTAGAGTTGCTTGGTAACTTTCGCAATCAAATCACCGTTCAGATCAAAAATGTCCACCTCAAATACGGGCTCATGCTTTTCTTGGCTATCAGCAATGGCTTTTATATCGGCAACCTGTTCGGCGTTGAGCTTAAACTCACAAAACACATCGGTTGTGCCGGGTTTAATATACTTGATTGCCGCGCCTTTATCCCAAACGATATAGTCGCGGCCAAGCTGATTGACGAGCATCAAAGCGTAAAAGGGATCGGTCATCGAATATAGTGAACCACCATAAGCGGTCCCAAAATAATTGGTGTTGAGTAAACCTTTGCGCAGTTTTACTTTGGCATAGTCCCAGTTATCGCTGATAGTGAGTACTTTCAATCCAGCGCCAAAATAGGGTGGCCATAAGTTGAATAAGCGGCGTAGCCATGCAGGCGATAGTTTACGTTTCATCATTCGAGTCAGCGGGAACTTTTGGTTTAATCCAGATAGAAAATATTAAACCGAGTTCAAACAGTAACCACATAGGTACCGCTAATAAGGTTTGTGAAATCATATCGGGAGGAGTGAGTAACATACCAATCACAAAAGCCCCGACAATAATGTATGGCCG
Organism: Gammaproteobacteria bacterium; assembly: GCA_013373545.1. Taxonomy (GTDB): domain Bacteria; phylum Pseudomonadota; class Gammaproteobacteria; order Enterobacterales; family Kangiellaceae; genus Pleionea. The sequence continues at coordinate 15,408 of JABXHQ010000058.1, forward strand.
CTTCAAGCGCAGGCTTTCGACGGTGGTTATTCCGCTCCAAATGAGTAGCACGGTGACAATCGGCACTTCAAACGCGACTCCAAAAGCAAAAAATAATTTAAGCATAATATTGAGACTGTCCGACATATCTGGAATATACCGAATGCCTTCTGGAATAACGCTCGGGAAAAACTCAAACATTAATGGAAAGACCACGAAGTAACAAAATACCATTCCACTGTAAAACAGCACGATGCTGCTGAATAACAGAGGGATCGCTAAGCGTTTTTCATTTTGGTAGAGCGCTGGCGAGATAAATGCCCATAACTGATGCAAAATAACCGGTATGGCTAGGAAAAATGCCAATACGAGGGACAGTTTAAAAGGGGTGAAAAAGGGCGCGATCACACTGGTAGCGACCATTTCACCACCTTCAGGCAAATGTTCCATTAGTGGCTTGGCAATAATTAGGTACAAGTCATTGGCAAAATAGACTAAGCCTAAAAAAATAATCAAAATGGTCACGACGGCTTTTAGTAGTCTAGAGCGTAACTCGACTAGGTGTGCCAAGATGGGCATTTCACTATCGTTGCTGGTTGATTTTGGGCGGTCGGTCATGGCGTAGTCGTACTAGACGTTAGTTAGAGGGCGATGGTTTATCGGTATTGCGTGGCAGCGGCTCATACTCGACCGGATCGGCACAACCAGAGGACTCATCAGGTTCCACAGGTTCAGGTGCGATGGTATTTTCTTGCAACTGTTTTTGGCTATCAAACTCGGCGCGGGTGGCGGCAATTTTTTGCTCTAATTCCTGTGGCGTTTCGTCCATCACATCACGCTGCATAAAAGCTTCCATCTGCGCTTGTTGCTGCTTAATTTGTTGGCGCAGCTCATCAATTTGCAATTCGCGATCAATGTCTTGTTTGAATGAGCTAAAAGTTCGCCGTGCTTTGCCTACCCAGCGGCCAATAGCGCGCGCTGCAACGGGTAGACGCTCGGGACCGAGTACCAGTAGACCAATAATGGCGACTAGGCATAACTCAAAAAAACCAATATCAAACGGCATTACAAAAACCTTACGATTGCGACTCTTTATCTTTCGCTTTTTCGGTTACTTCGCCATCGATGACTTTTTCTTCATGGGCTAAGTTTTTTTCACTCTCTTCATCATCTTTCATGCCTTTCTTAAAGCCCTTTACCGCTTCGCCCAAATCGCCGCCAACATTGCGTAACTTTTTGGTACCGAAGAGCAAAACGACAATTAATAAGATAATTAGAATTTGCCACATACTGAACATAAGTTTACTTCCTTCGTATCTACTTAAATTAGGCAAACGGCATCTTGCCGCCACCTAATACATGAAAATGAATATGAAACACTTCTTGCCCGCCACCTTTGCCAGTATTTAAGACGGTGCGAAAGCCATCATTGAGTCCAAGCTGCTGCGCCAGCTTCGGGAGGGTTAGCATTATATGTGAAAGCAGCTCGCTATCGGCTGGCTCTGCTTCATTTAGGCTGGCGATGTGTTTTCTAGGGACGACCAAAACATGAGTGGGTGCTTTGGGCGCAATGTCGTTGAACACCACGATATGCTCGTCTTGATAGACTTGTGTAGACGGGATCTCGCCGGCTATGATTTTACAAAAAAGGCAATCACTCATGGTTATTCCTATTCGCCTCGGTTATTAATCAACGTTAGTGCATGGATAATAGCAAGTTTAGGGGTTCTGTAGGATGAATGTCTACGCAAAAAGTGCTGATTCGTGCACGAGTTAGCGTCTCAGCGCTAATAAAAAAGACAATCCTGAGCAAACTAAACCAATATAAGCCGCTTCAATGCGGTCGGTCACCATCAAGCTACCGGCAAACACGGTTAAGCTAGCACCGAGTAACGCAAAAACCGTGCGTTTTCCTCGTCGGTCTTGGCGTTTTGTTTGCTGCTCCAGAATCTGTCGCTGCTGCTCACTAATCGTTTCACGCTGGCTGTGTTCGAGAAAGTTAGCCAGCTTCTCGGGCATATCTGGAAAGGATTCAACCCATAATGGCCACTTGGCTTTAATCCGCCGATAAATAGCCTTCGCGCCATACTGCTCAGAAACCCACTGTTTGAGAAACGGCTTGGCGGTCGCCCACAAATCCAATTGTGGATACAACTGACGACCAAGGCCTTCAACGTACAACAAGGTTTTTTGTAGCAGTACCAACTGCGGCTGAACCTCCATTTGGAAACGGCGTGCAACTTGAAACAGTTGGATTAAAAAATGCCCGAAGGAAATTTCGGCGAGTGGTTTGCCAAAGATGGGTTCGCAAGCCGTACGAATTGCTGACTCAAAAGCTTCAACTGGGGTATCGGCTGGGATCCAGCCGCTTTGGACATGTAGTTCGGCTATACGGCGGTAATCGCGTTCAAAAAAAGCGACGAAGTTGGCTGCTAAATAGCGTTTATCTTCTGCCCCGAGTGTTCCCATGATGCCGCAATCAATACCAATGTAGCGCGGCTTTTGTGGGTTACTGGTATCAACGAAAATATTTCCAGGGTGCATATCGGCATGAAAAAAACTATCGCGAAAGACCTGGGTAAAAAAGATTTCGACGCCGCGGTGAGCCAGCTCCTGCATGTTCGTTCCAGCGGCTTTTAAGGCGCTAACATCGGCTATTGGAGTACCAAAAATACGTTCTTGCACCATCACTTTTTCGCGCGTTAAATCCCAGTACACATTCGGAATATAGAGCAGTTCACTGTTCTCAAAGTTGCGTTTTAATTGAGAGGTGTTGGCGGCTTCGGCGCGTAAATCGAGTTCATTGTAAATGGTGGCTTCATAATCTCGGACCACTTGCCGCGGTTTAAAACGCTTTGCGTCAGGCGCATAGTCTTCGAACCAGCCCGCGAGTTGTTTTAGTAATGTGAGATCTTGACGAATGCGTTTTCGGATCCCGGGGCGAATAACCTTTACGACTACTTGTTCACCATTTGGTAATTGTGCTTCATGGACTTGAGCGATAGAGGCCGAAGCCAACGCGGTGGTATTAAATTGTGCGAATACTTGATCGATCGGGCTGCCCAACTGTTGTTCTATACGCTGTTTCGCGACTTGCTCGGAAAACGGCTCAACTTTGTCTTGCAGTAACATTAATTCATTAGCGAGATCTTCCGGTAACAAGTCGCGTCGCGTCGAGAGCATTTGGCCAAACTTAACAAAGATAGGACCTAACTCTATTAACGCTTCGCGCACCCGTTGACCGCGCGTTTTATCTTTATGGCGATTTCCGGTAAGACTGAGTAAGCGTAATAACGGAATGTATTTCGCCGCAGGCGTGTCACGCAGAAACTCATCGAAGCCATATTTCAATAACACTCGGTTGATGGTGAAAATTCGCCGCAGATTTTTGACCGTCATAGATTACAACCTATTTGCGTTGGAGTTTTTGTTGCAGATTGGACAAGCGAGCACTAAGACGGCTGGTGTCGGAACGAAGTTCATCGACTTGTTCATAAAAATATTCGGCTTCAAGTGGTGCAGGTGATAAGCCTAACTCTTCAGTTAACTGCTCCTGAGTGTTCTGTTGCCACTCGCTTAGCGATTGTTTAACGAAAGCCAGTGTGCGGCGGGAAGCCGTGGCGACCTGATGGGCAATAATATCACCGGTATGCTGCGCCAGTGCTTCTTCCCAGTCGAGCTCGAGTTTTTGCCAAAACTGGGCAAACGATTGGGCGGTGCCTACTTCGCCAGTAAAATGCAGATCGCCTTTAAAAATGGCGTCGCCACTGTGTTGTTGACGCGCCATGGCTAAGAAATCGCTACTGTTACCACTAAGAATCACCGCCGCGGTAGGCTCTGGGTCGGTGGTAATGGCAACAATTTTAGTTGCCGGCGCTGGCGTTTTTGGAGTAAAAGTAAACACCAATGTAAGTGCCCAGTCGGCAATATTTATTTGCACAGCTTTGCCGCTCAATGTGGCTGCTTTTGCTTGCGCTTCAGGATCCAGCGCGAGCAGGCGATCAACGGAAAACTGTAAAGAGTGCGCGAGTAAGCGCTTGAGTTGACTCATAGCTGCATCCGCTAATATTTGAATCCTCGGTGCAATGCCACAATGCCACCGGTCATATTGCGATAGTCGACTTCATCAAAACCGGCTTCGAGCATCATTGACTTTAATGATTCTTGGTCAGGGTGCATGCGAATGGATTCGGCTAAATATTGATAACTATCGCTATCGTTGACTAATAGTTGGCCAAACTTCGGTAGTAAGTTGAACGAGTAAAAGTCGTAAACTTTGGAGAGCAGCGGTTGCTCTGGTTTTGAAAATTCGAGCACCAAGAGTCGACCACCGGGCTTTAATACTCGTAACATGCTGGCAAGCGCTCGCTCTTTATTTGTGACATTGCGCAGACCGAAACTGATGGTAATAATATCGAAAGTATCGTCGGCAAAGGGTAGCGCTTCGGCATTTACTTGAGCAAACTCGATTCGACCGCCATAGCCCTTATCGATAAGTTTATCGCGTCCAACGTTGAGCATCGACGCATTGATGTCAGCTAGTATGACTTGGCCGGTTGGGCCGACTTTATCGGCAAACTTCATGGCTAAATCACCCGTGCCACCCGCTAAATCGAGCACGCGATGACCCGGACGCACAGCGCTTTGTTCAATGGTAAAATACTTCCACAAACGATGAATGCCCATGGACATTACGTCATTCATTAAGTCGTATTTTGCGGCTACCGAATGAAACACATCGGCAACCTTATGTTGCTTCTGTTCAACGTCGACTTGTTGATAGCCAAAATGTGTTTTTTCGCTCATGAACCCATTCCAAACGTTAGGTGACTTTCTTAAACGGAGTCGCGCCGGGAGCGTTGCGGGTTTCCTGCGCATGCTCCAAGCGTGTTAAATAGTCCTGCCAAAGAGTGGGTTGTTGTTGCCCAAGCTCTCGAAAGGTCTGCCAAGTATACAGTCCAGAGTCATGTCCGTCATCAAACGTCAACTGAACGGCATAGTGACCGACCGGCTTGATATTGATTATTTTAACTGAGCGCTTACCGGCAACCAGTTTAAGGGGACCGCCGCCATGGCCTCTGACTTCCGCCGATGGTGAGTAAACGCGTAAAAACTCAGCACTGAAATGATACTCGGCGTCTTCGAATAAGACGTCGAGTATTTGACTTTTTTGATGCAGTTTGATGTCTAAAGGTGCACTCATTCGGATCATTCTTAGTAAACTTAGGGGTATACCGCTAAGTTTACCAGCAAATGACAGGGCTCGACATTAAAGAATAAAGCGCGACAGATCTTCATCATCCGCTAAGTCAGAGAGTTGAGCATTAACGTAAGCATCGTCAATACTGACCGCCTCATCAACTTCGGAAGCGGTAAAAGAGACTTCCTCAAGTAATTTTTCCATGACTGTTTGCAACCGTCGAGCGCCGATATTCTCGGTGCGCTCATTGACCTGCCAAGCGATTTCAGCAATCCGGCGTATGCCCGATTCGGTGAACTCGATAGCGCGGTTTTCAGTGGCGAGTAACGCTTTGTACTGTTTAGTGAGCGACGCGTCGGGTTCGGTAAGAATCCGTACAAAATCGTCGGTGGAAAGCGCTTTAAGTTCAACTCGCGTCGGCAAGCGTCCTTGGAGCTCAGGAATCAAGTCAGACGGTTTGGCTAAATGAAAGGCGCCCGATGCAATAAACAAAATATGGTCGGTTTTAATCATGCCGTATTTAGTGCTGACAGTGCAGCCTTCCACTAATGGAAGTAAGTCTCGTTGCACACCTTCGCGAGAAACATCGCCGCCAGTATTTTCTTGACGCTTGGCCACCTTATCAATTTCGTCGATGAAAACAATGCCATTTTGTTCAACGGCTTCAACCGCGCTATTTTTCAAATCATCGAGATTAATAAAACGTTCAGCTTCTTCTTCTCGAATCAATTTAAAAGCGTCTTTTACTTTGAGTTTGCGCCGCTTAGTTTTGCCTGGTGACATGTTTTGGAACATGCTTTGTAATTGGCTGGTCATTTCTTCCATTCCAGGTGGTGCCATGATTTCGACGCCAACTTGTGGTGCTGCAATATCGACTTCGATTTCTTTGTCATCCAAGTCGCCTTCGCGTAACTTCTTACGAAACAATTGTCGCGTTGCACTGTCTTCTTGTGGCTTGGCCTCAGAGGTATCAAATCCCATGCTGCGCGCTGGCGGCAACAGTGCATCTAAAATACGTTCTTCGGCGGCATCTTCCGCGCGCGGTTTAACTCGCTCAACTTCTTGCTCGCGTAACATCTTAAATGCTGCGTCGACTAAATCTCGGATAATTGAGTCGACATCACGCCCAACATAGCCGACTTCAGTAAACTTAGTGGCTTCAATTTTAATAAACGGCGCATTCGCAAGCTTGGCGAGGCGTCTGGCAATTTCGGTTTTACCGACGCCGGTTGGGCCTATCATTAAGATATTTTTGGGGGTAATTTCATTACGTAATTCGTCGTCGACTTGCATCCGGCGCCAACGATTGCGTAGCGCAATGGCAACAGCGCGTTTTGCTGCGTTTTGGCCAATGATATGCTTGTCGAGTTCATGAACTATTTCGCGGGGAGTCATATGGGACATAATTCAGCCTTTCCTGCTAGTTTTTATCCAGCACTTCTATAGTTAAATTTTGGTTGGTGTATACGCAGATATCACCGGCGATTTTTAAGCTTGCTCGAACAATGGCTTCGGCATCCATGGCGGTGTTCTCGAGTAACGCTTTTGCCGCCGACTGCGCAAACGCGCCACCGGATCCTATGGCCAATAAGCCGCCATCCTCCAGCTCCGGCTCGATTACGTCGCCGTTACCGGAGATAATAAAAGAGTGCTCATGATCGGCAACAATAAGCATTGCTTCAAGACGTCTTAACATGCGGTCGGTACGCCAGTCTTTGGCTAACTCAACCGCCGCTCTGAGTAGCTTTCCTTGGTGCAATTCGAGTTTGGCTTCAAACCGCTCAAACAGGGTGAAGGCATCGGCGGTACCGCCGGCAAAACCTGCCAATACTTTGTTGTGATATAGGCGACGTACCTTACGGGCGTTACCTTTCATGACCGTATTGCCTAGGGAAACCTGGCCGTCGCCACCAATAACGACTTGGCCATTGCGGCGTACTGAGACGATTGTTGTTCCTCGGAATTGTTGCAAAGCTAGCTCCTGCGTCATATTTTTAGCTAAGTGGGCTATAAGTGGGGGTTGTGATGGATATTTCAAGTCATCGGGACTGTTGCCAGTGGCAAATCGGCAGATTAACCGTTAACGACGCAGCGAGAAGGGGCTTTAGGCTTTTAATTCTCGCTGTCGATGGTAGAATGCGCGCCCATTTTTATTCTGTTTGGTTGAAAGTATGGTGCAAGTAGTCGTTGGACAGCGATGGATTAGTCATAGCGAAGCAAATTTAGGGCTGGGTATGATTCAGTCGGTGGAAGGACGTCGGATGGAGGTGTTTTTTCCCGCGGTAGGCGAATCTCGCCATTATGCCATCGACAACGCGCCGCTGAGTCGCATTGAGTATCAACCTGGCGACCGCATTTCAGATATGGAAGACAATGTTTATCAGGTCTTGCAAGCTGAGTCGCTCAACGGTTTGATGATTTATCTTTGTGAAGATGCGGCGGGAGAAGAGCATCAGTTGACCGAACTGCAGCTGAATTGTTATGTCCAGTTCAACGCACCAGAAAAACGCCTGCTCAGTGGTCAAGTGGATGATGAGTCGCGCTACCAATTGCGTTATCAAACCTTTCAGCATCTTGCTCGGCTCAACCACTCTAGTGTTCAAGGTCTGTTAGGCGCTCGGGTAGAGTTGTTACCGCATCAATTGTACATTGCGCATGAAGTCGCCAAGCGTCAGGCCCCACGCGTGCTGTTAGCTGATGAAGTCGGGCTGGGTAAAACCATTGAAGCTGGCATGATTATTCATCAGCAAATACTGACGGGTCGCGCGCAGCGGGTGCTGATTTTGGTACCTGACAGCTTAGTTCATCAATGGCTTGTGGAAATGCTCCGGCGCTTTAACCTTAAGTTCGCGTTATATGATGCCGAGCGTGTCGCAGCCTTAGTTGAACAGCCGATTCGCGATCTCGATGATGATAGCGAGGTTAATCCATTTGAGCTCGAGCAGTTTATTATTGCGAGTCTTGACAGTGTGCTCGCGCACCAAGAAATGCAGCAGCATTTGCAGCTGGCGAGTTGGGATTTGTTGGTGGTCGATGAAGCGCATCATTTACACTGGACTGAGCAACAAGCCGGTGCGGACTATGCGCTGGTTGAATCAGTGGCCGAGCGAACCAAAGGGTTGCTGTTATTAACCGCCACCCCTGAGCAAGCGGGCGTGGATAGTCATTTCGCACGACTGCGTCTACTTGATCCTAATCGCTACCAAAGCTTATCGCAGTTCAAACAAGAACTGGCAGAAGCTTCGGATCAGCGGCTATTGATTGAGCGGTTACTGCAGGAAGAGCCAGTTGCAAGCGCTGAGCTAGAACCGTTATTAGATCCAGACTGGGCGCTTGAACTACCGGCAACGGTAACCACTACCGACAAACAAAAAATTCTCGATCGTCTGATTGATCATTACGGTAACGGCCGCGTTATGTTCCGTAATACGCGCAAAGCCATGACCAATTTTCCGCAACGTGAGTTGCATTGTTATCCATTGCCATGTCCTGAAATTTACCGGCCGGAAGATGATGAACCCTTAAACATTGCACTAGCAGGTTTGACTCCTGAATCTGAACTAGCCAGTGAAGTTTGGCTGAAACGCGATCCTCGAGTTGACTGGCTTGAACAAACATTACAGCAACTAAGCGCCGAAAAAGTATTGGTTATTGCGCATCATGCCAGTACCGCTATTGCTTTACAGCAGCATTTTATGCGCAAGCATGCACTGCGCTGCAGTAGCTTTCACGAAGGACTATCGTTGGTCGAACGCGATCGAGCGGCGGCCTATTTTGCCGATCGTGAAGAGGGTGCTAAAGTTTTATTCTGTTCTGAAATTGGTAGCGAAGGACGAAACTTTCAGTTCGCTCATCATCTTATTTTCTTTGATATTCCCAGTAACCCCGATCTCGTTGAGCAGCGTATTGGGCGTTTAGATCGAATTGGTCAATCGCAAACCATCAATATCCACGTGCCGTATTTAACCGAGTCATCCCAGCATGTGCTGTTTCGTTGGTATCACGAAGGACTTGGGATTTTTGAACGCAGTTTAAGTGCCGGTTACAGTTTGTATCAGCAATTTGAGAGCGAACTGTTAAGTGCTATGAATGATCTTGAAAGTGATTTGCAACCGTTGCTTCAGCGCACTCAGCAAAGTGTGCAAGCTTTACAAGAGAAACAAGAGCAAGGTCGTGATCAATTATTAGAATTGAACTCTTGTCGTCAGCCGGCAGCCAATGAAATTGTTGAGGCGGTAATCGAACAAGAGCGTAGTGATGTATTAACGACTTATTTTGAACAATTACTGGAAGCCTTTGGTGTTGAGTATGATGATCATTCTGCGCTTAGTTGGGTGTTGCGGCCGAGTGATCATATGACACACAGTTACTTCCCTGGATTGAAGGAAGATGGCACTACAGTAACTCTCGATCGACTGAAAGCTCTGTCGCGCGATGATATTGAGTTTTTGAGTTGGGAACATCCAATGGTGCTTGAGTCGATGGAGATATTGACCAAAAGTGACATGGGGAATGCGACCGTTGCGACGTTATCGGTTAAGGGATTAAAGCCCGGGACTTTATTACTCGAAACCTTCTTCACTTTTGAGTCGATTGCGCCAAAGTCACTGCAGTTGAATCGTTACATTTCATCTGAGCCTGTGCGTCGATTGATTGATAGTGGAGGTAAAGATTTATCTGCCGTGGTCAGTCATGCTGCGTTAAATCAGTTGAGCCAACCGCTGAAAAGAAAAGTTGCGCGACAAGTGCTCGAGCAAGTTAAAGCGCCGTTAAGCAACATGGTCGAGTTGAGCCAACAATTAATAGCGGATGAAATTGAGCCACTAAAACAGCAAGCTAAAGACAAGGCTACAACTATTTTAATGGCTGAAATTGAGCGCCTAAATTACCTCAAGCAAATTAATTCAGCGGTTCGGGAAGATGAAATTGTAGCGCTTTCCGAGCAATTAAAAGACTGCTTAGTGCATATCGATAAAGCGCAGTTACAATTACAAGGTGTTAAGTTAGTTATTGCCAGTTAACTTGTAGTGACGTACTTAGTTGTAATAGCTAGGGGCAAAATGGGTTACAGCTTTTTGCCCCAAATTTTACAGTCATTAATGTCATTTTCTTGTAATCGATGACGAATAGACTCAGCTTGACGTTTGCTTGAAAAAGGTCCCAGCTGGACTCGGAATAAGCGTCTCGAGGAAGTATCGATCGGGACAATCTTGCTTTCAAATCCTAAAAATGCAATTTTAGCTTTTAAAGCATCAGCATTCTTAACGTCACCAAACGCTGCACAAGGCATTACGTATTGCATCGAAACTTTATTTTCTGGGCGCTGCAGTTCTTCTTCCGGAATAACCACTTCTTTATCTTCTAAGATATCATGAAAGGTATACTTGGGAACCTCTTTGACTTCGCGCGAAGTACTTGGCTCAGATTTCGTATCGGGTTTTTTATTGGTGGTTTTAGTTGCAACAGTTGGTGTTGTTACTGCCTCGTCGCGAGGAATAAATTTTAAGTAAAACAAAAATGCTACAAACCCACCAACAATCATTCCAACGATCAGTACTGCAGCGGTGGGAAAACCTTGTTTCTTGCGTCGAGTTGCATTTCGATTACGGCTTTTCGGAGCTCTTTTTTTTGCGTAGTCTCGCGCCATTATATAAACGTCCAGTCTTGATTATGTTATTCGATATTAAACGCCTCCAAACGAAATTAGAGGCTAACGATAATAAAATTACATTTTTTCCGGGGCTGTCACGCCGAGCAAGGCTAAGCCATTATGGATAACTTGTTTGACCGCACTGATTAGACATAAACGAGCTTGTGTTAGTTCATTGTTGTCGGTGATCCAACGTAACTCTGGTTGATCGGAGCCTAATTGATAATAGCCATGCAACAGCGCAGCTAACTCTCGCAGGTAGTGGGCGATCACATGGGGCTCGCATTGTTCGGCAGCCGATTTTACTAACTCAGGAAATTGACTCATTTTGTCCATTAAGTCAGTTTCAGCAGGCAAGGTTAGTTTATCTAAATGTTGCAGTCCCAAGGTTTCCTCGTAATCACGGTTAAGTTCGTTTAGCTTGCGCAGTGCAGAGCAGACGCGTGCATGCGCGTATTGAATGTAGTAAACCGGATTATCGTTAGTCTGTGACTTCGCTAACTCTATGTCAAAAGTGAGCTGCGACTCGGCACGACGAGCCGCTAAAAAGTAACGGGTTGCATCGCGTCCTACTTCATCAATGAGATCGCGTAACGTGACATAACTTCCTGCTCGTTTGGATATTTTAACTTCTTCGCCACCGCGCATAACAGTGACCATTTGATGCAGCACATATTCTGGATAGCCTTGTGGAATGTCCAAGTTGAGTGCTTGCAAGCCGGCGCGCACTCGAGTGATGGTTGAGTGATGATCCGAACCTTGCTCATTAACAACACGTTTAAACCCGCGTTGATATTTATTTAAATGGTAGGCAACATCGGGAACGAAATAGGTATAACCGCCATCGCTCTTACGCATAACGCGATCTTTATCATCACCAAATGCAGTGGTTTTTAGCCACAATGCACCGCCGTCTTCATAGGTGTAACCATTAGCGATCAAGCGCTCCACCGTTTCTTCAACTTTGCCGTCTTGGTAAAGAGAAGACTCCAAAAAGTAATTATCAAAATCGACGGCAAATGCTTTTAAATCTAAATCTTGTTCGCGTCGTAAGTAGGCGACTGCAAAATGTCGAATTGCGTCCAAGTCTTGGCTATCGCCTTTGCCTTCGACATGTTGATCTTCAGCATCGATGGTTTTCTTCGCCATGTAGTCATTGGCAACATCAATGATGTACTCACCTTGATACCAATCTTTTTGCCATTGCTCGTCGTCCGGCGTCAGGTTTAAGCAGCGCGCTTGAACCGAATGGGCAAGGTTATTAATTTGTTGGCCTGCGTCGTTGTAGTAAAATTCGGCTGTAACGTCCCAGCCGGTTGCACGTAATAAGCGGCAGATACTGTCACCAATCGCAGCTCCGCGGCCGTGTCCAATATGTAACGGGCCGGTTGGGTTGGCAGAAACAAACTCTACCTGCACGGGTTTATTTTGTCCTGCATTACTATGACCAAAGGCCGCCGCTTGGTCGTGAACACTACGTACCACTTCGCTTTGTGCGTCTTGTGCCATAAAGAAGTTAATAAATCCTGGGCCAGCAATTTCTACTTTGTTGATTGCGCTTGACTCCGGTAAAGCGCCGATTACCCGCTGGGCAACTTCCCGTGGTGGCAGTCCGGCCGGCTTTGCCAACATCATGGCAATGTTACTGGCTAAATCACCGTGCGACTTGTCTTTTGTGTGAGTCACTTGTAAGCGAACGCTCAAGTCACTAGGGATAACGGCGTCAGCTTTAAGTTGGTCGACTGCTTGCTGTAAAAGCGCGAGTAAAGTTTCTTTCATGGTGCTCAGTATTATCATTAGATGTTGACAAAGTTTTACTTATTATCCTTTAAAAAGCAGCGATTATCGATAGTTAAGCGCATCTTTATCTGACTTTTCTGGCATAAGTTTCCGTTTTTTGTCCAACCTACCGCTGCCAGCGGAATTTGGGTTTATTCGCTACAAAAGATCTTGTGGATCGACATCGAGAGACCAGCGCACTTTATTGGCTACTTTAGCGCTTTCAATGCTGGGTAAGGTTCTGCTTAGCGCATTATGTAACTCTGCTCGGCTGCTAGTGTTGAGCACTAATTGAAAGCGAAAGCGTCCTGATTTTCGGCTAATCGCGCAAGCGACCGGCCCCCAAATTTCCAGCGTCTGCTGTAATGGCCGAAACGCATCGCGGACAAAGGATAGAAAATCGGTGGCGGCTTGTTTATCTAGAGACTCCGCGCGAAATAGCGCCATGTGGGTTTGCGGCGGTAAACTGGCATGTTGCCGCTCTTGGAATAATTGGCGCGCCAAAAGTGGATAATCATTGGCCGTTAACGCTTGTAATAGCGGGTGTTCAGGGTAGTGGGTTTGTACCAAAACTTGTCCTTTTAATTCCGCCCGGCCAGCCCGTCCTGCAACTTGAGTTATTAGTTGCGCAGCTCGCTCGGGAGCGCGAAAGTCGCTACTAAATAACGCACCATCAATGTCTAACACCGCCACTAAGGTTACCTTCGGAAAGTGATGGCCCTTAGCCAGCATCTGGGTACCGATTAATAATTGTGTTTCGCCTTTTTGCGCCGCTTCGACATAATTGGCCATGGCTTGTTTGCGCCGTGTGGTATCGCGATCGATACGTTGCAGTGATATGTCGGGATACCGCGCGGTTAAGAATTGTTCAATGCGTTCGGTGCCTTGACCGATATCAAGCAGCTGATTGCTATTGCATTTGGGGCATTGGCATATGTCATTTTGATAGCGCCCACAATGATGACACTGTAAATAGCGTTTTTGGTTACTCTGATGCAGAGTCATGTAACTATCGCAGCGTGTGCAATCTGCGATCCAGCCGCATTGATGGCACAATAAAACCGGCGCATAACCACGACGATTAAGAAATACCAGCACTTGTTGTCCCGCTTTGAGCGCGGCATCCATAGCATCCAATAGCGGTTTAGCGAAACCTTCGCTTAACGGTTGGTTTTTGCAGTCCACTAATTTAACCATGGGGAGCGATTGACCGGTGGCACGCTCACTCAGCTTGAAGTGGTGATAGCGTCCGGATAATGCATGCTTGAGTGACTCCAGAGATGGCGTCGCACTGCCGAGCAGAACGGGGATATTTTTCAACTGCGCCCTTAAAATTGCGAGATCACGGGCGTGGTAGCGAAAACCATCTTGTTGCTTAAATGAAGCATCATGCTCCTCGTCAATAATGATCAATGCCAAATCTGGCAATGGCGTAAAAATTGAAGAGCGAGTGCCGATGAGAACACGGATATGCCCGTCTCTTGCTTTTAACCAGGTTTCTAGGCGCTGCCGATCGGTCATTCCCGAATGCATAACCGCGACTTGACCTGGAAAGCGCTGTTCAAAGCGCCGTAAGGTTTGTGGGGTTAAGCCGATTTCAGGGACTAACAATAACACTTGCTGCGCTTGTTGAACCACTTGTGCTATCACATGGAGGTAAACTTCCGTTTTGCCGCTTCCGGTTACGCCGTCAATTAAACCGACCGCGAATTCGGTGCTGAGCTGAGCCATTTGATCCACAATATGCTGTTGCTCCGCGTTCAACTGCTTCGCCACTCCGAGCGCCACAGGCGTTGCGGTAGGCGTGCGCAATTGAGCTACTATCCAACCTTTATTGGCCAGCGACTTTAAAGTTGTTGATGCAACATCGTGAGCTTTTAACTCGCTATCACTGAGCCCATGTTCGGCAGTTACGAGCAAAGTCATGGCGCGTTTCATACGTACGGCATTGGCCGCTAGAGTTGGCTGCTGCGCGCGCCCTTCGGCGGTAACATGCCAGTGCTTTTCGGGCGTTAGTTGCGCTGGCTCGCCTTTGGCCAATGCGTTTGGCAAAGCCGTCGCAAAAGCCTCCCCTAAGCTATGGTGGTAATAGCGTGCAGCTTTATGAATCAGAGTCCAGACGTCTCCGAGCGGCAAGGCTGGTGTTTGATCGATAGTGGCTTCGATAGACTTGAGAGTATGATGATCTAAGTCGCAGGTTGCCGGCTCGGCCACCACGACACCGATGAGGTGTTGGCGACCAAAAGGAACGCGCACTCGACAGCCCAGCAGAGACTGCGGGTTGGTGGTTTTATAAGTAAATAACCGCCGTAATGGAACGGGCAATGCAACGGCTAAAAATCTTTCTGTGCTCAAGAATGACTCAAAGTTTTCGCGATAATTGGGACTCAATGGTATTCGTTCAATCGCAGATGTAAAGGATTATGATGGGTTCCCTATTGCGATGGTTGAAATTCGAGCGTTACGGGAGTATGATCCGCGTCCCCTTAATGGGTGGGTGGTGTTTTAAGCACACTGGTTAAAATAGCGACCCACGATAAATATGAGAGATTCAACAATGAAAGAAGGTATTCATCCTAAATACGAAGTGATCACGGCAACTTGTAGCTGTGGTAACGAAATCAAAGTCGGTTCGACGCTTTGCAAAGATATTTCACTAGACGTTTGCTCAGCTTGCCATCCATTTTTCACTGGTAAGCAGAAAATTGTGGACACTGGCGGTCGTGTTGATCGTTTCCGCAAACGTTTCGGTGCTCGCGGCGGCAAAAAATAAGTCGTCCTGTCGAAGCAAAAAAAAGGCGCCATTCAGCGCCTTTTTTTGTGCCTATAAATCTCGCCGGAGCGTTAAAAGACATCAAACGGGTCGGTGTCTTGACCGGGTAGTATGGTCTCGGGCTCTTTTTCCGGTAAATTTCCCGCGCGAAATATTTCGAAAATAGCATTTTCGGTATTGCTATTGGCCAGCTTGCCATTTTTTGGGTTGATGCGAGCGGTAACAATACCAGGTGGTTGTGCCATGGTGTTGTTAGGCCGACCTCGTAACGCTAACTCCATAAATTTTTGCCAAACCGGCAGAGCTGCTTTGCCGCCATACTCGCGGTTGCCCAAGGTCAATGAGTAATCGGCGAAGCCAACCCAAGCTGTGGCCGCATAATCACCGTTAAAGCCAGAGAACCAAGCATCTTTCGCGTCATTGGTGGTTCCGGTTTTGCCTCCGATGTCTTGGCGTTGCAAAAGCGGGCTTGCGGAGTTATGTAATTGACGCCAAGCGGTACCGCGATGAATAACATCTTTCATCATCGAGTTCACAATGAAGACATTTTTATCGTCAATCACACGGGGGGCTATTTTGTCTTTCGCAACCGGCAGCTGTGGCTCTGCGAGCAGAGGCGCGTTAATATCATATTCTCCCCACACTGGCTCCGCTTGAGATTGGCGCTGTGGTGCTTCGGACGCCGTTTGCTCATCTGCGTTGAGTGTCGTAGCCGCTAATGCCAGTTCGCATTCCTGACAAACTTGAATCGGCTCCGCTTGGAATAGCACGACTTCATTTGACGTTTCGATACGCTCAATAAAGAACGGTTCCACTCGGTAACCGCCATTGGCGAAAACAGCGTAGCCGTTTACCACTTCAAGGGGAGTAAAACTGGCGCTGCCGAGTGCGAGTGAAGTGTAGGGTTCCATATACTCATCAGGGAAACCAAAGCGGGCCAAGTATTCTTCAGCATAAGCTGGGCCAATGGCATTCATTAGTCGCACGGAGATAGAGTTGTTGGAAAATCGCAGAGCATCACGCAGGCGTGTTGGCCCTTTATAGCGACCACTGTCATTTTTGGGGCGCCAGAAATCTTCTGCGGTTTTGTCTTCTTTAACAAAAGGAGCATCATTTAAAACGCTGGCGGCGGTATAGCCCTTTTCTAAGGCTGCAGAATAAATAAAGGGCTTTATATTAGAGCCTGGCTGGCGCCGTGCTTGGGTCACCATATTAAATTGGTTCAGTGAAAAGTCATAGCCGCCGACCAAAGCTTCTATTGCGCCAGTTTGTGGTTTCACTGCTATAAAACCACCGGCTACCTCTGGGATTTGGCTTAATTTCCAAGTATCTGGGCCACTTTGGTAAAGGCGAATAACATCACCAGGCTTAACAATATCACTGGCGGTTTTGGGCGCAGGGCCACGGCTGTCTGAGTTGATAAAAGGCGCTGCCCATTTTAATCCTTCCCAGTCAATCTCTATTGTGCTGGCATCACTGGTGAGAACCGTTATGCTTTGTTCCGCGACGCTTGTCACCACTGCTGGCTGTAGTAAGGCTACTGCGGGCAAACTTTCAATGTAGGTTTTCAGTTCTTCGGTGCTTAACTCGGATAAATTATCAATTGATTGCTCTGGTCCACGATAGCCGTGGCGAAAGTCATATTCCAAGAGGCTTTGACGCAGTGCCGCTTGAGCGGCAATTTGCAGCTTATTATTGATAGTGGTAAATACTCGTAGGCCATTATTATAAGCTGCTTCGCGGCCAAATCGCTGAATCATTTCGCGGCGGACCATTTCCGCCAAGTAGGGAGCAGAAAATGAAACATCAGCGCCATGTTTGCGAGTTTCAATTGGCTCGGCGATAGCCGCTTCATACGTTGCCTGTTCGATATAGCCTTCTGCAAGCATGCGGCCTAATACATGGTTGCGTCGCTCTTTTGCGTTGTCCGGATTAGAGATTGGATTGTAAATCGACTCACCTTTCGGAATACCCGCGAGTACGGCTGCTTCATGCAGCTTTAATTCACTTAGCTCTTTGCCGTAGTAAACCTGTGCGGCGGCGCCGAGGCCATAGGCTCGATGGCTGAAGTGTGCTTTATTAATAAAGAGCTCTAAAATTTCGTCTTTGGATATTTCCGACTCTATCTTCCAGGCGAGAAACATCTCTCTAAACTTACGAGTAAAGGTTTTTTCTCGATCGAGGTAAACGTTACGCGCAACCAGTTGGGTGATGGTGCTAGCGCCCTGGCTGCGGGTGCCAGTTGTGATATTGTTCACAAATGCACGGATTACCCCTAAGAAATCTACACCTGAGTGCTCGTAAAATCGTTTATCTTCTGTTGCAATAAGCGCTTGGATAAATGTTTGTGGTACCTCGCTTAAGGTTACCGGTATTCGACGCTTGTCGCCGAACTCGGCAATCAAATCACCTTCCTGGCTGTAAACCGTCATTGGAGTTTGTAGGCGAATGTCGCGGATTGAGTCAACATTCGGTAAATGTGGGCCTAAGTACAAATACAGGCTGCAAAAACCCATAAATCCTGCAATTGCCAAGAGGAACACAAAATAAATGCCGTTATTAAATGCGCTCAGTAGATATTTCATAGGGTAGAAACTATATATTTAGTGGTCACTGATTAATTTTGACACAGTATATCGTTTATTAGTTGCTAAAGGATATTTTTTTTGAAAAATAGGTGAAATATCGGGAAGTTAGCGCTATTATTTAATGTGAATACACACGTAAATGGTGTAAATATATAAAGTTATAGGAATTTTACGCTTATGCTGGCTCAGCTATTTGGGACAAAACGGCCTTCAGTGGTTGGGTTGGATATCAGTTCAACCTCCGTGAAGCTATTAGAATTGGGGCGCGTCGGTTCTCGTTACCGAGTCGAGGCGTATGCTGTCGAACCATTACCGCAAGAAGCGGTGTCTGAGCGCGACATTCGTGATCCTGAGGCCGTCGGCGAGGCGATAAAACGAGTCGTCAGTCGCTCGAAAGCCGGGATCAAGAATGCAGCCGTAGCTGTGGCAGGTTCAGCGGTAATTACTAAAACCATTCAAATGGACAAGAACTTGTCGGACGATGACATGGAGAATCAAATCCAAGTCGAAGCTGATCAGTACATCCCCTATCCATTGGAAGAGGTGGCACTTGACTTTGAGGTGGTTGGCGAATCAGAAAAAGCTCCTGATAAAGTTGATGTATTGCTCGCTGCCTCACGTTCTGAGAATGTTTACAGTCGCGTTGATGCGGTAGAACTCGGTGGCCTCGAAGCGAAGGTTGTCGATGTTGAAGCCTACGCGATGGAGCGAGCATTTAAGTTACTAGAGAATCAGTTGCCAGACCAAGGTGAAGGCAAAATCATAGCAATCGTGGACGTCGGTGCGACCATGACTAGCTTGAGTGTTCTCGAAGATTTCAAAACCATTTATACGCGTGAACAAGTTTTTGGTGGCGCGCAATTAACGGAAGAAATTCAACGTCGCTACGGGCTTTCATATGAAGAAGCCGGAATGGCCAAGAAACAAGGCGGCCTGCCGGATGATTACGAGCCTGAAGTTTTAGAGCCTTTTAAAGAAGCGGTTATTCAACAGGTCAGTCGCTCACTGCAATTCTTTTACGGTTCCAGTCAATACAGTGAAGTTGATCATGTGGTGCTCGCCGGCGGCTGTGCCGTGATTGACGGGTTAGAAGATATGTTGGAAGAACGTTTAGGCGTTTCTGCCTCTATAGCCAACCCCTTTGCTGATATGTCGATTGCTAATCGAGTTAATGCTCAAGCACTCAGTGTTGATGCTCCATCGTTAATGATTTGTTGTGGATTAGCGCTAAGGAGTTTTGACTAATGGCAAGAATTAATCTTTTACCTTGGCGTGAAGAACTGCGCAAAGAGAAACAGCGCCAGTTTTTGAGCGTTTTAGGCTTAGTGTTGTTGCTCGGTGTAGTGGTTGTTTTCTCTTATAAATCGACCGTTGGTCTGCAAATTAGTGGGCAGCAAGAGCGTAATACCTTTTTACGCGAGCAAATCAAAGACCTCGATGATCAAATTAAAGAAATTAAGAAGCTTGAAGAAGAGCGTCAGCGCCTAATCGAACGTATGGACATGATTACTCGATTACAACAAAGTCGTCCAAAAGTAGTTCGTATTTTTGACGAAATCGTACGCGCGATACCTGAGGGACTAAACCTAAAATCAATCGAGCGGAAAAATAATAAAATGACCGTGATTGGCTCCGCTGAGTCCGCGCAACGTGTAACCGCTTTTATGCGTAAAATCGAAGAGTCGGCGTGGTTGCAAAACGGTACATTAAAAGACATTGATTCAGATAAAGATTACGGCGCCGGTCGTAAAGAGTTCTCATTAATCATCGAAGAAATACCGGACAAGTCAGAGCAAGCGGCTAAAGATGCAGAGCCGGCAAAGCCTTCGAAGAAAAAGAATAAAAAGAAAGGAGGATCTTAACATGAGCGGTATGCAAGATTTTAATGTTAATGATCTCGACTTTAATAACATGGGTATTTGGCCTACCCCGGTTAAAGTGATCACAGGATTGATAGTTTTTGGATTAGTGTTGCTATTAGGCTATCAGTTCTTCATAAGCGATGACCTCGACTCGCTTGATCGTGAAGTACGCCAAGAAAACACGTTAAAGCAAGAGTTTGAAAAGAAGCAAAAGAAAGCGGTTCATCTTGAAGCATATAAGAACCAAATGGAATCAATTAAGAAGTCCTTTGAGAGCCTATTAAAACAACTGCCGCAACGCAGTGAGGTGCCCGGACTGGTTGATGAAATTTCTTATGCGATTACGGGCGCAGGTCTTGAGCTGGAAAATATTTCATTGAAAGGTGAGGTAAGTCGCGAAATATATTTCGAAGAGCCATTGGAAATCAATGTTTCGGGTGGCTACCACCAGATAGCTGACTTCGTCAGCCGCGTCTCGAATATGCCACGAATTGTCACCTTGCATGATTTCACTATCAAAACCACTGATCGAGAGGTTTTTGGGTCCGAAGGTGAAGCAATGCTGGTGATGACGGTAACTGCTAAAACCTATCGTTATGCAGAAGCGGGGGAGGAGTAAATATGAAACGTATATTACTCATTAGTCTTCTAGCGCTGATCGGCTTATCTGGCTGCTCATCAAATAAAGATGATTTGCAAGAATGGATTGATTCGGTAAAGGCCAAGCCTGCCGGGCCGATCAATCCGGCTCCAGAAGTTAAACAAGCCCCCAAGTTTGAATATTCAGCATCAGACTTTCGAAGTCCGTTTGCCGAGTTAGAGCCTGAAGTTGAGACCGAGCTGCAAGTGATTGCTGATGGTTGTGATGCTTCCGTACAACCCGATCCAAATCGTCGCCGGGAAGACTTAGAACGCTTCTCTCTCGACTCAATGGAAATGGTTGGAGCGATGACTAAAGGTGAAGTTAAGTGGGGGTTAGTGAAAATGACCTCAGGTCCATCGGTGGGTAAAGTATTTAAAGTGGCCATTGGTAACTATTTAGGTGTTAACCATGGCCGCATTACCGACATCGATGAATATAGAATTGTAATTGAAACATTGGTTCCAGATGGTCAAGGCTGCTGGGAAAAGCGCGTCGTCAATATGGCTCTAAACGAGTAAGCAGCAGTAGGAGAATTTGAACATGTTATTGAGTAAGTCGGGGAAACTGACAATGATTACGAAAGGCTTGAAGGCTGCTGCCGTCTTGTGTTTAGCGGCACTCTCTGCAATCGCAAATGCGAATGAGTTGAATGCGATTAACTTCAATGTACTACCGGGTGACCGAGTGTCTTTGCGTTTGACGATGACCAGCACACCTGAAGTGCCGAGAGTATTTACCACTGAAAATCCTGCTCGGATTGCCCTAGATTTTGACAACACCAGTGTGGCTTTAGCGGATAAGTCGATTCCAGTCTCGATCGGCGCAACGCGAAGTATCTCAGCCGTTGAAGCACAAGGGCGGACGCGTGTTGTGATCAACTTAGTTGAGTCAACCAATTATACTACTAGCGTTGAAGGCAATGACTTTGTCATTACTATCGGTGCGAGTAATGGCGTGGCCGCGACAGCCGCGCCCACAGGAACGACTTCAAGCAACTTGTCGGGTACCAGTGCCATGTTGCCAAAACCGGCTGCAGCGGCGCAAGGCAAAGCCATTACTAACATTGATTTTCGCCGTGGTGATCAAGGCGAAGGGCGAGTGATTATTTCACTTGCTGATCCGAATATTGGTATCGATTTACGCCAAGAGGGCCGTGACGTTGTTGCTGACTTTGTCGATGCAGACATCGCCAACGAACTTATTCGAAAGCTCGATGTAATGGATTTTGCGACGCCCGCTAAAATTGTTGAAACTAAGCAAGTCGGTGCCAACGTCCGATTGACCATCAAGACGATTAACGAATTCGAGTTCCTTGCTTATCAAGCTGATAACGAGTACACCATTGAATTGAAACCTTTGACGCCAGAAGAAGTAGAACGTCGCCGCCTGCAAGAGCCGCAGTATACCGGTGAGCGTATGTCATTAACTTTCCAAGACATTACCATTCGCGCAGTTTTACAGTTAATTGCTGATATTGCCAACGTCAACATGGTCACCAGTGATACGGTATCGGGTTCGATTACTTTACAACTGCAAAATGTTCCTTGGGATCAAGCTTTAGATATCATTTTGAAAACGAAAGGGCTTGATAAACGACAAAATGGGAACGTTTTATTAATTGCTCCCGCTGATGAAATTGCTGCTCGTGAAGCGCTTGAATTGCAGTCTGAGCAACAAGTTGAACAACTTGCTCCACTACGCTCTGAATTCGTTCAAGTTAACTATGCGAAAGCGAAGGTACTTGCTGACATCATTCAAGGTGATAAGACTTCGTTCTTATCGGAACGTGGCAGTGTTACCGTAGATGATCGAACCAATACTTTGATGCTGCGCGATACTGCGAAGAAGCTTGATGAGATTCGTCAGCTAATCCGCACCCTCGATATTCCGGTTCGTCAGGTTATGATTGAGTCACGAATTGTAGTCGCCGAAGATGGTGTTGGTAGCGAGATCGGTGTGCGTTTCGGGGTTACCGACTCTTCGGATAACTTGTTGAATGCGCCCACCGGCGACTCGACCACATTGTCAGGTACTAATAATGCTAGTAACTTCTGGGCGGGCTTAAGCTCTGAAGATACCTTACCGTTGAATGAAACTTACAATGTAGATTTACCGGTAGCGGAACCTGCTGGCTCCATCGGCCTTACTTTTGCACGCTTAAGTGATGGTATTATTCTCGACGCTGAACTGTCAGCGCTAGAGAGCGAGAATAAAAGCGAAGTCATTGCATCGCCGAAAGTCGTGACCGCGAATCAAAAAGAAGCTTATATCGAAGCGGGTGAAGAAATTCCTTACCAAGAATCGGCAGGTGGCGCTAGTGGTGCGACTAAGATTCAGTTTAAGAAAGCGGTGCTAAGTTTACGTGTAACACCGCAAATCACACCGGACGATCGCATCATTCTCGATTTGCTGGTTAATCAGGATACGCGTGGCGAAGAAACGCTAAGTGGCCCTGCGATTAATACTCGTGAAGTCGGAACGCAAGTTCTTGTTGATAATGGCGAGACAGTTGTTTTAGGTGGTATATACCAACAACGTAATAACAAGGATGTGAGTAAAGTTCCATTGCTCGGAGATATCCCTGGTCTCGGCATTTTATTCCGACGAACCGTCGAATCGGAAGCTAAATCAGAATTATTGATATTTGTTACTCCAAAAATTATCAAAGAAGGGGTAAGATAAGCCCTCAAAATCGGAGCAAGAGCCCGCTTTTCGCGGGTTCTTGTATTTTTAGAGGTCGAAATTCTTAAATATCAATAAGTTAGGAATCTATTACAGTCGTATATGAAGAATAAACGTAACGTATTCTTAGTCGGCCCAATGGGAGCTGGCAAAACCACAATTGGAAAGCAACTCGCCGATTTACTCAAATTAGAGTTTATTGACACTGACCAAGAGTTAGAAAAACGCACCGGTGCTCCGATTGATTGGATCTTTGACTTGGAAGGTGAGGAAGGCTTTCGCGAGCGTGAGCAAAAAATCATCGAGGAACTGACCTCTATGCAAGGCATTGTCTTGGCTACGGGCGGCGGAGCGGTGATCCGTAAAGAAAACCGGATCCATTTAGCTGGCCGTGGTGTCGTGGTGTATTTGGAAGCGTCAATTGATCAGCAAGTTGAGCGTACTCGTCGCGATAAACGACGTCCGTTATTGCAAAATGATGACCCAGAGGCCACTTTAGTTGATTTAATGTCGGAGCGAGATCCTTTGTACCGAGAAATTTCTGACTATGTCGTCGCGACTAACGAAAACACCGTCAAAGCGGTTGCCAACAATATCGCCGAGTTAGTTCAGTCCACACAGATTTAATGTCTATGAAGCAAGTCACGGTTGCGGTTGAAGGTCATCAATACCCAATTTTCATTGGAAGCCCTTTGCTGACAACGGCTAGCTTCAAAGATTTCATCTCTAGTAACCAAGTTCTAATCATATCTAATCCGACCGTGGCGGCGCACTACCTCGCGCCATTGCAAAGTGCTTTAGACGAGTTTGATTGTGAAGTTTTCTTAATGGATGATGGCGAGAGCTATAAATCCTTGACCACGTTCAATCTAATAATGGAACGTCTGATCAGTCTTGGAATGCGCCGCAATGCCACTATTGTGGCGTTAGGTGGCGGTGTTGTCGGTGATATTGCCGGCTTTAGTGCGGCCTGTTATCAGCGCGGTGTCCCTTTTATTCAAGTGCCAACCACTCTGTTGGCAATGGTGGACTCTTCGGTCGGTGGAAAAACCGCAGTTAATCATCCGCTGGCAAAAAATATGATAGGTGCCTTTTATCAACCACAAGCGGTTATAGCTGATTTAGCTTGTCTTAAGACCCTACCGCAACGAGAGTTTAATGCGGGCATGGCGGAAGTGGTCAAGTATGGGTTGATTGATGACTTCTCTTTGTTTGAAAAGATTGAGCAGAACCTACCACACTTACAGCCTGATAATAGTGCTTTAATGGCTGAGATTGTCGAGCGCTGTTGTGAAATTAAAGCAAAAGTGGTTGCGCTTGATGAAAAGGAAACCGGCGTTCGTGCCCATCTTAATCTCGGTCATACCTTTGGACATGCGATTGAAAAAATTGGTGATTACTCGCGCTGGTTACATGGAGAGGCTGTAGCGATTGGCACTTTGATGGCAATGGCGCTAGCGGAACAAAATAACCTTATTGACCCAGAATATTATCACCGCGTTAAAACTGTTTTTGCTTGCCTAGGACTACCTACCTCGATTCCTGATAGCATTAGTAGTGAGCGCCTAATTGAAGTTATGCGCCATGATAAAAAGAATTTGAGCGAACACATTCGCGTCGTCGTGCCGACCGGACCAGGCGTGGTTAAAGTTACCGATGAGTTCTCTGTCGCTGAATTATGTGCTGCTATTGATAGTGGTCGAGTGACGCTATGACGCAGACGAGTTTCTACCAACAGTTAATGCAGGCGAGTACTACCATTGAGCTGGCTAGCCAATCGGAAACGGTTGAAAAGCTTGAGCATTTTGCTTGTTTCTCCGACCGCTTAGTTGGCCTTTGTGGTAATGCGGGTTCTGGGCGGAGCACTATACTTAAGCGCTTAGAAATTGAGCTGCCAGATTCGATAGCTCGAGTTTATGCCGATTGCCAGCAACGAGACTGGTTTAAAGTTGCGTTAAAACAGTTGGGTATTAATAGCACCGCGGCTAGCACTAGTTTTCAATTTGGTTTAGGACAGTTAAACCCTGAGTCCGATCTATTACTAATTCTCGATAATGCTGATGCTTTAAGTTTTGAGCAGCTGGAAAAATTGCGCGATAAAGTTAAGCAAGAAAACTTTCATTGTATTGTGAGCTATTCAAGTGAAAGTCGCCTGCCGCAGTGGTTTGAATCCGAAAGTCAACAGGCCATAGAAGTATCA
This sequence comes from Gammaproteobacteria bacterium, assembly GCA_013373545.1. Lineage (GTDB taxonomy): Bacteria > Pseudomonadota > Gammaproteobacteria > Enterobacterales > Kangiellaceae > Pleionea. The sequence goes on from JABXHQ010000058.1 coordinate 40,764, forward strand.
GTGCCGCCTCTTTCCGTAAGCGAAATGCAGCTGCTATTAGAGCACCTGCAGCAGCTTGGTGTCGCACCCAGTGCCGTTAAGCATTTGTCATCGGAAGTAATCGATGCTGGAAACCCAGGCAGATTGTTAGCGGCGCTTGAGCCGCTATCACAGAGCTCCGAGAAGGAAAGCTCGGGCAGTAATATGAAAACCAACTTGGTGGTCGCATTAGCGGTAGTGTTTGTCATAATGGTGGCGCTGGTGTTGTATTTCCAAGATGACATCAATAGTGCCATTGGTCAGCCGCCTGCCGTCGTCGCGCAACCCAAAACGACTGATGACCGCAATAAATTGTCTGAAAACAAACCGTTGGTAAAAAATGTTAACCAACCGGAGGTAGTAACACAGCCGCCGGCTGCCGAATCGCTTGAACCTGAAACCAGCGCTGAAGCAGAGCCATTAGCCGAAGAGACCATTGCGGCAGGACAAGCCAATGCGGATAGTCAAAAAGTAACGGAAGCAGCGGAAAAAGAATCGACAAAAGACGAAAACCTTAGCGCCAACTCACCTTTGAATGACGATGCGGCAAAACCGTTATCGAAGGATCCAGTCGTGCCGCCGGAAAATGGTAAAAATGATGTGACCAAAGCGAACAATGCTGGCACTAGTGACAGTCAAACGGTAGTGCAACAAGAATCGAATTCGAAGTCGAGTCCAGAGCCTCAAAGCGGTGTAAACGTGAGCCCAGAACCAATACTGCCACAGCAACAAACGCCGGAAAAACCAGTCCCGCAGCCAACCGGTGATGCCACTCAAACTGGCTCGGACAGCGCAACTGAAGTGGTTAAGGAAACCAGCAATACTGAGCCACAAAGAGCCAGTGTTGAGCGGACTCAGTCGCTTGCGTTCAATGCAGAAGAACAATATTTATTAAATTTAAACGAGCCATTTTGGATGGTGCAGTTGGGAGGATTCTCACAACTGGAAAATGCAGCCGATTTTATGGCTACTAACCAAACCGTTGGTGAACTGCATTTTTACCGTACTCGCCGCCAAGGTCGCGTATGGCATGTCGTTGTAATGGGTCCTTTTGCTGCGCCGGAATTGGCACAAAAGGCGATTGCACAATTGCCGCAACGGCTTCGAGCCCAAAGTCCTTGGGCTAAAAAAGGTGCCGTGATTAAGGCCGATATTGAAAAGCTGAATGACCAGTAAATTGGCTCACCGCACCCACTAATTTTCAGTTAAAATAGTCGCAAATTTCCGTGTTATTGTCAGGAGAATGCTGTGTCAGCATTAAAAAATGATCGTTATATTCGAGCCGCATTACGTCAGTCGGTAGACTGCACCCCGGTGTGGATGATGCGCCAAGCAGGGCGTTATTTGCCGGAATATAGAGCACTACGCGCGCAAGCTGGTGACTTTATGGCATTGGCAACTAATCCAGAGTTAGCCTGCGAAGTAACCTTACAACCATTACGCCGCTTTGAACTCGACGCCGCAATTTTATTTTCAGATATCTTAACCATTCCCGATGCGATGGGGTTAGGCCTACACTTCGTCGCTGGAGAGGGGCCTGCGTTTTCAAAGCCGGTGCGTAGTGAGGCCGATGTTCGAGCGCTATTTGTGCCGCAGCCGGAAGATAAGTTGCGCTATGTTACTGATGCGGTCTCGACCATTCGCCGCGAGCTAAACGGCAGTGTCCCGCTGATTGGTTTCTCTGGAAGCCCTTGGACGTTAGCCACTTATATGGTGGAAGGTGGCGCAACGAAAAACTTTTCATTGATTAAGGGCATGATGTATCAAAGTCCACATTTGTTGCATCAAATGCTCGATGTGCTAGCTGATTCTGTCATTGTGTATTTAAACGCTCAGATTGAAGCTGGCGCCCAGGCGGTCATGGTCTTTGATACGTGGGGCGGTGTGTTAACGCCGCGCGACTATCGTGATTTTTCATTGCGCTATATGGAAAAAATCGTTGCAGGCGTTAAACGCGAGCATGATGGTCAACGTATTCCATTAACACTGTTTACCAAAAATGGTGGTGATTGGTTGGATCAAATGGCGGCAACGGGATGTGATGCTTTAGGTGTCGACTGGACTACGGATCTGGGTCAGGCTCGGGATAAAGTCGCCGGTAAAGTGGCATTGCAGGGTAATATGGATCCATCGGTGCTGTATGGCTCACCGGAGCGGATTCGCGAAGAAGTCGCGGTTATTTTAGAGAGTTATGGAGCAGGACCAGGACATATCTTTAACCTTGGGCATGGGATCCATCAAACCGTCGATCCTGAACATGCGAAAGCTTTCGTCGATGCGGTCCACGAATTAAGTCGTCCGTATCATGGTACTAATTCTTAAGGGTTGCGATGGCGAGCATCAGTGCGTCGACTTTTAAGCCAACCTTTGGGCTGTCGAATCGACACTTACAAACGCTAGTAGGACCTTTACTGGCAGGCGTTCGCTATCACCCGCAACACTGGCAAGAGTTGGTACTGAGCGACGGTGATTTTGTTGAGTTGGCTTGGTTCGGCGCGCCTGCAGATAAGGTGTTATTGCTGCTTCACGGTTTAGAGGGGAGTTACCAGTCACACTATGCTCAGCGGTTAATTCATTGTTATACCCAATCGGGGTGGCAAGTTGTGGTGGCGCATTTTCGGAGTTGTGGGCGCCGATTAAATCGCTCTGCGCGCAGTTACCACTCAGGCTCTTCAGATGATTTAGCCGAAGTTATTACACACTTGCCGTCGCAAGCTTCGCAATCGTTATACGCCATTGGTTTTTCTCTTGGCGGAAATGTCTTGCTTAAGTGGCTCGGAGAGAATCCAAAGCAAACCATGTTGAGCCGTGCAATGGCTGTGTCGGTGCCACTGCGTTTGGATGTTTGCGCGAGCGCAATTGATAACGGATTTAGCCGCTTTTACCAGCAGCATCTGATTGGCCTGTTGAAAAAGAAAATGCATGCTAAGCGTAAGCTCGGTCTTTTACCTATGAGTGAGCAGTCACTAGCTAAGCTTGCCGCTGTGAAAAACTTTTGGCAATTTGACCAGCAAGTGACGGCTCCGCTGAATGGTTTTGCCAGTGCTGATGACTATTATCAGCGTGCGTCTTCGATTAGTTTTTTAACCCACATTGCAACGCCTACGTTAATTCTTCAGGCGTTGGATGATCCCTTTATGAATCATAATGTACTGCCGGCAGAGGACGAACTTAGCCCTAATGTACAGTTGGAACTGAGCAAAACCGGTGGCCATGTTGGTTTTGTTGAAAGCTACCGCTTGTATCAACGCTGCTTTCTGGCGCGACGTAGCTTGGCGTTTTTTAACGCGACCGACGTCAGTCAGGCAGTTGACAAGCCTGCGGATTCATTCCACACTGATCTTTCTAAAGATAACTTTTAAAAACAATTAGTTATGTCAAAAACGATTCTATATCCCGGAACTTTTGATCCCATCACCAACGGGCATACCGATCTGGTGATGCGCGCCGCGCGTTTGTTCGATGAAGTGATTGTCGCGGTCGCAGAAAATCCCGGCAAAGGACCCTTATTCAGTATTGAAGAGCGCGAGGAAATGGTGCGCCAAGCATTGGCAGAAGTCACTAATGTTCAAGTGGTGGGATTTTCTGGCTTATTGGTCGATTTTGCTGCGAAACATCAAGCCGATGCATTATTGCGCGGTATTCGCGCGGTATCAGACTTTGAATATGAGTTTCAATTGGCCAACATGAACCGCCGATTAGCCCCCGATCTGGAGAGTGTCTTTTTAACGCCGGACGAAACCAACACTTTTATATCATCGACATTAGTGCGTGAAGTGGCGCGTTATGGCGGTGATATTTCCGATTTTGTGCATCCTTATGTCGCCGCCTGTCTGCGGCAAAAGTTTTCTGACGGTGAGGCGGGCGATTAGTCGTTTGGTTAAATATTCATCAGCGCTACTTGCAATGCGCTGCCAACTCGCTACAATACGCGCCCGCGCCCAAGTTGTAGCTATGAGAGAGGCCCATGTCTTTATACATTACTGATGAATGCATCAATTGCGATGTGTGTGAGCCGGAATGTCCCAATGAGGCCATTTACCAAGGCGAAGAGATCTATGAAATTGATCCGGACAAATGTACCGAGTGTGTTGGTCATTACGATGAACCGCAATGTCAGCAAGTCTGTCCTGTCGATTGCATCCCGTTGGATCCGAACCATGAAGAATCGAAAGATCAGCTAATCGCAAAATATGAAAAGCTGACTGGAAACGCATTTGCTGGCTAGAACAACTGGCGAGTAATGATTAAAAGGCGGTTTTACCGCCTTTTTTTGTGCCTATTTAATCCTTTGCTATAGTTAATCGATGTAAGCGTTTGATTGTAAGGATAATAATGAGGGCTTTATTGCTCGGCACAGCGATCCTCGCCATCGCGGCCATCGCGGGTGGGTATTGGTGGCAGCCGCAATCGATTTGGCAGTGGTGCTTATGGGTATTGCTGCTACTTTTGACTGAAGCGGCGCTGTTCTATTGGTATATCCATCAATTATCGACTCGCTTGAATCAAGCTCTTAGCCAACAGCCAGAACAAGTCTTTAACTTTGCCACCGAAATGCCCTTAGATGATCTGATCCCACCGGTAAAGCTACTATTAAGCGCGGTTAATGAAAAGTTGCGCGCGGCCGATGAAGTCTTGATGTCAACGCGCAGCTCAGCGGCTCGCTTGGTGCCAATGTCGGAAGGGGTACGCGATACCCAAATGCAATTTGAGCAGAGTGCCATTATTAATCAACGGCGGAACAGTCGAATCTTTACCGGAATCAAAGATATTCGTCAGTCGAATGAAGCGGTTACCCGCGATATTGAAATTGCGTTTGAAAGCCTCGTGGAAGAACGTAAGTTAGTGGTAAAAACGCAAACAGTAATAGATAAAGCGGTGGCCAGTATTGAGCACTTAGTTGAGCAAGTGCATCAAGCGGAGCAGAAAATTGCCCAGTTGAAAGACGCCAGTGAGCAAATCGATAGCATTATCCGAGTGATTACCGCAATTGCGGATCAAACCAACTTACTCGCCTTAAATGCGGCGATTGAAGCAGCGCGTGCCGGTGAGTCAGGACGCGGATTTGCTGTGGTCGCTGATGAAGTGCGTAAGCTTGCTCTGCGTACCCATGACTCAACATTAGAGGTGTCTAAGCAAGTCGAACAAATTCAGAACCTCACTCAAACTGCCTATACAAGCATGCAACAAGGTGTCGATGTCTCGCAGGAGGCGGTGAGTCATACGACATTGACCCATGATTACTTGAATCAAATCGCCGATGCTTTACAGCATGTATCCGTGACAGCTGATAATATGAAAGCTTCCTCCGATCGTGAGCGTGAAGCCACCATCAAAATGGTGGCATCCATTGAGGAACTGGTGCAATTTAACGAGCAAGCATTAGAAAACTCTCGCCAGTCCACTATGTCTGCGGATGATCTTATCAACTTGAGTCGTGTGATCATGGAAAAGCTCAATCGTTTTGGTGTCAGCAATGCTGCGGTTGATTTTGAGCTGCGCGGAACGGTACGCGCCATTAGCGCCGCGAAAGACGATAACGTCGAGTTATTTTAATCACTATGAAGCTTAATCAATGGCTGGCACAGCAGCCGTTTACCCTTGCTATGTCGTCGGGATTTTTCGGCTTCTTTGCCCATGCAGGGGTGCTGGATACGTTGTTGAAGCACAATCTAAAACCAGCGGCCGTCAGTGGCTCCAGTGCGGGAGCATTAATTGCTGGAGTGTATGCTTCTGGTACACCAATGGAGGTTATGCTGGAGCGCCTCTTTGCACTGCGTAAGGCCGACTTCTGGGATCCGGGGATTGGTCTTGGTTTACTCAAAGGACGCAAGTTTCGGGCAATTCTAACCGACTTAGTTCACCAACCTGATTTAGCGCAGAGCACTGTGCCATGCTCTATTTCAATCTGGGACGCGCTGAGTCGACAAACTCGAGTATTACAAAGTGGCTCATTGGTGGACATTATTTATGCTTCTTGTGCCGTCCCCTTATTGTTTCAACCGCGCTGGCTGGATGGGCGCCCGAGTTGGGACGGTGGGATTGCTGATCGACCAGGATTAGCAGGCATCAATGGCTCTGAGCGTGTGTTCTATCATCATATTGCTGCTCGCTCACCCTGGCGTAAACGCACTAGCCGGGCGCTACAAATTCCGCAACGAGCAGATTTAATGGCGTTAGCGATTAATGGGTTGCCGCGCAGTGGACCGAATCGATTACATCTAGGACCGACAATCTTTGCCGCGGCAAAGGTCGCTACCGAACAAGCGCTACGAACTGAAGTACATTCTGCCGGTGATTGCGTTCAAATTGTTGCTAGTTGATGTGGAAGGCTTCTAAGTCGATGTCGAGCACGTGAAAGCCAGCCATGGTAATGACACCACGATAGCGATGCTCACGGGTAGAGGTGAATTCAAATTGAAATTTGTGCTGCCAGTAGAGGCGGCCATTGGTGTCGCGTTTGAACCCTTGCTTAAGCAGAGCAATATTGCTGTCGAGTAGCTCGACGTCAAGCTCATAACAGCGCTTAAGTACCGCCTGATAAGCACGCTCCTTAATTCGTTGACCACGCCACCAAAAGTACAGCAGCCAAGCCACGATAAGAAGAGTCAAGAGTTTCGACATAAGGCGTTTTAAGTTTAAGGGGGAAATAAAAACGCCAGCGAATGCTGGCGTTCATTGGAATTACTTCTTATCGGGTAGACGTGCGAGTACTGGGGTTTTAAAACCACCATCACGGACACCGTCGATTACCGCCATCACAATATCAGTATCCGCTTGCTCATGGGCTTGCACGATAACAACGGTTTTGGCATTTGCGGCTAAGCGGGTTTCGATATTCGCGCTGACCTGACTTGGCAGAATTAAACGACCGTCGTACACCACTTCGCCAATATCATTGATTTCAATGGCCACTGGCGCATTTTTATCTTCAGAACTTTGGTTTTGATTATTGGTTGGGCGCGTCATATCGAGACCGTCTTCTTTAGTAAAGGACGTGGTCACGATAAAGAAGATCAACATGATAAATACGATGTCGAGCATCGGTGTCATGTCTACATTTGCATCATCATCATCATGGCGATGTCTACGCATGGTGGTACCTTTTTTGTTGAGGTTCGTTGATTGTTCTGTCTATTTTATATTCAGTCGCAGCCCACGGCTGCAATCGTGCAATATAGCGGTTCAGCGGCGCCAAGTCCAGCGCATTACATCCCTTTACATCTCATCAGACGAGGTCATCTGCGGATCGGGGTTAAATTATTTTTGGCAACTTGGACAATAAGCGCTAGCACGTTGCCCTTGGCGTGTAGTTTTGATGGTACTGCCACAGCTATCACAGGCTTCGCCAGCGCGACCATATACCTGTAGCGCTTGCTTAAAATAGCCGGGTTTACCGTCGCTGCGAGTAAAGTCTTTTAACGTCGTTCCGCCTTGTTCAATCGCTGCGGCTAAGATGCGTTTGATATGCTGAATCAATTGTTTGAGTTGCTGTTGGGTCACTTTTTGGGCACTGCGCGTGGGGCGGATCCCACTGGCAAACAAGGCTTCTGTTGCATAAATATTTCCAACACCGACGACCACTTGATTGTCCATAATGACCTGTTTAATCGCCGCTTTACGGTTGCGGCAAAGCGGGTATAAATAATCGAAGTTAAATTCATCGGTGAGCGGCTCAGGTCCGAGATGGCTCAGCAATTGTTCACTGCGCGGCGACGGGTGCCATAACCAGCTACCAAAGCGGCGCGGATCGGTAAACCGTAGACACTGACCGGATGCTAATACTAAGTCGACGTGATCGTGCTTTTCCGCTGGAAGTTCGGCGTTTACTACGCGTACTCGCCCAGACATGCCCAAGTGAACCATAATGGCACCTTGTTTTAATGCCAACAGCAAATACTTAGCGCGGCGAGTAATCTGTGTAATCTCTTGTCCGTTGACTTTGGCAGCTAAGTCGTCGGGAATTGGCCAGCGCAATTGCGCATTGCGCACAATTAACTGCCGAATAGTTTGTCCGGTTAAGTGGGGGGCTATTCCGCGGCGCGAGGTTTCAACTTCAGGTAATTCAGGCATAACCGTGATCTCAATGAGAAAAGTGGGCGTCTAACGCCAATGTTTTAACAGACGTTCCGGAAACAATTGTCGGACTTGTTGATTGGACAAAAAGACAGTGGTTTGAGTGTCTAGATTGACCAGCCGTGGCAGAGCATTTGCGTAAAATCGCCATTGTTCAGTGCGTGTCTGACGTTCGAGTGAAATCGCAATAAACTCTTTACCCTCGGTATCGGTTTGGTTCAGTATGGCTTGTGGTTGTAACTGACGCCAGTGATCGATATACGCGCTGCATTCGGTTGCAGACAGCAAATTAGCATTGTCGCGGCATTCTTGGGAGCCGTCTGGCAGGACGAGCAAACGGACCGTCCAGTCGCCGAGAGTTATCGCGTTGATATCAGCAAAGTATGCATGACTGACTGCGAGTTGCGATTCTGCACGTTGCTCAAAAATTTTACCAATGATGGTAAATAATAAAATCATGAAAGCCGTCGCTAGCATGATCACTGTAAGCCATTGGCGTTGGTTTAATGCCGACTTGCTTGCCGCCATGCGAGCCCCCCTAGGATCAAACCAATAATGGTCATTATCCAAGCCGCACCAGATAAGTACCAAAGATTGGCGAAAGTGTTGAGTTGCAAAACACGATCGGTGGCAACCTGCGGAGTAAAGTTCTCGGGCGGTGCAACCGGTTGTAACCAATGTAAAATATTGGTTAGCAATTGCCGGTTAGCGTAATTATCGATGGCAGCGTCGGCTATAAAGTGCACATCGCCGACCACAATTACGCGTTGCTGGTTAGCGCCTTGCTGGCGTGTGAGTCCATATAACAGGGCAAACTGACCTTCGAGCTCACCTTGTTCCGGATTAAATTGCAGCTGTTCATTATTCGGCTCAAACTCGGTCCAGACTTTATTATGCGTGCTAAGTTCTAGCGCTACTTGCCATTGGTTGGTCGATTGTATTTGGGTAAGCGCCGTGCTCCATGGAAAAGCTAATAAACTGTTTAAGTTTGTACTCAGTGGGTTATTGTTGATTTCACGTAGCAAGACAATGGCTGGGTGCGGCGTACCGGCTTGGTAGCCGGCGGGGTCAATTAAGGTTCCGGGAATGCTGCCGAGTCCGAGGTAAGCTTCTAGTTGAGGTTGTTGTGGCTCATTTGGCTCACGTAGCCATAATAAGTTTCCGCCAGCGCTCAAGTATTCCGAAATTCGCAGCCACTCTTGGTGCAGCAAAGGCTGTTGCGCGCCGGCAATAATTAATAGCGATACATTACTGGGAATTTCGGCTAAAGAGAGCAGTGATGTTTGTTGCGTTTGAAACCCCAAGTCATTGATATGTTGGTTGGCCTTGGCCAAGTGTCGACCACCACTTTGCAGTATCGACGATTCTTGATGCCCATCGGTAAACAATAACCATGATTGCTCGCGTACCGCGGTAACTTGTAACTGCTGCAGTAACAAGTATTGCGGGTGCATAGCAAATGGGTAGTTCAGCCAATAGTGAGCATCATTAAGTTCAATTTGGATCCCGCGTTTAATTTCCATTGCGGCGGTTAGTTGAACTTCTTCAGTCACACTAATTGGAATACCGGCTTGGCTTAATGGCGCAAGCAAGCGCAGTTTGATTTCTTCAATGTCACTGGCGGCTAAGCCACTGTAGCGAACATTAATTTTGTTTTTCGTCGCGAGCTTAGCGCCAAGTTCAGGCAGCAAGGAATAACGCTGGTTACTGGTGATATCTGTGGGCCAGGAAATGAATGGTGTGGTGACTAGTAAGAGCAAGCTGAACACCATTAGACGAAGCGCAGCCGTGCGCAGTTTCGCCAGAGTATGCTGAGCGCGAGTGATGACGAGCAAAGCGCCGGCAGTGCTCAGCAATACCAGGGCCAATGATTGATAGTCAAGGTTACCAAGGGCGAACTTGCGGTAGCGAAACAATGGTGAAAGTGTCTCGAGTTGATTTAATGACTGACCGATAAACTCGAGCATCCACAACACCAGTAACACTGAGAAGTAGATTGCAAATCCTGCGATGGTTTTGGTGTTTTTCGGCATTAAACAAAACACCAGCGCTAGGTAAAACAGCAACATTAAATACTGTGCGATCAGCATGGTCGTTAACACGGGCCAATCGATAGTGTTAGCCATGATTAGCGGCAATAACAGCACCAAATGTAAACTCATCAACAAGGCCGATAGAACGGTCTGGGTAACATAGTCTGCCACTCGAAACGCGGCTAAGGGAGTGCATGTGGTTGCCAGCAATTGCGTGAGCCCCGATTGTTGACGTGCCGGATCCAGTTGCACAGCAAAAAACGGTACGATTAACATAATCAGTAATAACGAAACATTAAACTGGGTATAGAAAAAGCTGCCGCTTAACGTTAAGTCACTTTGCCCTGAGTTTTGTAATTGCCAGTAACTTTCGACATTGTAACTGGCCATTAGGCTCAACAAAGCGCAGTAAACGGCTAATAAAAGCCAATTAATCGGATGGCGTGCCAGTTGTTTCAAATTTAGAATTACTAAGCTTAAGACCATTGCCAATCTCCATCGGCCATTAACTTAAAAATTCCGGGTAATGCTTTATCAACCGGCTCACAGAGGTAGCAAGCCTGGTTTAGTGACGCAAAAGCGGTTGCTGAGTTGGCCAGAGCTATTTGCGGATGCAGGACTTGCCAATGCTCTGATTCATTTACCGGCTCCTTGGTCAGGGCAAGGTAACTGGTCGACGTATACTCACAGTCAAAAACAATTTGTTGCTGATCAATAATCATAATCCGATCACAATGACTGACTAATTCATTAATATGATGACTGGCGATAATGATGGCTCGCTGATTGGGTTGTTCTTTTAGCATTTGCCAAAAGCGATCTTGCTGATTTGGGTCGAGGCCATTGAGTGGCTCATCGAGTAACACTAGAGACGGCGAGTTGAGTAATGCTTGGGCTAAGTTGAGCCGTTGACGCTGGCCTAATGACAAAGTGCGAATTAACTGCTGACTGAGTTGAGTTAAGTCAAACGCGGCGAGCGTTGCCTCAATAACCGCAGCGGAATTTTCAATTTGTTTGGCTGCGGCAATTAGTTGTAAATACTGCTTAGGTGTTTGGCGATTGGTATAAGGTAATTGATCCACCATAAAGCCAATGTGTCGGCGATAATCAGCGGGATGGGTAAGCAGTGTATGCCGACCGAGCGTCGCTTGACCCAGGTATTGATCATGAGCGCCGCCAATCAAGCGCAATAAACTTGATTTGCCCGCACCATTAATGCCCATCAATCCGACTATTTGCGGTTGTTCAATGGTGAAGCTGTAAGCTTGAGTCGCACGCGGTGTGCGTAATTGTTCGGCAGAAAAAAGCATTCAAGGTTCCAACCATGTGTGGAGCGTCGATTGTCCGTAACTCAAAGATAAAAATCAACTTGTATGCGATCTGAGTCGGTTTAAAGCGCTGCGGTCATCTCGTCACACCACAAAATAGCTTGGAAGTAGCAACGGTTAATTTGCACCAGCTCACTGGAATCATTCATCATTTCCCATTGTCCATGTTCGAACTGGATCACTGCGCGTAATGTTTCTCCGAGCTCACCTTGATATTGCAAAATCGCCTGCTTGATGGATGGCGCTAAAGGTAATTCATTGATTAAATAGGCAAGGTCGACATTGAGCAGTGAGTCGATTCCAGAAAAAAGTCCTGCGGTAAAATAAGTATCGCTGTCATATCGATGGGTTTGTGCGATTAGCTCCATACAACGTCCGCGAATGAGCAAAGTCCGTAACAGCTCGTCAGGTGTTTCATCACTTGCGGATAACGACAATAAAGCAATCCAGCGTTTGAGTTCATTGAGGCCAATATACACGATGGCTTCATGGATGGAGGTGACCTTTCGGTTTAAACCATAGGCCGCTGAATTAATAATTCGTAATAACCGGTAACTGAGTTGCGCGTCGCGAGCGATTTTGTCAGCAATTTTGCGCGGATCAGCGTCGTCGCTATACACTTCCGTTAATAGTTCTAAAATGGTTTTTTTATTATTCGGGATCTGTTTGCCGCGAACAATCTGTGGACGTTCAAAAAAGTAGCCCTGAAATAGATGAAAGCCCAATTTTAAGCAAGTTAGGTACGATTGATGATCCTCAACTTTTTCCGCCAGTAACTGTGCATCAAAGTTTTTCAATTCATCTAACTTTTGTTGCACCATTGCTAAATCGTAATTTAAAACATCCACCTTGATATAGTCGGCATGTTGGAGCAAAGGTTCAAAGTCGGGGGTAAATGGGTAGTCATCTAAAGCAATTTTAAAACCGAGCGACTTGTAGTGAATAATCGCCTCAATGAGTGCCGCGCTTGGTGTGACATCCTCGAGGATTTCCAGCACGACTTGCTCGGGCTTTACCGGCAGTAATTCTGGGCTCAGAATGAGGTTCTCAGTAATGTTGATGAAAGCGGGTACTCGGTGGTGTTCGGTGGCTTGAGATAAGCTCGCATAATTATTCAGTAGTACCAGCGACGTTGCTTGGTCACCGCATAAAAAAGATGCTTGTTGATCCGAATCATTTTGCCGGTAGAGAAGTTCGTAACCGAATAGCTTCATGTTGCGGTCGAATATCGGCTGCCGTGCCAAAAGAATATCCGGAGCACTACTACTCTGCTCTGTTGTCATGTCGTGGAACTCACGATAGTTGCCTAGTTATTAAAACTTTAGCATAAGTCGCTGAGTGAGCAGTGATTTTTATCAATAAAAGCGGAGGTTTTTAGCGCCCAACGAAAAAAGCCCGAGAGACTCGGGCTTTGATAATGCTTGGAGGCATAGCAATTATTTAATTTTTGCTTCCTTGTACATTACGTGCTTACGAACCACAGGATCGTATTTTTTGAACTCCAACTTTTGAGGAGTGTTACGCTTGTTCTTGTCAGTTGTGTAGTAATGACCAGTACCAGCGCTAGATACTAATTTAATTTTATCGCGTGCACCATTTTTAGCCATGATTCACTCTCCTTAAACTTTAACGCCGTTGGCGCGGATCTTAGCAAGAACCGTGTCGATTCCTTGCTTATCGATGATGCGCATGCCTTTTGCAGAAACACGCAATTTTACAAAGCGCTTTTCGCTCTCAACCCAAAAACGGTGAGAGTGTAAATTCGGTAAAAAACGACGCTTAGTTCTATTTTTTGCGTGAGAAACATTGTTTCCCACAGTTGGGCGTTTGCCCGTAACTTGACATACTCGTGACATA
>JABXHQ010000186.1 GCA_013373545.1 Gammaproteobacteria bacterium
ATACTGCATCTGAGCTGCCCAAACCAATCGGCAATCGTTTGATCTCCCGCTACTACCCGCGCTCTGGTTAACGCTTGATGCTCCCAAGTCCATGCTTCATTTTTCTGATAGTCCTGAAACGCATCAATATGACTGACCAACAGACCTGAGTTGCCGGAGGGTCGTAGTCGAGTGTCAACCTCATATAGAACGCCGGAAAGCGTTCGCATATTTAACGACGATATAATTCGTTGTGCCAAGCGAGTGAAAAATTGCGCGTTTGAAATCGGTCGCTCACCCGCGGTTAATGCTTCCGCCTCGGCTTGATATAAAAACACCACATCAAGATCAGAGCCGAAACCCAACTCTTCACCACCGAACTTACCATAGCCAACTATCGCAAAACCGGGACAAACCGAGTTCGGATCAGCTTCCAAGTGCGGCGGACCATAACGCTCGCAGAGTTTTTGCCAGGAGAAATTTAGCACCGCAGCCACAATTGCACTGGCAATCTGACTTAGATACCGGCTCGCCTTTCTTACATTAATGGTTTGATTAAGCACCGCAGCGGCCACCCGTAACTCATGGGTTTGCTTAAAGATGCGCAACTGTTCTTGTTGTTGCTCTTCATCATCGGGTTCAATCCTAAGCAGTTGAACACGCAATTCATCGGCAAGCTCAGTGTCCGTTAACGGGGTATACAAAGCGTTCGGATAAAGCAGTTCATCGAGTAATATCGGATGCTCAGCCAAGCGCTCACTCACCCAAGCGCTTTGATCACATAGTTTTACCAAGTGCTCTAGAATTGGGGGATTTTCTTCCAACAGAACTAAGTAAGCTGTGCGCCGATTAATCGAGCGTAATAACCCGAGTATGCGTTCGAGAGTGACCACCGGATCGCGACTTTGGATTAGCGACTGCATCAATTTAGGGAAAAAGGCATTGAGTCGATTACGTCCGGTATCGGATAGCTTTTGGAATGCATTCGATCCGGTAAAGGTTTTGATTAGCCGCATAAGCTCAGCGATGGTTGCGCTTGACCAATCCGGGAAAAAAGCTGCTAAATCATCTTCTTCTAAGCCGCTGAGAGGCAAATGATCATGCTCTAAGTTCGTAGCTTCATCGCGCTCAAGTCGAAACGCTTGTATAAACTCATGGTGAATAATCTGACGCGAAGCGTCCAGCTGACTCAAACACTCTTGATAACTTTCTAATCCCAGTATTGCAGCCAGTAGAGCTTGTAACTCTGGAGCGTCCGGTAAGGTCTGAGTTTGCTCATCGCGTAAGGCTTGCATTATATGTTCGACTTGACGTAAAAACCGGTACTCGCGTCCAACAGTTGCTGCAATATCAGCTTTAATAACGCCTTGGGCCGTCAACGCTCGCAACGCTGAAAAAAAACTACGTTCGCGTAATTCAGGTACTCGGCCGCCGCGAATGAGCTGTAATGACTGAACAATAAACTCCGCCTCACGAATACCACCACTGCCAAGCTTAATATTGTCTTGCAATGAACGACGACGTACTTCCGATTGAATCATTTTCTTCATCGCTCGAATCGACTCGAGCACACCAAAATCGATATAGCGTCGATATACAAACGGTGCAATCATGCCGTAAAAAGCTGCTCGTTCTTGCTCGGTTCCGGTAATCGGACGCGCTTTAATCATGGCAAAGCGCTCCCACTCTCGTCCTTGTTCTTGATAATAATCTTCCGCCGCATCGAAGCTCATGGCTAATGGCCCACTATCGCCATAAGGTCGCAGGCGCATATCGACTCGAAACACCTGGCCGTCACCGGTAACATCGGCGAGTAATGCAATCAACATTTGCCCGAGTCGAGTGAAAAAAGTTTGGTGCTCAAGCGTTCTACCAGAACCTTGAGTGACCCCATCACAGTGGTAGAAGAATATTAGATCGACATCGGATGAAAAATTAAGCTCATAGCCCCCGTATTTGCCCATCGCCAAAATCAATAGATGCATAGGCGTTTTGTCTTTGGCCAATGGTTGCCCCCATTGCCCTACCATTTGCTGATAGCTCCATTGATAAGCTGCGCTAATCAATTGATCGGCCAGTACAGAGAGGCTATGCATCTCTTGCTCTATCGGCGTGAAGTCGCAAAGTCTTTGCATAGCGATAATAGTCATGACACGATTGCGCCATTGGCGTAAGATACTTTTCGCCGCATTGAGATTGGTTTGTGATGCTAGCCGTGTTGAGTATTCCTGTCGCAATTCCTCAAGTGGTGGTGGCTGGCTGATAGAATAGGTGGAAAAATAGTCTTCGAAAAAAGCTTGGTTGCCCCGCAGCTGCTGTGCGACAAAAGGACTTAGACGGCCACATAAGACTACCGCAGCGGGCAGTTTGGCACTAACAGTATCGCCGGAACTTGAATAGCGCTCGGCCCACGCCGTAAGAATCTTGTGGTGTTTTGGACTATCGTTGCTATCTGGGTTCATAAGGACCTAAACTAAGTGACATCTAATGCGCTAACGGATTCCATAACACTATAGCGTTATCGATGGTCCCACTCCAGAAAATTACTTTAGCGAGGTGAAAAATGGAGGTATTTAAGTGGATTGCCCTTATTATGGGCTTAGTCATTGGTGGTGAAGTAATAAAGTTGTATATAAAATCCAAGTTCGCAGCCAACGAAGGTAATCAAAAAGTTAATGATCAGCAACAACAAATTGATGCCTTAACCAAACGGGTAGCGGTACTTGAAGAGCTTGCAACTGATCCTAAAGAATCGTTAAAACAACAGATAAATAATTTAAGCAAGAATGCTTAAGCATTAAGCGAATTTGAGGAGTTTGATATGGAGTGGATAGTTCTCGGTTTTGCCGTATTGGTAATTTTCTATTTAATTGCCATTTATAACAAATTAGTAACGCTGCGCAACCGATTTGAAAATGCTTTTTCACAAATCGACGTTCAGTTAAATCGCCGTTATGATTTGATCCCTAATTTAGTGGAAACTGCCAAAGGCTACTTGAAGCATGAACGCGAGACATTAGAAGCTGTTATAGCTGCGCGTAGCCAGGCAGTATCAGCTAGTAAAAGCGCAGCTTCCAATCCATCCGATGCAGCCTCTATTCAAGCGCTCATGGGAGCAGAAACAGCATTAACGGGCGCCATGGGACGACTGTTCGCGGTAATGGAAAGTTACCCCGATTTAAAAGCTAATGAGAGCATGAATCGTGTCATGGAAGAGCTAACCACCACTGAAAATAAAATTGCTTTTGCACGTCAATCATTTAATGATTCGGTTATGTTTTACAACACTTATCGTGAGCAATTTCCTAACAATCTCGTTGCTAACAATTTTTCATTCAAAGAAGCTCAATTATTTGAAATGGAAGATCAAGAAGCGCGTAAGCCGGTTAAAGTCTCGTTCAATTAAAATTATCAAGTCGTATGAATTTCTTCGAACATCAGCAGCAAGCTAGGAAGCAAACTAAAAAATTAGTCGCTTACTTTTTTGCTGCCATTGTCGCAATTGTCGTGTTAGCAAATTTGGCACTTTTTTTCGCAACTTGTAGCTTATCTACCGCTTGTGTTGGTATAGGTGACTATTTAAAAATGCCGATAAGCTGGTTTCTCAGCCTTGGGATTTTGCTGGTTATATTTCTAACTAGCCTTGTGCGTTGGAGTCAAATGAAGCGTGGCGGCGGATTTAAAGCGGTTGCTATGGTTGATGCGACACGTATCGATTTTAGCAGTCAAGACCCGTTGGAGCGACGATTAATAAATGTAGTAGAAGAAATGTCAATAGCGGCGGGCGTACCCATTCCATCCCTATTCGTGATGAAAAATGAAAGTGGAATTAATGCATTTGTTGCGGGAACTGAGCCGCAAAATACCTGCTTGGCAGTAACTCAAGGATGTCTTGAAACTTTGTCCCGCCAAGAGCTACAAGGTGTTGTTGCACACGAATATAGCCATATCTTTAATGGTGATATGCGCATGAATATTCAATTGATTGGATTGCTTGCTGGAATTTTAGTGATTGGTCAGCTTGGAGAATTTTTAGCGCGCATGGGAGGACACTCCAGAGGAAATCGAAAAAACGACGGCGCTCAAATTGCCATTGTGGGCATTGCGTTAATGATAGTTGGTTATGTCGGTCTATTTTTCGGACGGCTCATTAAAGCCGCAATCTCCCGACAAAGGGAGTACTTAGCCGATGCTTCAGCGGTGCAGTATACGCGCGATAATCAAGGTATCGCCAACGCCTTATTCAAAATACAAACGCGCTACCAAGGAAGTCATTTGAGTTCGGCTAAAGCAGAAGAAGTTAGTCATATGTGCTTCGAGCGTACGGGTACTATAAAGTTCTTCAGCGATTTATTATCGACTCATCCAGATGTGCA
>JABXHQ010000184.1 GCA_013373545.1 Gammaproteobacteria bacterium
AGGCTTTGAGTAAACCTAGCTTCATTAGGAAGGCGCGTTTAGCTGCGTGGATAAAGCGCATGCAAGCGAGTACTGTTGGCGATTGGCAAGGAGTGTTTATTATGTCGTTTCAAGAAAAATCTGCATGGGCCATGATTTTGGCATTAACTTTAGCGGGGGCGATTTACTTTAGCAGTGTGATCCATTTGTCTCTTGAGATCGGAGAAATCATTCCTCCGTTATTACCCTCGCTGGTGATTTATACGGTAATTGTGGTCGCCATGGCGGCGGGCAGTCACATTGTTATTGCTTTATTGAATCCTAAAGAAGCGAATGCCAAATTGGATGAGCGTGAACGAGCCATCTTTGATCGAGCGGGTCATTGGTCGGGCGTTGTGCTGGGGTTTGGCGTAGTGATGGCGCTCGGATGGTATTTGTTTAGTTACGATGGTCACTTAATGTTTTACGCTATTTTACTCACTTTGATGGTGGCACAGTTAATTGAGTATTTTTTACGGATTGCTTTTTATAAGCGTCCCTTTTAATGCGCAGTTGATGGATTAGGGAGTGTCACATGGGCGGTCAATTACCGATTAAAAATCGAGTTAAGAGTTTACGTGAGGCGCATAATTTGTCCCAAGGTGAATTAGGTGAGCGGGTTGGCGTCACGCGGCAAACGGTCGCGGCGATTGAACAACGGCGCTACTCGCCGTCGCTGGAAACGGCGTTTCGAATTGCGCGCGAATTCAATCAAGATTTTGAACAAGTGTTTAGTTGGGATGAAGCAGTAAAATAGTCACGACCAGCGCACTCGGCGCTGATCGTTTGTTGGGTTGTTAAGCTAAGTCAAAGCGATCGGCGTTCATTACTTTTACCCATGCCTGAACAAAGTCGCGAACAAACTTATCTTCAGCATCATTTGCGCCGTAAACTTCTGCGATAGCGCGTAACTGAGAGTTGGAGCCAAAGACTAAGTCGACGCGACTGGCTTGCCACTTCTCCTTATTACTGGCGCGATCGATACCAACAAAGTTTTGTGCTGAGTCATCGATTGCTTGCCATTTGATATCCATGTCGAGCAGGTTAACAAAAAAGTCGTTAGTGAGCTGTCCTTTTCGCTCAGTGAATACGCCTTGCTGAGAACCTTCGAAGTTGGCATCAAGTACGCGAAGTCCAGCGACCAATACCGACATTTCACTGGCCGTTAATGTAAGTAATTGAGCGCGATCCAATAACAACTCTTCTGCGGCGACACTGAGCTGCTTTGGATGATAATTGCGAAAGCCATCAGCCATGGGCTCCAATACTGCAAAAGCTTCATGGTCAGTTTGCTCGTCACTGGCATCGCTGCGTCCCGGTGCAAATGGAACCGTAACTGAATGCCCAGCTTGCGCGGCGGCTTGCTCAATAGCGGCACTGCCGGCTAAGACGATCAGATCTGCAAGCGAAACTCGTTTGCCGTCGGACTGCGCTTGGTTAAAGGCATCTTGCACTGAAGTTAACGCGGTTAACACTTGGGCTAGTTGCTGCGGCTGATTTACCGGCCAATCTTTTTGTGGCGCCAGGCGAATGCGTGCACCGTTGGCTCCGCCGCGAGCATCCGAACCTCGGAATGTGGAAGCGGCGGACCAAGCTGTATAAATCAAGGCTTGTTGACTGACGCCACTGGCGAGAATTTGTTGCTTTAATGACTGGATATCTTGTTCGTTAATTAACGGGTGATCCACGGCTGGGACTGGATCTTGCCAAATTAAATCTTCGCTGGGCACTTCCGCACCGAGGTAGCGCGATTTAGGTCCTAGATCACGATGAGTTAACTTAAACCAAGCGCGCGCAAAGGCATCGGCAAACTCTTCCGGATTCTGATGGAAATGCTCAGATATTTTGCGGTATTGCGGATCTTCGCGCATTGCCATATCAGCGGTAGACATCATAATGCCAACGCGGTGTGAAGGATCTTCAACGTCGGGGGCATGATGGTCCGCGGATAACTTCTTCGGTACCCATTGGTGAGCACCAGCAGGACTTTTACTGAGTTCCCAGTCATAACCGAATAACACTTCAAAGTAGCTGTTATCCCATTGGGTGGGTGTGGGTGTCCAAGAACCTTCCAGTCCACTAGTGATGGTGTCGCGGCCATGACCACTGCCATATTGGCTGGTCCAGCCAAAGCCCATGGCTTCTAGTGCTGCGGCTTCCGGCTCCGGTCCAACGTTGGCTGCATCGCCAGCGCCATGACATTTACCAAAGGTGTGGCCGCCAGCGGTTAGGGCAACGGTTTCATAATCATTCATTGCCATGCGCGCAAAGGTTTCGCGAATATCTTTGGCCGACGCCAGTGGATCTGGATTCCCGTCGGGGCCTTCGGGGTTGACGTAAATTAGCCCCATTTGCACCGCCGCGAGCGGATCTTCTAAGTCGCGTTCACCGGCATAGCGCTCGGCATCTAGCCAGGTTTTTTCAGCGCCCCAATAGATGTCTTCCTCCGGCTCGAAAATATCGGCACGGCCGCCGCCAAAGCCAAAGGTTTTGAAGCCCATAGATTCTAGGGCAACATTGCCTGCCAAGATGAATAAATCGGCCCAAGACAGCTGACGCCCATACTTTTGTTTTACCGGCCATAACAAACGCCGCGCTTTATCTAAGTTGGCATTGTCGGGCCAGCTGTTAAGTGGCGCAAAACGTTGATTGCCGGTGGCCGCGCCACCGCGACCATCACCGGTGCGATAGGTGCCTGCTGCATGCCATGCCATCCGAATCATAAATGGACCGTAGTGACCATAATCGGCTGGCCACCAGTCTTTTGAGTCAGTCATAACCGCAGTTAAATCTTGTTTTACCGCTTTAAGATCGAGCGCCTTAAACGCGGCGCGATAATCAAAGTCGGCTTCCATGGGCGAGGACTTAGTATCGTTTTGATGAAGAATTTTTAGGTTCAGTTGATTCGGCCACCAATCTTTATTGCGCGTGCCTTCACCTTGCGCTTTGGTGTTGCTGCCATGCATAAAAGGACATTGTCCACTGGGCTGATTCGCCATTATGATTGCTCCTGTTGCGCGTTGAAGCCTGCGCTTAAGTGATGAATTTCCTTAACTATAGTTGGCAAAGATGACGCTTTACAGCGGCTATTATGAATCACTAGATTCGTTAAATGCGATTGCAGGGGTTTTGGTAATAGCTATTTGCGATTTATAAAGGCGGTTAAGGTTAAAGGGAGTTAAGGTTATGGCTGATAGCTAATGGCTAATGGTTTGTTACTGGAGGGAGAAACGCTGGCTGAGCTTCGCAGCGAATTCGCCGCGAAGCTATGAGGTTTCCAATGAGTCCATGCAAGCATTATTTTTTTAGCATGGGCTTTAAGAAGCGTCCGGTGTGGGAAACTTTCGATTTGGCAATCGCTTCAGGTGTTCCGGTGGCGATAATTTCGCCGCCTTTATTGCCGCCTTCAGGACCTAAATCGATTATCCAGTCGGCGGTTTTAATAACGTCTAGGTTATGCTCAATCACCACAATGGTGTTGCCATGATCGCGTAAGCGATGCAATACCGCTAACAGCTGATTGACGTCGTGAAAATGTAAACCGGTGGTCGGTTCATCGAGAATATACAAGGTTTGCCCAGTGTCGCGTTTACTCAGTTCGCGCGACAGTTTCACGCGCTGTGCTTCACCACCCGAAAGTGTGGTGGCCGCTTGGCCTAAACGGATATACGACAAGCCGACATCCATTAAGGTTTGCAGCTTACGCGCAATGGCCGGTACGGCATCAAAGAATGTGCGGGCATCTTCCACCGTTAACTCCAGCACCTCGTGAATATTTTTCCCTTTATATTGCACCTCTAAGGTTTCGCGATTATAACGCTTGCCGTGACAGACATCGCATGGCACATACACATCGGGTAAAAAGTGCATTTCAACTTTAATGACGCCATCGCCTTGGCAAGCTTCACAGCGGCCCCCTTTAACATTAAAACTAAATCGTCCGGGTTTATAGCCGCGTGCACGTGCTTCTTGAGTGCCAGAAAATAACTCACGAATGGGAGTGAAAATGCCCGTATAGGTGGCGGGGTTGGAGCGTGGAGTTCGGCCAATTGGACTTTGATCGATATCGACAACTTTATCGAAATGTTCAATACCATGATGCTCTTCGTGGGGGGCGGGTGAAATCGATTCCGCTCCATTAAGCAGTCGGGCTGCAATTGGGTATAAAGTATCGTTAATCAAAGTGGACTTTCCGCTACCGGATACGCCAGTGACGCAAGTGAGCAGACCTACTGGAATTTCCACATCGACTTTTTTTAAGTTGTTTCCGGTTGCGCCTATTAAACGGAAGGTTTTGTCTTTGTTGAATGGGTGGCGCTGTTTTGGGATCGCTATTTCTTTTTTACCTGACAAGTACTGACCGGTGAGCGACTTCTTGGCCTTGGCAATTTTTTCATAGGTACCTTCAGCAATAATTTCACCGCCATGAACACCGGCACCTGGACCAATATCGACAATGTAATCGGCGGTGCGAATGGCGTCTTCATCATGCTCGACTACGATCACGGTATTGCCGAGATCGCGCAAATGCGTAAGAGTTTGCAGCAGGCGATCGTTATCGCGTTGATGCAGTCCAATTGACGGCTCGTCGAGCACATACATTACGCCCACCAATCCCGCGCCAATTTGACTGGCTAAACGAATACGTTGCGCCTCACCACCGGAAAGAGTATCAGCGGAGCGTTCAAGGGTTAGATACTCGAGGCCTACATTGACTAAAAAGCCTAAGCGCGCTTGGATTTCTTTAAGAATTTTATCGGCGATTTTGCCTTTGGCTCCGGTTAATTTCAGTTTTTCAAAATACTGATAACTGTCGCCAATTGCCATTGCGGTAATGTCGGGTAACGCTTTGGTCTTAACCAAAACATTGCGCGCATCTCGGCGTAAGCGCGTGCCTTCACAACTCGGGCACGCTTGATGCGTCATATATTTACTGAGTTCTTCGCGTACCGCTTGTGACTCAGTTTCGCGATAACGCCGTTCCATATTGGGAATGACGCCTTCAAAAGGATGGTTGCGTAGATAAATGTCGCCGCGATCATTCACGTAACTAAATTCAATTGAGGTGCGACCACTACCGTAGAGAATCACTTTTTGAACTTTCTTCGGTAAGCTTTCAAACGGTTTTTCAATATCGAACTCATAATGTTCAGCAATCGATTTTAGCATGTGATAATAATAAACACTGCGTCGATCCCAGCCACGAATGGCTCCGCCGGCTAACGATAGCTCTGGGTTGTGGATGACGCGTTCAGGATCAAAAAAGTTATCAACCCCTAGGCCATCACATTCGGGACACGCGCCAGCCGGATTATTAAAGGAAAAGAGCCGTGGTTCGAGTTCGGTCAGGCTATGACCACACTCTGGGCAGGCAAATTTAGCTGAGAATAAGAAGTCTTCCTGCTCGCCATCCATAAAATGAATTTGTGCTAAACCCTCGGCTAATTCTAGTGCCGTCTCAAAAGACTCAGCAATGCGCTGCTGTAAATCGGCGCGAACTTTAAAACGGTCGACGACAACTTCGATGGTGTGCTTTTTATGTAGGTCGAGAGCAGGGGCGGCGCTGAGATCGACAACTTCGCCGTTGACACGAGCACGGACAAAACCTTTTGCTTGTAACTCTTGGAATAATTGAACGTGTTCGCCTTTGCGGTTACGTACCACCGGTGCCATCAGCATTAACTTGGTGCCTTCAGGCTGCGCGAGTACCAGATCGACCATTTGCGAGACGGTCTGCGCTTCGAGAGCGATACCATGATCGGGACAATGCGGCGTGCCAACGCGGGCAAATAAGAGCCGTAGATAGTCGTAAATTTCAGTAATGGTACCCACCGTCGAGCGCGGGTTATGGGAGGTTGACTTTTGCTCGATTGAGATCGCAGGCGAAAGCCCCTCAATATGATCCACATCGGGCTTTTCCATCAACGACAAAAACTGCCGTGCATAGGCGGATAAGGATTCAACATAGCGCCGTTGGCCCTCGGCGTACAAGGTATCGAAAGCAAGCGAAGACTTGCCGGAGCCCGAAAGGCCGGTAATCACGATTAATTTATCGCGAGGAAGTTTTAGATTGATATTTTTCAGGTTATGAGTGCGTGCACCCCGTACTTCAATGCTATCCATCGTGTATAATGACCGCCTTTTTGTCGTTGCTCGTCGTATAAAGAGCAATTATACGTTTCGAATGACCTAATTGAGCTAAGCCGTCGATCATAATATGGAAAACAGTCAACAATCCAGCGCCATGAACACGATTGAAAAG
Source organism: Gammaproteobacteria bacterium (assembly GCA_013373545.1). Lineage (GTDB taxonomy): Bacteria > Pseudomonadota > Gammaproteobacteria > Enterobacterales > Kangiellaceae > Pleionea. The sequence continues at coordinate 6,281 of JABXHQ010000184.1, forward strand.
AAAGCAGCCGTGTCGCTAAGTGGGGTGTTTGCTACCCGCATGCTTGGACTATTTATGGTATTGCCCGTGTTTGCGTTGCTGGGCCAATCGTTAGAAGGGGCTACACCACTGCTGATCGGCTTGGCCATAGGAGCTTATGGGCTCACCCAAGCGGTGTTTCAAATTCCCTTCGGACGACTTTCGGATCGCCTTGGACGCAAGCCAGTCATTTTTCTTGGGCTAGTGTTATTTGCCCTGGGATCGGTGGTGGCTGCGGTTTCCGATAGCATCTATGGCGTCATTGTTGGGCGCTTATTACAAGGTTGTGGTGCCATCGCCAGTGCGGTTATGGCGCTCGCGGCTGACCTTTCGCGTGATGAGCAGCGCAGTAAGGTAATGGCTTCAATTGGCATGAGCATTGGCTTAGCGTTTACTTTAGCCATGTTTATTGGCCCCTTTGTGGCGAATCTTTGGGGATTGCCGGGAGTGTTCTGGCTTACCGCCGCGCTGGCGTGTCTGGCGGCGTTTATCGTTGCGGTATTTACTCCGAGTCCTACTCAGCGTTTTGTGCAGCGTGATGTGGTTGCAGGTAAAGGTCAACTCGGACAAATGCTACGTCATCCACAATTGTGGCGATTGAATTTGGGGATATTTGCCTTACATTTTCTGCTTACGGCCTTTTTTGTTGCCTTCCCACAAAAGCTTGCGCAAATGGGCCTGTCATTAAATAGCAGTGGTTTTGTATATTTAGCCGTGATGCTCATTGCGGTTATTTTTATGGTGCCGCTAATCATTACCGCAGAGAAAAAATGGCTGCATCGGCAGGTAATGGTCACCGTTATGTGCGCGATTGCTGGATTGGAAATTATTATTGGCTATCAGCAGTGGTCATTGGTGGCTCTGATTGCCTTGATGGGATTGTTTTTCGCCGGTTTTAATGTCATGGAGGCGTTATTCCCTTCGCTGATTTCACGTATTGCACCACCATCGGCAAAAGGCGCGGCGCTGGGTGTGTATTCGACCAGCCAGTTTTTAGGCGCTTCGCTGGGCGGGCCGATTGCGGGCTACTTAGCACAAACTTATGGAATGTCAGCGACTTACACGGCCGGTGCGGTGGTCGCTGTGGTCTGGGCGGTCGCCGGTTTAGGGTTAAAGTCGCCGCCACGATTGACCTCGTACACCTTAACAGTCCATCATATAGGAAATGAGGATCGCATGAATGCGTTATTGGACGATATTCATGCTATCTCTGGTGTTGCGGAGGCCGTTGCGCTTCCGGAAGCTGGAGCGGTTTACTTGAAAGTCGATAAGCAAACACTCGACGAGCAAGCATTATTAAAATTGAAGCAATCGGTAGGTGCTTAGCATTTACTTTTAAATGAATAGTACAACTGGGGAAGTTGTAGAGGAGAACGTCCATGGCCAGCAGAGGCATTAATAAAGTTATCTTAGTGGGAAATTTAGGTAATGACCCAGAGATCCGCTACACCGCGAATGGTGGTGCAATTGCTAACCTTTCAATCGCCACTTCTGAGCAATGGAAAGATCGTAATTCCGGTGAAATGCGCGAAAAAACTGAGTGGCATCGCGTGGTTATTTTTGGCAAGTTGGCCGAAATTGCCGGTGAGTATTTACGTAAAGGTTCGCAAGTTTATTTAGAAGGTAAATTGCAAACGCGTAAGTGGCAAGATCAACAGGGCCAAGATAAATACACCACTGAAGTGGTCATTGATATTAACGGCGTGATGCAAATGCTAGGGGGTGCTTCTGGCGGCGGCGCGCGGGGCGGTGCTGACAACAACTACCAGCAAGGTGGTGGTCAAGGACAGAACTACGGCAATCAAAATGCTCCGCAACAAGGTGGCGGTTACAACCAAAACCAAAATCAAGGTCAATCACAAGCGGCAGCGCAGGACAGCGGCTTTAGCGACAACTTCGATGATGACATTCCGTTCTAGCGCTGGGCGATATGAGCTGTGTGGTTAAATAAAAAAGGCTCCTATGGAGCCTTTTTTGTTTTTCGTTTTAATTAGCGGCGAGAAAATAGATGCGCTTTGTATTCAGAGGACGAGAAAGATGATTCGAGCGGTTGAGCTAACTGATGCAGCGGCCATCAGCGCAATTTACAATGATTACATTGAACAAACCTCGGTAACTTTTGAAGTTGTGCCGGTTAGCGCCGCTGACATTGCCCAAAGAATACAGCAGTGCAATAAAGACGGCTTACCTTGGTTAGTGGCCGAAGTCGACCAACAAATCGCTGGATATTGTTATGCCAGCTCGTGGAAAGGCCGCTGCGCCTATGCTCATTCGGTTGAGATCACGGTTTATCTGCAGCAGTGCTTTTTTCGCCAAGGCATCGGGCGACAATTATACGTTGCCTTGTTTGCCAAATTACGTGAGCAGAAGGTGCATACGGTCATTGCTGGGATAGCACTGCCGAATCCCGCAAGTATTGCATTGCATGAAAGTCTTGGTTTAAAGCAAGTTGCTGAGTTTAGTCAAGTCGGACGCAAGTTCGACCAATGGGTTGATGTTGGCTACTGGCAAAAAATATTCGTAGAGCCGTAAACCATGCTCAGCTAAAGATCTCCTAAAGGCATTTAAACCAGGGCAACAAGTGAGCACTGTGATTTGATCATTGGACAAGTCGCGCCAGTCAACTTGTCCAATGGAGTTATTATAGTTGCTGATCGTGTAATAGATTTTCAACAATATTGGCCAGCGAGCGTGGACGATAATGAGCGTTATCGGCAACACCTAACGACTGAATGAGACGATGTACATCTAAGATACCCGTTATATTTTTCGACTCATCGAGTAGCAATAAACATTCGATATTCGCTTGCTTCAACCGACTTAATAAAGTGTCGGGTTTGAGCGTTTCTAGCAAGCTGACCGGTAAGGTCATATGATCGCCAATGGCGGCCATAATATTAATTATGCGAATGTCACTTCTGTGCAGTCCAGTGCGTGAAGCGTATTGCAGCACTCGTCGACTTTTCAGTAAATATGTGGTGACAACTCCTAACACTTTTTCTGTTCGGTCGACGATAAGTCCGGTGTGATGATGGGTTTGTCTTAAGATTATTTCGGCCTGCTCAATCGAGGTTTCTGCGTTGATTAAAACTGGACGTTCCAAAACAAATTCACCGGCCACGAATTGGTTAATGGCTTGGCTTGATAATTGAGTTAAGCCTGTAATGGGTTGCAACAAGCGCGACGAAGTATTCGCACCCGTAGTGCTTTGTGTATAAGGATTCATATTGATTCACCTGTAATGAGTTAGTAAGAATGAATTAGTAATAAAAATTAACTAACGCTTAGAGGTGGGGGTGCACGAATGGCTGGTTGATAGAAGTTGGGTGCTGCGGTTTCGTCTGTGAATTGTTTTGAGGTGAGCTGTATGCTTGATGCAAGTGCCACCGCGACAAAGGATGCATGACAGCCCTCGTCACCGTTATCGCCATCACTGCTGTCATCACAGGAAACACTGGCGCTGACAATGTCATTATCAAAACGATCAACGGGTTGACTGTTGGTACTGTTGATAGTGCCTGATAGACCCAGCACCAATAACAGTGCGAGCAATAACCAGGGTTGAGTTTTTCGGATTGGCTGCATATTAAAACTACCTCAAGCACTACGATAGTCCGTCTTACTCCAGCTGTAAAATAGTTTTGCCAGCAAAGCGTTACAAAACATGTTCCGACTTTGAATATGACTTGCCTTTTAACCGCTATGCGGTGGCTTCTGATAGGTCTCTCGCTGAACAGCTGGGGTCAGCCCGGTCCACTTTTTATAAGCTTTGGAAAAACTCGTGCGATCACAGTAGCCAAGCTGGCGGGCAATTTCATCAATAGTGAATTCGGTTTGGGATAGATATTTTTGCGCCAGCTCAAGTCGGATGGTATCAATTAGCTCACGATAGCTGAAATTATGTTGGTTGAGGCGTCGTTCTAAGGTCTTTTCACTTAAACTAAGTTCTGCTGCAACTCGGGTACGCGAGACGCTGCCAATTTGCAACCGCTGCTTGATCGCTTTGCGAGCGCGCGCTAAAAAGTTGTCAGACAGTTGCATTTGTTTATCTTTAAGTTTGCAATAGAGTGCCTGGTGATATTCTGGCTCACTGGTGATTAACGGTGCCAAGGCAATATGCCGTGGAAAAATAATTTGGTTATGCTGCGCTAAAAAATTTGGCTGTTGGTGAAAGTAGCGTTGATATTGATCGGGCGAGTTTAATTCAGCGTGAGCTAAATCGATCTGACAGTCGACAATCACTTCGCGACTTAACCAATTGGTGTATTGATAAATAATGCCTAAGGTAGCTTCATTGATAACGGCACGAGTGGTTGCGTTGGGCGCGCGATTACTAACGCGAAAAACTAAGTGGTGATCGTCAAACGATGTTTCCATGGTAACTAGGTGTTGATACAGTGCCGGAAGCTCGCTAATTCGTTGACACGCCATTAGTAAATTATCAGCGGTCATAAATAAATAACCTAATCCATGGAATGAATTAGGATTGATGAATTTACCAACACTTAACCCGACTTCATAATGTCCACTGCCGGCAATAATCCGGTCGATTAATGCAAAGATACTTTTCTCTATAAAGCTAATGTTTTGCGCGGGCGAAAAAGTGGCTTCGAGTTCGCTTTGAGAAATGGTAAGTTTTTGCTCAACAATCAGTTGCTTTAGCAGTGTTAATAAATCCCAGTTCACCGATCCCTCGCTTAGGTTAATGTGCCGCTTATACAAGATATACCGCCGCTAGCCTGATCATTATTGGCATGGAATGATTGCGCAGTCGATTAAATTAAACCATATCTAGGCCGCTAGATTGTGTAAAATATTCACAGCTTAGCATGCCAAAACTCAGCGCAATGAGCATTATCATACTTGCCGCAATGACTATACAAGCTCTCCGTTGATTCGTACTAATCGACAATAATGAAAAGTTAATACTATATCGAGATGAGTAATTGTGACATTGCGCGCAATTTGCGGCAATTGTCTTTTTTTGCCATCAGCATGACCGTTTTGGTCATAGGCGTGTGCGTCTGCAATCATAATAATCAGCGTTTTCTAAAACCAGCGCTGGGTCAAGTTTGGTTGATCTTGGCTATGAGGGATGACATGAGAAAACGCTTGCTGCTAATGCTATTGGTAATAGGACTCATGAGTTCGAGTGAGCTATTCGCCGAATGGAATGAAACGCCAGACTACTGGAAATGTTTTAATCGTGTGTCAGGTGATTGGACATTTGGAATTGCACCTTACGGTTGTGATGCCAGTGCATTTGGTAGTGATGAACATATTCGGCGTAATTATTTGCCGGTGTTATTTGTGCAAAGTCGACCTTATGCAAGCGAACGTAATCGCTACATGCAGGAAACTTTCTCGATGTTACAAGCCGCTGCAGATCATTATATTCGCTCGCGCAAATCCAATGTGAGTGATAGCGAACGACGCGCTTTTCAGCACGCAACATTGGCAATTGCCCACCAAGAAAGTTACTGGTCGCACTATCGGCAAGCGCGACAAGATAATCGATTTAAAATGATGCGCGGTGATTTTGGCCATGGCCATGGATTGATGCAAGTGGATGATCGCGCTCACTACACTGCTGCAAGACAAGGTAAAGGTTGGGAGCTTATTAGCAATATTTTTTATTCGCTCGATGAGTATTATACCGCTTGGCGTGGCGCCGGAAACAAGTGGTGTATTCAGCAGTATGGTAATACCTGGCGCAATCGAGCGCGCGAAGCCTACTCACAATATAATGGGGG
>JABXHQ010000100.1 GCA_013373545.1 Gammaproteobacteria bacterium
AGGAGTCGATGGTCCGACACTTCGGCCTGCGGCCGCTTAGGTCGTTAACGATTTTTAGTTGGTGCGCCCGGCAGGAGTCGATGGTCCGACACTTCGGCCTGCGGCCGCTTAGGTCGTTAACGATTTTTAGTTGGTGCGCCCGGCAGGAGTCGAACCTGCGGCCTAACCCTTAGGAGGGGTTCGCTCTATCCAGCTGAGCTACGAGCGCAAAAATTAGCTTATGACAAAAACTTTCCTGAATATGAATTTTAACGTCTTTAAACGATAAACGAAACAATTCTGCGACTAATCGCAGGTCAAGATAGCTCTCTAGCGCAAATTGATCTGCCCGAGCTCACTAAAGCTAGACAATCTTTGGTCGTTAACGACGCGCTATAAACCATTGTGATCTGAGTGGTTATTGATTTATTTCTTCAAGCTATAAAAAAATAAAAACAAAATAAAAATCAGCGAGTTAAATAAACGTTATTTAAGGACACTTAAATCTCAATATCATGCGCAAGTGTTGAATCTGCACTAAACTTAGGAAGACGTTGGCGAAGACACGGAGAGCCTGATTATGATGTACCAACAAGTACCAGCATTATTCTACTCGTTAAAACCACGATTTGATAAAACTGAATCGGTCCGAATTACTCAATCTCAATACGAACAGTTGCGTGATCTGGTCAATGACTATTGTTATACGCATGACGCACCGCGGCTCAAAGGTTTAATCAAGCGTGTACAACGGCGCATTGAACAACATGCCGATCATCATTTATGGCACACCGAATTTGATTACATTTCAGATCATCTAATTGGTGCAATGAAAGAAGATGGCTTTTGTCGAATGGAAGATGACATCAATTCAGTCGTGTCGGTACTCAATCGAAATAATGAGCGCGCATCAGCACGCAACAGTGGTCGTAGTCGAGAAAATGACAATATGCTGTTTAGCCAATCGGTGAAAAATATATTTGATAAATGGTTACACCCCCGCTCTACCTCATAAATAAATCCTATCGAAAGTGCAAAAAAAAAGCCTTCAGTTGAAGGCTTTTTACATTTAACCTACCGAGTTAAATAATATCGTCGGTCAATGCAAACGCAGCATCATATCCATTATTAATGGATGCAACGTAACCATCGATTTTAGGCATTAAGTGCTCAAAGAAAAACTCTGCTGCGGCCAGTTTTCGCTGTTGCTCAAGCTCGCTAAGAACCTTGATGCAATTAAGTTGCTTTACCCATAGCCAGCCGCCAATAACATAGGCTAGCGTATTTAGATATTCTACCGCTCCACCTTGTGCAGCCGCTGGATTGCGCTCGAACTGTTGCATAATGGTACTGGTGAGGTCTTTCGCCTTGGCAAGATAAACGGTTAACTGCTCGGCAAGTTTAGTAAACTTAGGGTCACTGGCGGCAATCGTTTCGGCGATTTCGCCGAATAACGCTTGTAAGGTTTCTGCTTTATCCGCGCACACTTTACGAACCAGCAAATCTTGAGCTTGAATACCATTGGTACCTTCATAAATTTGTGCAATACGCGCATCACGAGCAAATTGCTCAACGCCCCACTCGCGTACATAGCCATGGCCACCTAAAACTTGAATACCATGATTACAGTTGTCAAATCCGGCATCGGTAAAAAAGGCTTTTGCGATCGGTGTTAATAACGCGACCGTTTTGGCAGCTTGTAACTTTACCCCAGGATCTTGCGAATGCTCTTCAAGATCAATATTCATCGCAAGCAGAACCGAGAGTGCCCGATTGGCTTCATTAGTTGAGCGCATCGTCATTAACATACGACGGACATCAGCATGTTCTATAATCGCCGCGCCTTTTTGTCCCTCACGGGTTGAACGACCTTGAATGCGCTCAACTGCGTATTGTTTGGCCACTTGGTAAGAAACTTCTGCCAGCCCAGTGCCTTGCAAAGCAATACTCAAGCGCTCTTTATTCATCATGGTAAACATGCAAGCAAGGCCTTTATTGGGCTCGCCAATAATATAGCCAGTCGCCTCATCAAAATTCATAACGCAGGTTGCCGAGGCTTTGATACCCATTTTGTGTTCAATTGAGCCACAGCTAACGCCATTTGCGTCGCCCAAACTACCATCTTCATTAACGGCAATTTTAGGGACTAAAAATAGCGAAATACCGCGTGGTCCAGCTGGCGCATCGGGTAGTCGAGCTAACACCAAATGGATGATGTTGTCGGCAAGATCGTGTTCTCCGCCGGTAATAAAGATTTTGGTTCCGCTAATTTTGTAACTGCCATCGTCATTCGGTTCCGCTTTGGTTTTTAAGATACCTAAGTCAGAACCCGAATGTGGCTCAGTTAAACACATAGCGCCGGACCAGATCCCTGACTGCATATTCTCTAAATAACGCCCCTTTAACTCATCGCTCGCATGCGCAGCAATTGCCGCACAAGCGCCCGCAGTAAGGCTTGGATAAAGGGTAAACGAAGTGTTTGCAGCATAGAGCATCTCTTCAACGAGCACATGCAACGCTTTCGGTAGGCCTTGTCCACCAAATTCAGGAGAACCATTAATGCCTTGCCAACCACCCTCACAAAATTGTTGATACGCCTCTTTGAAGCCTTTTGGTGTGGTAACTCCGGAGGATGAGTGGTGACATCCTTCTTCATCGCCATCACGGTTAAGGGGATACAATACGTTTTCAGCAAACTTAGCGCCTTCTTCCAAAACCGCATCATAGAGTTCGTAGTCAAAATCACTAAAGGCTTCGATATCTTTGAAGTTATTTTGTACATCAAATACATGCTTGAGCAAGAACGACATATCGTCGACGGGTGCTTTATAAGACATAATCTTTCCTGAATGTTCGAGAAAAAGGGCTTTAAACTTATGCACAAGTCTAAAGCCCTTTGGCTGTGATGTAAACTGGTCTAATCAGTTTGTTGAACGATTGCCTCAGTATTAATCGGCTTGGTTCTTATTAAAATGCTGCCAATAATCGGAAACGGTTTTCTTCATATCTTTATGCAGCATCAAAATACCAATTAAGTTTGGAATGGTCATAAAGGCAACCGTAACGTAAGCAACGTTCCAAATAATTGTGGTATCAACCATGGATGCGGTTAAGAAGCAACCAACGTATAGTAGGCGATATGGCAATATGCCCTTCTCGCCGACTAAATAGATCACCGCTCGATCACCATAATATGACCAAGCAATAGCGGTACTAAATGCGAACAACAATAAACCAATGGCAACGATGTATTCGCCATACTCACCCATTGCACTGCTAAACGCGGCAATTGTGAGCGGCACCGAATGGACCAGCGACTTACCGGTAATGGATACTCCACCACTAAGATCGGGCTTACCATCTTTGATCAATAGCTCGCCGTTAAACAAGTTTCCTTCTTTGCTGTATATAACATTCTCAGCAACCGACTTAGAGTTTAGCAAGGTGAAATCTTGATTGACGGCCTTACCTTCTTTGATGATTAGTTTGCCCTCGTAGGATTTTACTTCGCTGTCGAGGTTATTAACGAAAGCCGATAACTTACTAACATCAGCATCGTTGGTGTCGCTATAAACGCCTGCAATATAGGTCATGTCCGTTTGTGCAAACTCATTCTCAAACTTCTTAGTCCAAACACCAGAAGATAAAATTGCAAGACCGGTAATCGTACAAATGATAATGGTATCAATGAACGGCTCTAGCAAACTTACCATACCCTCAGACGCGGGCTCTTTACCCTTAGCGCTAGCATGAGCAATCGCAGCAGAACCTTGTCCCGCTTCGTTCGAGAATAAACCACGAGCAACACCTTTTTGAAAAGCAAACGCAAAAGATGCTCCGAGGAAACCGCCGACAGCCGCAGAGCCACTAAAGGCGTTGGTAAAGATTGACGCCAGCGAAGGACCAATGTTTTCGACATTGGTGAAAATAACTATCAATGCCCCCACTACGTAGATAAGCGCCATAGTTGGAACAATTGCCTCAGCAACATGAGCGATGCGGCGAATACCGCCAACAATGACTAGTGCTAGCAAGACCGATAATACGACGCCAGTGATCCATGCTTCGATATTGAAAGTGGTTTCGACAGCCGCCGCGATACTATTAATTTGCGGCATATTGCCAGAGCCAATTGAGCTAACGATGGTTGCAACGGCAAAGATCACCGCCAGCCATTTCATATTGAGCTTGCGCTCCATGTAGTACATGGGGCCACCGGCCATGGTGCCATCTTTGGTTTGAACCCGATATTTATGCGATAAGGTGACTTCGACAAATTTAGTAGTCATCCCTAAAAACGCGGTAATCCACATCCAGAATAACGCTGCAGGGCCACCCAGAAATAAGGCTAAAGCAACACCACCGATATTACCGGTACCCACGGTACCCGATAGCGCAGTCGTTAAAGCTTGAAAATGGGAGGTATCGCCTGGCGCATCGTCTTTAACATACTTACCGCGGACAATACGTACCGCCTGGCCAAAATAGCGAACTTGCGGAAACTTTAAGTAAATGGTGAAGAAGACACCGGTACCGAGAAGTAAGTAAGGGAAAATCGGTCCCGACCCTAAAAAGCTATCAATAGCGAGCAAAAAATCATTAAACGCGTCCAAACCCTTGTCTCCAACAAATTTTGATTAAAAAACAGCCTCTTACGGGCTTTCTCAAGGAAAATAAAGCGCTTTAAGATACCACAGACTCACGCTGGGCTCCAATAAGGTTTGCGAAAGGTTAGACGCTTACGTTGTAATGCAAGAATATTCAGACACGGTAGCGCAGACGGGTTCCTCTGGCGATGGAAAGCTCGAGCTCTTGCGCATTTAACTCTGCTGGGAAATAGCAGCCACTGACATGGGCACTAGCAATACTCGCTCCGCGCAAATTACTCTGCGAAAAATCGATTCCACGTAGATCGGCTCCGCGAAAATATGCACCGCTAAAGTTAATCCCCTGCGCATTCAAACCACGTAAATCCAAACCGCGAAAATCGGCATTGCTAAAATCAATCTTATCAATTGAAGCGCGTTTTTCATTAAACGTTTTAACCTGCTCATTACGCAGTAGTAGATAGAGAGGATCGTCTAGAATTTTTACTGTCATGGGGATAGCTCGCTTACTCAATTACCTTGTAAAAATTATAGGATTGAATTGTAAAAAAGCGAGCTTAGCTTCGCGGTTCAAGACTTCTCGACTTGCGCCCGTGGTATCTGATTACAGCAAGTGACCTAGCCAACAATCGCTAATAATACGCCAGCGGCGACTGCCGAGCCAATAACACCGGCGACATTGGGTCCCATAGCGTGCATTAGTAAAAAGTTGTGGGGGTTCGCTTGCAAACCAACTTTATTAACCACTCGAGCAGCCATTGGCACGGCAGAAACGCCTGCGGCGCCAATTAATGGGTTAATTGGGTGTTGGCTAAACTTACCCATAAGTTTTGCCATTAACACGCCACTGGCAGTGCCAATAGAAAAAGCGGCGGCGCCTAATGCAAGTATTCCCAAGGTTTCTAAGGCCAAAAATTTATCCGCCGATAGCTTTGAGCCAACACTCAAACCGAGAAATATTGTCACAATATTGATCAGTGAGTTTTGCGTCGTGTTACTTAATCGATCCACAACGCCACACTCTTTCATTAGGTTACCAAAACAAAACATCCCAATTAAAGGCGCAGCCGATGGCAGGAAAACCGCGCATAGAATAAGCACTAGTATGGGAAATACAATTTTTTCGCGTTGCGAAACATGGCGCAATTGTTTCATTTCAATCGCGCGCTCTTGCTCGCTGGTGAAGAGCTTCATAATCGGGGGCTGGATAATGGGAACTAATGCCATATATGAATACGCAGCCACGGCAATTGCCCCTAACAACTCTGGCGCTAATCGTGAAGCGAGGAAAATAGCCGTTGGACCATCCGCTCCACCAATGATGGCAATCGCAGATGCATCTTTTAGGGTAAAGTCGAAACCAGGCAACATGTCTAATGCAAGAGCACCTAATAGGGTTGCAAAAATACCGAATTGCGCCGCCGCGCCTAAAAACAAGGTACGTGGATTGGCTATCAAAGCGCCAAAATCGGTCATCGCGCCAACCCCCATAAATATGATTAAGGGTGCTGCCCCACTGGCAACCGCGACGGTATAAAAGTTATATAACATTCCGTTTTCGTAGCCTAGATCTCGTGCTACTTGAAGCGCTGCTAAATGGTGTGCTTGACCAGCATTTGCGTAAGCCTTTGCCAACGGCTCTGCGCCAGTAACGGATACATCCAGCGCACTGGCTATGGCAACTAGGCTATCTAATTGGCCACTGGCAATTGCATTTTCTACCGCATCCAGTGCCAGCCCAGCATTTGGTATGTTGGCTAAGATGCCACCAAAACCAATGGTGACTAATAAGAGTGGTTCGAACTTCTTTGCGATGGCGAGGTACAAAAGTGCGAGGCCAACCAGGATCATAATCCCTTGACCCCAAGTAAAATTGGCAATACCCGTATCGTTCCAGAGTTTTAACAAGCCTTCCATTTATTGTCTCTTTATTGTTGTTTGCGGATTATTAAAACGTTACCAAAACGTCGCCTACTTTAACGGCATCACCTTCTTTGACATTAATGGAAGAAACAACGCCATCGCTGATCGCTTTAACTTCAGTTTCCATTTTCATTGCTTCAAGAATGATTACCGTTTGCCCTGCACTTACCGACTCTCCAGGCGCCACTAGGACTTTAAAAATATTACCTGCCAGCGGCGCGTTTAATGTCTCTCCAGTATTAGCGCTGCTTTGTGGTTTGGCGGAGTGTTCGGTTATTGAAGCCACTACACCTTCCGGTGAAACGGTAACGGCAAAAGGTTTACCATTAACGGTAACGGTATAGGACTCTGGACCATCACTGGTTGCCGGTGTCGTAGTTGGATTCGTGCGAGTGGTTGCGTTCTTGGTACCATCAGGAGCAGGCTCAAACATTTCGGGTTTATCGCGATTTTTGAGGTACTTCAAACCAATTTGCGGGAATAACGCATAGATAAGTACTGAGTCAACTTCTTCACCAACCAACTTAAATCCGTCTTGCTTGACCAGTGCGCGCAGCTCTTCAGTTAACTTATCCATTTCTGGAGTAAGCTTATCTGCCGGTCGACAAGTGATCGGAGCTTGTCCTTCTAATACGCGCTGTTGCAAAGATTCATTGACTGGAGCTGGGGTTGCACCATACTCCCCTTTAAGAACACCGGCGGTTTCTTTGCTAATGTTTTTATAGCGCTCTCCGCTTAAAACATTGAGCACTGCTTGCGTACCAACTATTTGCGAAGTAGGTGTTACCAGTGGAATAAATCCTAAGTCTTCTCTTACCTTTGGGATTTCAGCTAACACGGCGTCAAACTTGTCTTCAGCCCCTTGCTCTTTTAATTGACTTTCCATATTGGTAAGCATACCGCCTGGAACTTGTGAACGAATAATTCGCGCGTCCACGCCTTTTAAACTGCCTTCCCACTGTGCATACTTCTTACGAACATCACGAAAATAAGCGGCAATCTCTTCTAATAAATCTAAGTCTAACTCGCTATCAAACGGAGTATCTTCAAACATTGCGACTATGGTTTCTGTGGGTGAGTGTCCATAGGTCAGACTCATAGATGAAATACTGGTGTCGACCATATCAACGCCAGCTTCAACGGCTTTTAAAATGGTAGGCGTGCTAAAGCCGGTTGTGGCATGACAATGTAATGCAATAGGTACAGAAACCGCAGCCTTTAGTTGACTCACTAAGTCGGATGCTACATAAGGCTTTAACAAGCCGGCCATATCTTTAATACAAATGGAATCTGCCCCCATTGACTCCAGTTGTTTGGCCATGTTCACCCATTTATCGATAGTATGAACTGGACTCACGGTATAAGACAGAGTTCCTTGAGCATGGCGCTCATTCTCAACCACCGCTTTGATTGCAGTCTCCAGGTTACGCGGATCGTTCATCGCATCGAAAACTCGAAAAACATCCATGCCGTTAACCGCACAACGCTCAACAAACTTGCGCACTACGTCATCGGCGTAATGCCGATAGCCTAAAATATTTTGCGCTCGAAATAGCATTTGCATCGGCGTGTTTGGCATTGCCTGTTTTAGCAATCGCAGTCGCTCCCAAGGATCTTCGCCAAGAAAACGTATACAAGCGTCGAAGGTTGCGCCGCCCCATGTTTCCGCAGACCAATAGCCAACGCGATCAAGCTTTTCCGCAATCGGTAACATATCGTCGATACGCAATCGGGTGGCAAATAGTGATTGGTGGGCATCACGTAGCACGACGTCCGTTATTTTAATTTTCTTAGTACTCATAGCGGTCCTTTAAGATTAAACTTTTGATTGACGATATTGATGAACGGCGGCGCTAATAGCGGCAACCGTCTCAGCTTGAGTAACGTCTTCATTTGCGGAATGAGTGGTAGCGGTGGGTTCCGGAAAAAAACGATTGATTAACTTAGAGCTGACGCTAATACAAAACACCAGTAACGTAAGAAAGGAAAATACAACTCCCATTCCAATTAGCATTAATGAAAATCCAGCATTGACACTTTCCAAAGTTAACTCCTTTTTGCAGGTACTTGAAGGCTACTGATAAATATCTCTAACTTAGTAATGCCGCGAATTATTCTCGATAGCACTAACGTGATTCGCATTAGCGACCTCTAACTCGGGACCTAAATCACTTGTGTTGTTATTCTAGTAGACCGAGATTAGCTTGTGTATATTTCGAAAATTTTATTGCTTGTGATTAATCTGTTCGCCGCTTGTTAACAAACACTTGTATACACAACCAAGATAAAATGCCGCACTGCAGTAAATCAAGAAATGCTTTAATTGTCAATTTCGCTCAAAGCGGAGCGCTATAAGGAAAGCTGAATTAGTAGAATGGTAAATTTAGCTGTTCAAAGGCATCATCGCCTGATTGCGACAATTTGACTCCAATCCCTATCAGCCGAACCCCTAGCGGCTTTTGCTCAAAAGCTTCTTTGAGTAAAGATTCGAACACGTCAATAAACAAAAATTGCGCGCGCCGCTCGCGGGTGATCACCGAAAAATCGGTAAATTTCACTTTTACCACGAGAGCTTTTACATCGTCGATTTGATCGTTGCTCATGCGCTTTTTTAACGCTGCAAACAATTCAGGAAGTTTTTCCATGATATCTTCGAGCGACTCCTTGTCATGATGATAAGTTTTCTCAACACTAATAGATTTACGCTCGCGTACTGAACGAACGGGTCGATCATCA
>JABXHQ010000123.1 GCA_013373545.1 Gammaproteobacteria bacterium
CAGCGCGCGATCTCGCCGCCGGGGGAACGCAGGCCTTCCCCATCGAAGGGGCGGCTTGCGTGGGGGCTTGCGCCCCCGGCACCCGGCTGACGCGCCGCACCAATGATCCGCGCACCTCCCCAGCCCCTGACGGCCGGAAATGCCCGCAGATTGTCCCCCAAGGGCCACGACACCGCCTACCACGCATGTTCCTCTACCTGGCCTCGACGCTTTTCACCCTTGGCATGATCTCCATGTTGGTCTGGTTCAGCTTCCGCCGCGCCGTGCTCAGCCCGGCGGACTATGACACCTACGCCAAGATGACCTCTGCGGTTTCGATCTATTTCGGCGTCAGCTATTCGCTGGTGATCCTGGGCATCTACCTGCCCGTCACCCTGGTCCTGAACCGCCAGATCGCAGAGGCGAAAGAGGGCATCGCCCCCACGCCGGAAGAGGCCGCCGGCCGCACAACCCATGACCTTCTGCGCCAGATCGAAGCCGCGCTCAGCCTGCTGGCACCGATAATCACCTCGCTCATCGCCAGCTTCGGGGCCTCGGCCTTTTCCATCCCCTGATGCGTGGTCCTGACGGGACAGGATAAAGCAAGCCCTCGCCCCCGCCCCTCCCAGCCAAAGCGCGTGTTCCCCGCGCACCGGTGGCCGCGCCGCCGCGCGCTCATGCACAGATACTGCGCAGGCAGCAGGAATTGAGCCGCCCCGGCCCCGCCGTCATGTTGCGCAGCAACCCGCCATCAGCCATGCCGCCCCAACCCTGCCACTCCCCGGCACGCCAACCCGAAGGACATTCCCTTGCCTCATGATACCGGCCGCCCCGAACAGCGCCGCCCCGACGGCGGGCTGCGCGACAGCGCCAGCCATTACGGTCCCGTCACGCGCAGCATCCACTGGCTGACCGCGCTGCTGATCCTCCTCGCCTGGCCCCTCGGCCTGATCGCGCACGACATGTCCGCCGATATCGCCACCGCCGCCCCGCAAGACCAGGCCCGGCTTGTCGCCACCACGGCCACGCTCTTCTCCGTGCATAAGACGCTGGGCCTCGCGGTCTTCTTCACCTCGATCCTGCGCGTGCTCTGGGCGGTGATCCAGCCCCGCCCCGGCCTGCTGAACGGCGACCGCCGCGCCGAGGCCCTGTTGGCCGAGGTCGTCCACTGGCTGCTCTATGCCTCGCTGATCCTGGTGCCGCTGACCGGCTGGCTGCATCATTCCGCGACCACGGGCTTTGCGCCGATTCTCTGGCCCTTCGGCCAGCACCTGCCCTTCGTGCCGCAAAGCGACCGGCTGGCCGCGATCTTCTCCGGCGTGCACTGGGCCTTTGCCTGGGCGCTGGCCGCAACGCTGGTGCTGCATATCGCCGGCGCGCTTAAGCACCACGTGATCGACAAGGACGCCACCCTGATGCGGATGCTGCGCGGCGCCCCCCGCGCCGGCAGCAAGAAGCAACCGGGCCACGCCCTGCCCGCCGCCTCGGCCGCCGTGGTCCTGATGGCGGTGGTCGGCATCGGCATCGCCAACCGCCCCGGCGCCGAAGCCGCCCCCCAGCAGGCCGCCACCCCGGCCCTGGAAAGCGTCGCCAGCGACTGGCAGGTCACCGAACGCAGCCTGGGCCTGGCCGTCACCCAGTTCGGCAAGCGCGTCGAAGGCAGCTTCGCCGACTGGACCGCCCAGATCGCCTGGGACGACAGCGTGACAGAGGGGCTGGCCGGCCATGTGACCGTCCATGTCTCCACCCCCACGATGACCCTCGGCTCGGTCACCGAACAGGCGCTTGGGGAAAACTTCCTCGATGCCGCGGCACATCCCATGGCCACTTACGAGGCCGATCTCTTCCAGACCCCCGAAGGCCCCCGCGCCGAGGGCACCTTCACCCTTGTCGGCGTCAGCCAGCCGCTCGCCTTCCCCTTCGCGCTTGAAATCACCGATGGCACCGCCCATGCGACCGCCAGCGTCACCGTGAACCGGATGGATTACGGCATCGGGGAAACCATGCCGGACGAAAAGACCGTCGCCTTCCCGGTCGAGATCTTCTTCGACCTCACCGCGACACGTGCCGAGTAGGCCCGGCTACGACACACCAAGGAAAGACACGACACATCACGACAAGGCGCCGCTCCCCCGCGGCGCCTTTTTCATGCCCGCCGCAGCGCCCTGCCCGCGCTAAGGCAGCCCTCAAATACGCCCCCTGGCGCGCCAAACCCTCTCAAGCCAAGCGCTCTTTCCAAACACCCGGACGCCCGGCCCCACAGCTCCAAACAAATCGGCCCCAAACAAAAAGGGCGCGCCCTCCCGGACACGCCCTTCCCATTCTGCAACCCGGCGCCTCTAAGCGCCGGAAGCACCGATCACTCGGCCTGCATCGCCTCGATGGAGATCTCGATCTCCACTTCGTCAGAGACATAGGGCGCGAACATGCCCATGTCGTAATCGGAGCGCAGGATCGTGGTGGTGGCGTCGAAACCGGCCCAGGGCTTGCCCTCCATCGGGTGCTCGCCAACCTGGTTCAGCGCCGCATCCAGAACCACCTCGTTGGTGATGCCGTTCAGGGTCAGATCGCCGGTGATCTTGGCGGTCTCCTCGCCGGTCACTTCGATGCCGGTGGAGGTGAAGCTGATGGTTTCATCCTCGGTGGCGTCAAAGAAATCCTTGGTCATGAAGTGATCGAAGCGCGCCTGCCACCCGGTGAACATGCTGCTGAGGGGCATGGAAACGGAAACGGAGGAGTTTGCCGGGTCTTCCTGGTCGAACATGATCTCGCCTTCGAAGCCGGCGAACAGCCCGTAGGTGGTCGAATAGCCCAGGTGGTTGTAGTCGAACAGGATCTGGCTGTGGCCGGGATCCAGAACGTATTTCTCGGGGGCGGCGGCAGCGCCGGTTGCAGCGGCGGCGGCCAGGGCGGCGGCAAGCAGGGTCTTCTTCATGGGAAAGGCTCCGTGTGAACAAATCTTGTTAGGAACAGATGCGGCGAATGGCTCCCGGAAAGGAAGCCGGCAAAAACCAACAGTATCTGTGAGCGGGCGAACACAAAACCCGGCGGGAGTGCCGCCGGGCCTGTCTCGCGGAAATGTGATGGCGTTCAGGTCAGGATCCGCACCGCGCCGCTGAACTGGTCGCGCAGCTGGCTGCGCATCGCGGCGGACCGGAGCGGCAGCTCGATCAGCAGGCTGCCGTCTGTTTCATACATCTGCACGGACGCGGCGGTCAGCCGGACCGCGCCGAGGCTTTCGTAACTGCGGCGCAGCACCGTGGCCGGGCGGCTGTGCCCGTCGCGCTGAAGCACCCGCAATTCGCGGCGCACCGGATCGAAGCAGGCCTCGGACCGGCTGCCGGCCCCATGCGCGGTCATCAGCACCAGCCCGGTCAGCAGGAACACCACCGACACCCCCATCCGGATCAGGTTCATCGCAGGATCGGCCCCGGCCCCGGGCACCAGCCACAGCCCGGTGGAGCCAAGGAGCATCGCCACCCCCAGCAGGCGCAGCAGGGTCAGCCGCAGTTTCCAGTTTGCCTCCAGCCGCAGGCTGAGCGGCACCGCCCTTGCTGCGGCGCCAAACGCAGGCGGGGTTTGATCTGTCACTGCCATCTGACTGCCCTTTCTAAAGCTGTTCCGTCTGTAACTGCCCCGGCCGGCGGGTGGCCCGCGCGAACGCCGTGCGGCGGCGCGCCTTTTGCGTTAAGACTTCGTTAAACACTCAAGGCTGGCATTGGGGCAGCAATGCGGCGCGGCTGCGGTTTTGCAGCGGCACCCCGCTGCGCCCTCCGGGCCGTGCCGGTTTTGCCTTGCTCTTTGCGTCTCAGCCTGTATAGGAGGCCCTGCTTCCGCGACACTTTCGATCCGCGCAGCCTCTCGTGACCAGGCAGCGGAAGCATGTGATGCCCGGTCTATGAAATGCGCCTAGACACAAACAGGAGTTCGCATGCCACTCTATGAGCATGTCATGATTGCGCGTCAGGACCTGTCCAACTCGCAAGCAGAAGGCCTCATCGAACACTTCGGTGCTGTTCTGTCCGACAACGGCGGCAAGCTGGTCGAGCAGGAGTACTGGGGCGTCAAGACGATGGCCTACAAGATCAACAAGAACCGCAAGGGC
>JABXHQ010000093.1 GCA_013373545.1 Gammaproteobacteria bacterium
GGGCCCTTAGCTCAGTTGGTTAGAGCATCCGACTCATAATCGGCAGGTCCCCAGTTCAAGTCTGGGAGGGCCCACCATTTTCACCCTATTCAATCGTGTTTTGAGTCGGCTCCGACTCGCTCTCTACAACCCGGCCCAACTCCCCAGTACCAAGTCTAAAGGCAACACCATTTTTCACCCTATTCAATCGTGTTTTGAGTCGGCTCCGACTCGTAAGCCATGAGTGATTCGGTAAGTGATTTTTCGGGGAAAGATCACCTGAGTTTGGTTGCTCGAGCATCATTCATAAGTATAACGCCCTGTTAAGGGGCGGATTAATGTTTGGCTAAAACGTATCGCGAAGCGAAGCCGAGCCAAACTTTAGCCGTCCTGCTTGCACAGTTTGCTAGTCACTTTACCAAAGCTCTTTGATTAGAGAAATTTTACCATCTGTAAAACCAAATAAAGCTAAAAGTGGTTCAGAGCCTGACCAACTACCATCGCTTTGAACAATACCTCTGGAGTATTCAACTGCTAAATAGTTTTTACCTGAAATAGATCTTAAAATACGTTTCTCATTCTCTTCAGTATTTTGATATCTACCAAGTTCTAAATTTCGAAGAAATGCTTTTCGCCAAGTTTTTTTATCAAAATTTGCCTCATATTCAACGTGAATATATTTTACATTTTCATGGGTAAGCTCTAAAAGAGCATCAATATCATTTGATGTAGAGCCTTTCCTTGCAACCTTATCTAAAGCTGCAAAATAGAGCTTAACCTGTTCTAGTTGACACTCTGACTTACATTCAACAGCAAATGATTTGTTTGTGAGAATGACGAAAAGAAGTATCCAAAAAAGTTTTAAAATATTTTTCATTACAACTCCATTCTTTAATTAGTGCAAAACACCCGCACTTGTGGCGGTTTTGTAGCGAGACACGATTGGAAAGACTGTCTTGGCACGCAGTGGCAGATGCAACGTGGATTTGTTATGCATCAATATTGTTTAAAAATACTTTTGCCCTCTCAAGATCTTCTCCGTGCCATTCGCGCCAATATGTGAATGAGCTAAGCCACTCAAAGACTTTACTAATAAAGGAAAGCTGTGATTTGCTCAAGGAACCTAACCGAGAAATAGTTTCTTTTTGGTATTTTAGCTCCGGAGAAAAATTATAGATGAAAAACTCAATCTCAACTTCATCGGACTCTAAAGATGCTTCTGTGCCAATAATGTACTTTAAATATGCGGGCATCACCCAAAGTAAACCTTCACTAGACAAGCAAGAAAGCTCATCATAAATCGTTCGCAGCTCTTCTTCTGGAAAAGCTCCATTGACATGGGCTAAGTCTTTCCTTAGTTCTTCGCAGTGAATACACCCTATTTTATGAAAAGACATAGATATCCCCTTGGGTTTTACAACTTTCGGAAATAACTCATCCATTTCTTTAAATAGGTGCTCTCTATCCATTTGCATAACACTAACTCTATTCATATAAGCGTAAATAAATCGCTCACTTTTCACAACGAATAGCCTACAGGCCTTTAGTCACAATGGCTAGAATAAAAGTCATATTTTTAAAAAATGGGTGATCGAACGCCTGATATTATTTAACTCTGTTAGTTAATACCCTTCATTTCAATTTAAGTATTTTTCCGCGCAGCACCTATGACTTACGTTAGCACCCAACTTAAAGTTTACCGAACAAGGTTTTGAGTGGGTTGCGCTTCACTACACAGCTAAGACCAACAACCCCAAAAGACTATAACGCCATTTTCGAGTCCGCCAGCGAACCTCGATAGCGCTCTTGAAAGGAAGTGCGGTAGAAAGTCCATCTGCCGTTATGCTTTTTTAGCAAACTAGCAAATTGACCAACAAACTGCGTCGGCGGTTGATCGGGATGATGAAAACGTTCTTCTTTTAGCAAACGTACGTACGCCAGATCGCCAAATATTTCAACACTGATCGGAATTACTTTACTGTAAGTCGCATAATTACCAGCATCGAGCCATCCTTTCACCAGCGTTAAATAATCCGCTCGGTTGCGCAAGCTTTCTTGACCGCCTTTCATGTACCAGTTAGTAAATTCCGGATGAAACATATCAGCATAAGCATCGAAGCCGACTTGTTTGGGCGCCAGTGCCACAAAACGACTCAGCTCAATAATGTCACGTTGTTCTGCGCTCCAATTCAATTCACTCTCACTGGCAAACGCGCAGAAGCTGGTCAGTACTAAATAAATTGATAGCCCTAGTTTATGCATTTTTAATCTCCTACTCGAAATAGATCCCGCTGTTAACTAATTCCAAGCTATGACAGCGAGTTCATCGGGGCACGCTGCTCCAGGAACTCGCCACAAATATAGCTAGGTAGTCCATAGCCTTTAGCGCTTCATCGGGCTTCCATCGGCTGCGAAAAAGAGCGGGACACGGACACCTTGTTCATTCAACTGAAATTTAACTTGAGCGGCACCATTTAAGCGTGGATCATTTTTTAAGGCGCCATTTGCATCAATCGAAGTAACACCGATCTGAGCCGACAAGTCCTCGGTGTACTGATAAGTTAAATGCAAATCTATCGAGCCATCCGCTTGTATTACCTGCAAAGCACTGCGCACACCATGTGCGTTGTACCAAGTCCGTTGCATAAAATCGCCCCAAGAAAACGTCATAGGATTACCGAAACGATCAAATCCACGTAGGCCAATTTTATTACCGAATGCATCATATAAATGCTCGCCCATATGAACCATCGGGCGATTGCCTTCAACCGGCATACCCTCTTTGTTATAAACTTGCCAACGAACAAAGTTCCCCGCGAGATCG
This sequence comes from Gammaproteobacteria bacterium, assembly GCA_013373545.1. GTDB lineage: Bacteria > Pseudomonadota > Gammaproteobacteria > Enterobacterales > Kangiellaceae > Pleionea. Next base: position 2,804 of record JABXHQ010000093.1, read on the forward strand.
TAGGTAATTCGGTCGATAGCAGCCCCCGTTTCATTATTCGTGAGTTCATGGTTTAAACCGTAATTACGCATAAACATCAACTTACCATCGAAGTCATATTCCAACTTCACTTCGTAAAATTCTAGTTCAGGGCGTAACTTTGCAAGCTCTCCGGAAAGGTTAAAGCGCCGCTCGAAAATTTGACCATCTTTCGCCACACGCCATTCATAGCGCTGCACTTGCCACTCGCTCTCGACCGGCTCTCCTGCTCGATCATAAAAAGCCAAGGCGCGGCGCTGCCCTTGCTTATCAAGTGAATAGACCGCACGCCAAACCTTGCCATGCGCCTCAATTTGCGCACCATCGAGTCCATAATAGGTGTGGACTTCTTGGTTGTCGGTGTATTCAATTCGAACTTCCGGCGCAAACCAAATAAATGAGTCCCAAGTGCCATGCGCGGCAATCCGCTTATCCCCCAGCTTTTGACTAACTCGAGTTAACCGCCCCGCAGGATCGTAGGCAAACTCATAATGTTGCACCGCTTGGCTGGTGGCAACATCGATGGGATGAATGCCTCGATAAGCGGCATACGGTGATTCGCGAAACATAATGTGTCGATAATGCTTTTCGCTGGCGCAGAGATCTCCGGCTAACAAGCTCGCGCATAAAACAATCAAGGCGAATGTGGTTCGTTGGATCATTATATTGCTCCTTAATACTTATAAATGGATATCGATGGGCTAAATGCCGAGCAATAGATATAGCGAGGATCCCGCATTGGCTTGATAAGCTGGCTGTAGATTTACATTTTTTACCATTCGCAGCAGGTAAAGCCGATGATAATTTGCATTGAGACTTACAGATTGGCGGCTACAAGCGGTATTATCGAGCTAAGTCGATATCAGATGAATCGATAAAGGTGAAGTATGAACAGTACATTTCTCGGCGTTGTCTATTTTATTGCGTTTAGCCACGCACTGATGCTGGCGATTGCACTATGGCGGCGCACGAGTGCAGGTAACTCTGGACGGTTATTGGCGATTATTCTTGCCGTGTTGGCTTATAAACTGTTCGAAGGTGGCGCACAATACTCAGGATTTTACCGCTATGTCCCCCACTTGCTCGACCTAATGCCGTTGATGGTTCTGCTATTGGGCCCACTCTTTTACGCCTATACTCGCCAAGTAACTGCACGAGCTTCATTTAGTGCTCACCTATGGCTATTGCATTTGCTACCATGGCTTGCCATGTGGCTGGTGTTTAATACAGACGATGTATTTCGACCAGCTGAACTCAAAGTGGCTTTCTATGATCGCCTTGCGGCACTGCGTGCTGGTGAGCCGTCACCACAACTTCCCACACTCACTATAGCAATTTTATTAAGTGTTAAAGCACATTTAGCCACCTATCTGATTCTCGGTTGGCGTCAGTTAAATCAGTTTGTCACGGTCGCGAAAAATTTACGCTCAGATAGCAGCCCACAACAGCTCCAACAACTGCGCTTTTTAGCCACCGCACTGATTTTATTGGAAGTTACCTGGGTTGCTTTGTTTGTTGCCCAGCAATATTTAGGGTGGGGTACTTTAAGTTATGTCAGTGAAGTTTGGCTGCTTTTCATTGCAATTATTGTGCTTGCGATTGGCCTGAGTAGCTTGCAAAACCCCGCCATTGCTTTTTCTCATGAAGAGCGAATTGTGGTTGAGTCAAGCACTGAGAACACATCAAATTTAAGCGCTGCAAGCGGCGCAAAAATAAAGTATTTAAATTCAGCGTTACCTGCGTCAGCCACCAATGCGCTGGCCAAAGAAATTGAACAAACCTTACGCAATGGACAATTGTATCTTACGCCAAATCTAACCCTTACCGATCTCGCCCGCGCGCTTAATCAAAAGTCGCATACGCTATCGCAAGTGATTAGTCAGGGCATGAATAGCAATTTTTATCAGCTGATTAATAGTTACCGAGTACAACATGCGGTGGAATTACTCGAGAATAATCAAATAACTTGGCCAATTGAACGTATCGCGCTCGAGTCGGGATTCAATAATCGAGTAACCTTCAATAAAGCGTTCAAGCAAATAATGGGTTGCACCGCATCTGAGTATAAAAAACAAGACAGTGAGGCTTGTTAAATCAAGCTGATACAAGGCTTACGGCTATGCCCTAGATTCTTCGATGGCGCCTAATTGTCGGCGCCAAAGGTGTCGGCTAATGCACTGGCAATCTCACGCTCAATCGTACCTTTCATCGCCTTAAGTAAAAAACCCAGTGATACCTCAACAGCAATTTGTTGCGCTTGTAGCATTACCACACCACTGGCTCCACTACGTTCAAAGCGCAATTGATTGGCATCCACCCATTTTGTGGTAAGTCCTAGGTCGGCGGCTAACTTCGCCGCCATCACGTCCACTTTAGCGCGTGCTTGCTCAGCTGTCAGGTGATGCGTTTGCGTTAACTGAATGTCCGCCATTGTTGTTCCTTGTTGCTCAAATGATTAACTCACTAGCACTACTACGCTGTTGGCGCGTGAGGGTTAGTCGGATCGGTCATAACCTGTGCTTCACCTTGTCTTGCTAATGCTAATTCAGCTTTCAACTTTTTGCCGGAAACTAAGCAAACGATCAAGAAAATGGCATCAATAATTAAGCCACCCAAAGCACTCGGAATAATCATCATAATTATCCAATTTCCGGAAGCCGATGCCATACCAATTAAGGCTACATTCCACGTCATAGCCAGAACTAATGCGGTTACTAATAAGCGAAACCTTGCCTGCTTTTGCACCAATAAAAGGATGCCGGCGGCAAGATAAAGTAAAGCCAGTAATGCCGTGATCGCGCCAATCTTTGGTGTTAAGTCGATGTACCATTTTGGAATATTAATCGCTTGTTCAATCAGCTTATCAGCAAATTCAACACCGGTTTGCGGCGACTCTATTTTCTCGCTCTGCTCATCAGTGGTCGACTCAGGGAAATTTTGCTCAGTTTCCGCAGCACCATTGACATCTTGAATTTCATAGTCAGGAGAAATCTCTTTTAATTCTTCCTGCATTTCTTCCCAACTGGAAGAGGTCATTTCACTGATACCACTGAGTAAACTCATAGCGCCAAGAATAATCATAAAAATACCGATCAGTTTCATCCAAGTAGGACGGTATGAAATGGTTTCCGCTTGCATCCTAATATTCCTTTCTTTTCTTGTTATAACAATCGACTACAACGCCAAGCTTACCTTGTTTAGCGTGGGAAGTCACCGCTGCAAAATTAACAGGATGGTTAGCCGATATCCGGAACTTGGACCATATAGAAAGTAATGTAAAATTGAATCAGTCGATAGCAAGAATGAGCAATTTGAAAGGCTGCTACGAGCGCCACCAGTCGCAGTAATAAACTCCACCAGCGAAATTGCCAAAAGCGGTGCATCGCTATGGCTAAGTAAGCGATTAATCCCAAAGGTAACAGTAAAAAGTAAATTCCTGAGACCCACTCGCGTAAACCGACCCAATCGGCAAGGGTAACAATTAGCCAAGCAGGTAGCTGCGCTACGATTATCCAAATTAACAGCCAAGCATGAAAATTTAACGAGAAGATTAAATAGTCAGCAAAATAATACTCTCGCCGAAAGCAAATCAAATAACTCAGCAGCGCGAAAATAGGCACTTGGATAATTATTAATGAGCGTGCTAACACTTTTACCAGTTGATCATAATACGACTGAAATTCTTGCAAGGTGTAACCTAAAGCCGCTATTTGCTGTTTGACCCAAGGCGCAATCCAAGGGCTGTAGGGTTGCATGGTGAGTTGGTCGACAAAAGAAACATAAAAATCTGTGATTGGCGAAAACATCACATACAACACATTAATCAACAAGAAAAAAGTAATCGGCTTTAGAAAATCGACTCGGCGACCGCAAAAATAATTTAGTTCAAACTGACCGGGTTTAAACAGAATAAGCTTGAGAGTAGAGCCTATTTTTCCATCGATCGATGTTAGATCTTCGAGTAGCTGGCGGACTAAGTGAGCAACCCCGCGCAGCTCAGGACGTAACCGCTCTTCGCCACAATGAGAGCAGAAACGGTCAATTATGATATTGCCGCAACTAGGACAAGGACAATCTTTCGGCGTTTCCGCCATAGCGCTAGTCAAGAAAATTCACCGTTATCCATCGTTTTGATTCACTGTATTGGTAAGACGCAACATAAGCCTTTATGGTTGTAATTAAATAGTTTGGTCCAACGGCAGTTTAAGATAGCGCACGCCGTTGCCTTCAGCGGTAGGTAGATGCCCAGCGCGAATGTTGACCTGAATGGCCGGCATAATTAGTTTAGGAACCGCGAGCGTTGCATCACGTTCTTCACGCATTTGAACAAATTCAGCTAATGAAACCGATCGCTTCACATGCTTATTGTGCTCCAGCTGCGCAGCCACCGTTGTTTGATACTCTGGCCCACGTCCTTGCGGCGGATAATCGTGGCACATATACAGCTGAGTATCAGGATCCATTGCCAGTATTTTGCTAACCGAATGATATAAACGTGTCGCATCACCGCCTGGGAAGTCACAACGCGCCGTTCCTACATCAGGCATAAAAATCGTGTCGCCGACAAACACATGCTGATCATTAATGATATAGACCATGTCGGCAGGCGTATGACCCGGTGTATGCATCGCACGAATCGTTAGCCCGGCGACCGTTAGTGTCTCTCCATCACTCAGCAGCTTATCAAAAGCTGTCGCACTGACCATGGGATCGTCGCTAAGATTAAACAACTTTGAGAAGACTTTTTGCACGTCTTGAATATGCTCACCAATCGCAACTTTGGCAGTTAACTTATCCCGTAGCCATTGGGCACCGGTTAGATGATCAGCATGCGCATGTGTTTCCAAAATCCAGTCGATATTCAGTTGTTCTTGCTGAATAAACGTATTGATTTTTTCCACACTGTCGGTGTGAGTCTGACCCGAGCTAACGTCAAAATTTAATACCGGATCAATCACTACACCGCGGCGAGCGGCCGCATCAAAAACAACATAGCTAAAGGTGGCCGTGTCGTTATCTAAAAACGCTTCAATACAAACAGTCATAATAGGGCTCCTACGACTCTCATTGGGCACAAGTATAGCGTCTATACTACATTAGAAATAACTAATATAAAAGCACTCTACTGCATCTCGTTTCCTCGGTTATCGCTACCGCTCAAGCAAACCGGCGGCGATGAGAATGACTCGCCAAGCTAACCACTGCCAAGGTTTAGCTAAACGCTGTTCCGATAAAGTTTTAATCGAGTCACAAATATCGCTATGACCAGGGTCAAAATTGCTTGCCTAAGTTGGTTTATTCGTAGATCTTGCCTACACTAAGATAAAACAAAATTAAAGATTATCTATCTGAATGTCGATATCTACTGCCCTGCGCGTTACCCTATTTTTTTGTGCCCTATTCAGCATCAAGCTGGCCGCACTCGATCCTGAAAAACGCTTTCAAAACTACGTTGTCGACAAATGGTCGATTGAGCAAGGCTTACCACAAATAACTGTCAGTTCAATTCTGCAAGACAACGACGGCTACATATGGGTGGCCACTCAAGCGGGCTTAGCGCGCTTTGATGGTGTGCAATTTAAAACCTACAGTACTGACAACACACCCGGAATTCGCGGTAATTTCATTCAAGACTTGCACGTAGATCAATCTGGTCGGCTTTGGATTGCCACTTATAAAGGACTAACGGTTCGCCACAAACATCAATTTACTGCAGTACCAACGGCATTGGATCAACAGCCTTCAGAACTTAATATCCAAGCTATTGCCGAAACCACCCAGGGCCAAATCTGGGTCAGCGCCAATGAAGGCGTGTTCTATTTCGAGCAAGGTCAGTTAAAACCTTTTACCTTAATTAAGCAAGCCAGTCAGGATATCTTAGCCCACGGGGATACTTTATATATCAGCGTGGTCGGCCGCTTGCTAAAAGTTAACGGGCAGCAAGTCGAAGAGCTTTTGTTTCCCGCAGACTACCAACAAGCAACGGTCAATCAATCCATCGTGTATAAAGGCAAGCTATGGCTTGCAACTAATAAAGGTTTACTGTTTCTAACCCCCAACGGCCAACTGCAAGAATTTCAAACCGATAGTGAGTTATTTCGTTACCCGGTCGATGCGCTCGGAAAAGATTCCGACGACAATTTATGGGTAGGCACCATCAAAGGGTTATTTCGGATCCATGGCGACCGCGTAACCGATCATGTCAAAAACGATAATAAACATGACTTTAAACAAGTGCATACCATTTACGAAGATCATGAGAAGAATCTTTGGCTCGGCAGTTATATCGACGGCATCGCGCGAGTATGGAGTGGGCGAACTTATCGGTTTAGTCGCGACGCTGGATTAACCGATACTTTGGTTTGGAGCGTAACACCCACTGTGTCCGGAGATGCTATTTGGACCGGTACCAACAGTGGCTTAGCAAAGCTCGAAAACAACCAATTTCGCACTATTTTAGAAGCCAGCCAATTGCCTCATCCAACGGTATACACCATGCTGGCGGAAGCAGATGGATTATGGATTGGAACTCGCAAAGGGTTAACTCGCTTAGTCGCCGGAGAGGTAGTGCCGCCGAAATTTCATGAGCACTTTTCATCACTGCAAATTAATAGTATTTTTCGTGATAGTCGCAATCGCTTGTGGATGGCTACTTCCGATGGCTTGTTTGAATATACCGAGCAGGCGATAAAACGTTATTCAACTCCAGAAAAATTTTCATTTTTGATGCGCCCCATTCGTGAAATGCGTAATGGTGAAATTTGGGTCGGCACACAAAAGGGTTTATATCGCGTTGAGGGTGACATGCTGCAGCCGGTTGGGCTCAACCAAGGCTTGAACCAATCGTTAGATGTCACGGCTATTTTAGAGTTTGGCGATGATAATATTGCCATTGCGACCTTGAGCCAAGGTTTGTTTATTTTCCATCAAAACTATTGGCATCACATAACTGAAAATGATGGACTACCCGCGAATGAAAGCTTCACCTTACTACGTGACAATCACGATCATCTTTGGGTTAGTGGTTTCAAAGGCCTCTACCAAGTTCCGCTCCCGTTTATTATTGATTATATCGAGCGTCGTACCAACCAGTTAGGCGCTTATATGCTACTGAGTGAAAGCGGTGGCATTATTGGTAGTCAAAAATCTTTTTGTTGCAATGGCGCGGGCAATGCCAAAGGATTTTTCCAAGGCCATACTTTGTGGTATCCCAGTCGCGATGGTGTAGTTAAACTGGATACTGATAATATCACCCTGAATAAAATCGCCCCAAATGTATTAATCGAGCGCTTTTACTTCGCCAACCAATGGCACTATATCGATGATGAAAAATTTAGTCTTAGCGAAGATCAACGTGACATCGCTATCGACTTTACTGCATTAAGTTTCCGCGATCCGAAAAGTGTACAGTTTGAATACCGGTTGTTAGGTTACCAAGAGCAATGGCGGTTACATGATTCCAAAGCGCAACGCAGAGTCAACTATACCAACTTGCCTCCAGGTCAATATACCTTTGCTGTTCGTGCCTCCAATAATGCAGGGAAGTGGAGCAACCAAGCCGCAGAGTTTCAGTTTTCCATTGCTCCTTACTATTATGAAACCATTTGGTTTTACTTAATTTGCATTGTTGCTGCAATTATCGTTGTTTACTTTTGGCATCGCCTTCGCTTACGCTCATTACAAGAAAAGAAGCTCGAGCTAGAACAAAAAATTAAAGAGCATACCGCTCAACTCGAGGTCTCTAATCAAAAGCTTCATGAAGCTGTCGCAGCATTAAAAGAAGCGAGTCACACCGACCAATTATCGGGATTAAAAAACCGCCGCTATTTAAATAGTCAGTTACCCAGCGATTTAGCACATTTTGAACGTGAGTTTGAACGATTAAGAACCACTGGCCCGATGATTTTTATGCTCGCAGATATCGATCACTTTAAAAATATTAATGATAAATTTGGTCATAATGCTGGCGATGCAATTATTAAAATGTTTTCGGATATTATTAAATCTAATATCCGAGAAGGCGACTATGCAGTGCGTTGGGGCGGAGAAGAATTTTTAGTAGTGTTCCGGCCGATGGATGCAACCAAGAGTGTCGAAATTATCGAACGTTTGCGGAATAAGATTGATACCACTGAGTTTGTCATTGATGAACAAACTTCGCTGCATGTTACCTGCTCAATTGGTTTTTCTGAGTATCCGTTTTTTGCCAATAAACCACATGCTTTAACTTGGGAGCAAACAGTGGAGTTGGCGGATCACGCGCTTTATTATGTAAAACAACATGGTCGTAATGGCTGGGCCTGCTTCCATCCGACAGACACCACAGCCATCGATTCGACTATTGTCAGTAAAATTAAAACTAATTTAGATGAGCTCATCGATAACGACAAGATTGCCATCGCAAGCTCTATCGATTGAACTTAGACAATCATTAATCTGAGCGAGACTGTTGTTCCGAACGAGACTGAGGATCCGATTTAGCTTGCTGGTCACTACTGTATCGTTGGCTGGCAAACTCCGTTGATTGCTCGTTCGAAGTGGTTAGCCAGTAAGGCTCTTCATCATCGAGGTCGTCATGAACTTCCCAATCATAACGGGGCACCGGCGGCGCTTGTTGTTTGCGGTGAAATAAAAAAACGCTGAGTAACCCACCCACGGCTCCGGATAAGTGGCCTTCAAAAGAAATTTTTGCATCCCAAGGCAATACACCTAACACCATCGAGCCATACATTAAAACGGCCACCAACATAACCGCAATGGCTTTTTTATCACGCCGAACCATAGCCGCGACAAAAAGAAAATAAAACAAACCATAAGCGACACCACTGGCGCCATAGTGATAGCTTTCACGACCAAACAACCAAACCCCAATACCGCTGAATAACCAAATTATCAGTAGGCTTTGCTTGGTCGCGCTAGGATAGGCATACCACATTAAACTACCAAGGATCATTAAGGATAATGAGTTATTCGCTAGATGGCCCCAATCGCCATGAATAAATGGCGCGGTAACAATACCAATAAGGCCAGTGACGTGCTGTGGCAATACGCCTAAATAGTAAAGGCTATGATGCGCTAATGCTTGAGCTGCATGGACAATCCATAAAATGACAATAAAGCCCCACAGGTAACGCAAGCCGCGCCAAACTTTGTTTGATTCTGTTGATGATGTTTTCATCCACTAATGATGGGGATGAATTTATCTTTTTAAAGGCGATTGCTCATTGAGTTCGTCGAATATGGGTATAATTTAATGCACCGACAAAAACACTACCACCAATTAAGTTGCCAACCAGCGCAAGGCTAATAAAGCGGACTATTTCAAACAAAGAAAAATGATCACTAACCATTGCCGCTACTAAAATTTCTACCGAGCCGGCAATTGAATGATGCAATCCACCGAGACCAATCAAAAAAGTGACAATAAAAATGCAAACAATTTGGGCAACGGTATTTGAACTCGAGCGCAACAACCAAGCCCCTAAAGCCATCAACCAGCCCGCGAGCAATGAGCTAATCAATAAGTCACGTGCCGCTAGATCAGTTAAGTGATGTCCCAACGTAATGTAACTTTCTTTGGCTTGAATGACATTATCGGCGGCCACCAGAAAACCCGCTCCAATCACGGCTCCGATTAGATTACCAAGAATAACCGTTGCCCATAATCTTAATAAAGCAGGAAAAGCCGCACGTTTATCTAACACCGGATAAACCGCTGTTGCGGTGTGCTCGGTAAATAATTGCGTGCCCGATAATATCGTTAATATAAAACCAAGGGGATAAACTAAGGCGACCCAAAACTTAGCGCTACTCGTAGCCACCTCTTGCGTTATACCCATCATGACGGCAACCGCCATTACGGTAAAACATAAAATCATTGAAGCCGCTGCTGAAGAGATCAGCAAAGATAAAAATGAACGATTGAGTTGCTCTTGCCCCTCTTCAATGGTGCGTTCAAGGATGTCATCGGGATGACGCAGTGATTCATCGACGCGTTTTACAATAACGCTGCTGTATTGACGCTCTTCTTCTTCTCGCTGCGTCGATCGCTCAGTTTTGGGCGTCTCGCTTTCAGCAAGTTCGCCATCGCTCAATAAAATTTTTGGATCCGTGTTATCGGTCACTGAACACCTCGTCGCATCACTCTCATTGAATTGTATAGACTCTAACTGTTTTTGAGCAATATTCCCACTCGCGGTGATTAAAACGAGGCGTAGTCGAACAACTTACCGATTAAGCGCCCGCTAGTCGCAATAAATTTTTCACGCGATCGCGAATGGTCGCTTCAACATCATGATGCTGCGCATAGGTTGCGCACTCTTGGACTGTGCCGGTTAAAATACAAACCAGCAATTCAGCTAATTGCTGTGAGTTAACCTCGGTAGCGGTTTGTTCGAGGGTGTTTGCGATAAAAGCTTTCAACTCTCGATCCATTCGACATTCCGCTTCTTGCAGTGCGGTATTGGATGCCACTAGCTTGCGCTTAGCATCCCACAGTTGTGGCTCCGAACGCGCTGCATTTAAACAATAGAGACTAACATTTAAAATGTGTTCACTTAGCGTCGGATGAATTTCATTGATAGAAAGGTTGATGGCTTGCTCAACAATTGAGTCATACCAGAACGCAATCAAATCACCTTTACTGGCGAAGTAATTAAAAAAGGTTCCTTTTGCGAGTCCTGCCGCTTCAGTGATTTGTTTAATGGAAACTTCATCAAAACCATGTTGACGAATAAGGTTGAGTCCATGCGTTACAATCGCGTCGTGACGTTGTTGTTTTTTTTCTTCTCGAGTCATGCGGCCCTGCTTGTTTAAAAAGTGTCTACATAGTTGCGCAAAACCACTCCTCTGGTTTCACAACAACTCGGGCATCATATCAACCAAGCGAAGATGTGCAAGATAAATTCAATGAATATCTCAATCCTCTGACCTGTCGATTCTCGCGGTAAAGGAACACAAAAAAAGCCGCTCGTTTGGCGGCTTTTATCTAGCTAACAATTGCGCTACTGTCGAGTTTGTCCAGTTCCGTTAACAACAAACTTTTCCGTGGTTAACGACTCAAGCCCCATCGGGCCATAGGCGTGTAACTTGGTCGTAGCAATACCAATTTCAGCGCCCAGCCCCAGCTGTCCGCCATCGGAAAAGCGTGACGAAGCGTTCGCCATCACCACCGCCGCGTCAACGCGTCGTTGGAACCGCGCAGCGGTGTCTTTATCCTTAGTGCAAATAACTTCGGTATGCTGACTACCAAACCGATCGATATGGGCAATCGCATGATCAAAATCATCCACCACACGAACCGCCAACTCAAGACTTAAGTACTCTTCGCCAAACGCATCATCAGCGATTTCATTGGCTCCATCAAAGTACTTAACCGCTCGCCGGCACGCATGAATGCGCACGCCTTTATCGGCGGCCATTTGCGCTACTTTTGGTAAGAAATCTTCCGCCACTTGCTGATCAACCAACACACATTCTAAGGCATTACACACACCTGTACGCTGCGTTTTACCATTAATTAGCAGTTGCTCAGCCATCGCCAAATCGGCCGCTTTATCAACATATAAGTGACACACACCTTTAAAGTGCTGGATAACAGGGATGGTACTGTTTTCAGAGACAAACCGTATCAAGCCTTCACCACCGCGTGGGATCACTAAGTCAATGGTTTCGTTTTGTTGGATCAGCGTAGTCATCAGTGCTCGGTCAGGGTCGGGAACCACGGTGATCGCAGACGCCGGTAAACCAAGCGCAACTAATTCATCTTGCATCACCTTGGCAATCGCTAAACTGGTGTCCAGCGCTTCCTTTCCGCCACGTAAAATGATGGCATTACCCGACTTGAAACATAGCGCTGATGCATCAGCGGTGACATTTGGCCGCGCTTCATAAATCATACAAATCACCCCAAGCGGAACCCGAACTTTGTTCACCTCAATACCACTTGGCGGGTTATCCAGCTGACGCGACATGCCAACCGGATCATCGAGTTCAATAATGGTGCGAATACCACTCACCATTTCTTGAATGCGTTGTTCATTCAGCGTCAGTCGATCAATGAATGCATCATCCAAACCTTCCCCTTTAGCGCGCGCAACTTCACGTTCGTTCACCGCGAGGATGGTCGATTGATTACTTTCAATGGCACTGGCAACTTTTTCCAAAGCACGGTTTTTCTCCTCGGTGCTCAACATAGCCAGAACTTTGGCAGCTTCTGCTGCCTGTTTCGCTAACGAAATTATATCGGTCATTTGTTCTCCAATATTGCTAATGAATTCTCTTCTATAATCGGGTTGTCATTGTCCGACGTTTCTATCGCCGACTCATCAATATCATCCCGTACAATTAAATTAAGCATACAACTGCTATGCTGACTGGCCGCTTTTGCCAGTTTGCGCCCCTTTTCAGTGCGCACTAAGATTGTGTCACCCGTGGCAAACTCGCCGACAACATTAACAATGTCGTTATGGTCGAAATTTAGCTGCTCACCATTGGCTTTGTCAGCGACATCATTGCGTACAATGACCTCGCCTTTCGCTTTCGAAGTATGCGTTAACCAATGGGTGCGATCATCCAACGGTTGCTTAAATGGCAAAAAGGCCGTGCCGGGATTTTTACCCTCAAACAATTGATTAAAACTGCTGGTATTAAGTCCGTTCACGATATAGGTCAAAATGCCATTGGAGGTAGCCTTTTCAGCTGCCTCCAACTTGGTACGCATGCCGCCCGTTCCTACCGCGCTATCAGGCCCTCCAGCCATGTTATAAATCGAGCGATCGATTACCTCGACCTGCTTAATCAACTCGGCATGCGGATTAGTATTAGGGTTGTCCGTGTACAGACCATTAACATCCGAACAAATAATCAAGCAATCTGCATCGACAGCAGCCGCAATCATCGCTGACAAATTATCATTGTCGCCTACTTTCTGGTCATCACTGGTAACTGCATCGTTTTCGTTCACCACCGGCAAAATGTCATTATTCAAAAGCTCAAATGCGGTCTCTCGAATACTGTGGTATCGCTCATGAATTTGCAAATCACCTTGAGTTAGAAGCAACTGGGCGATTGGAAAATCAAACAAGCGATCCCAAGCCGCCATCATGTCCATTTGGCCTTTTGCTGCCATGGCTTTTTTTACCGCAATCGAACGCTCTTTGGTGTTATCAAACGCTTGCGCACCAGCGGCAACCGAGCCTGAAGATACCAGTACGACCTGTACACCGCGCATGCGACATTTAATAATAAACTCGGCAATGCCCAGTAAATAGCGCGAGCTACAGCCATTACTGTCGGGGGCAATTAATGCACTCCCTACTTTTAATACCACTCTGCGCCAATGAAAATCTTTCTGTTGAGCCATGTTTAAGCACTCGCCTCCATAACCTGTTGTCGGGCAACCTCAAATGTTTGTTGTGTTTTTGCACATGGTTTTGCGGTCAACTGGCTCACCACAATCGTCGCCAATGTACTCACAATGAACCCAGGAACAATCTCGTAAAGCACAGAGCTCAGTGGTTTGTCGTTCGCCAGTACCGGCACATAAATCCAAAATAGCACCGTCACCACACCGGCAATAATGCCCGCAACCGCCCCCGCATGATTCATTCGGCGCCAGAATAGACTCAGCAGAACCAATGGGCCAAATGCTGCACCGAAACCGGCCCATGCATTACTCACTAAAGATAAAATACTGTTGGAACGATCCAGCGCCAGCAAGGTGGCCACCAACGCCACTGCAAACACCCCAATTCGTCCAATTTTGACCAAGGTTTTTTGCGCCACTTCTTTACCGGCAAATGCCCGATACATGTCTTCGGTTAACGAGCTTGAGGACACTAACAACTGCGACGAAATCGTACTCATAATGGCCGCTAGAATTGCCGCCATTAAAAAGCCACTAATTAACGGGTTAAATAAGATTTCTGAGAACACGATAAAAATGGTTTCCGGATCATCGAGTGCTAATCCGGTTTTATTTACGTAAGCCACACCCACTAAACCGGTGGCCAGCGCACCAATAATGGTCACCGTCATCCAACTCATACCTATATTGCGCGCCACCTTGATGTCTTTAATGGAACGAATCGCCATAAACCGCACGATGATATGCGGCTGGCCAAAGTACCCTAACCCCCAAGCCAAAGATGACACCACGCCCAACACCGTGAGCTCAGTTAGCGACTGAGAAAAACTGTCGATTGAACGCGACGCCGTGGTTAACATTTCGTCACTGCCACTAAAGGTTTGATAGGCCACAATGGGCACTAGAACCAACGCCACAAACATAATGCAGCCCTGTACGAAATCGGTCATGCTCACCGCTAAAAAGCCGCCCAATAACGTGTACGCAACCACCACACCCACCGTGACAACTAAGCCGATTTCGTAGCTCATACCAAATGCAGACTCAAATAGCTTACCGCCCGCCACTAAACCAGCCGAAGTATAGAGTGTGAAAAACAAAATTATGACCGACGCTGTGACAATTCGCACCGGTGAGTTTTTGCGATTAAACCGCTTATCAAAAAAGTCTGGGAGCGTTAATGCATCGTCCGCCACTTCGGTGTAAGCGCGCAGGCGCGGCGCGACAAACAAATAATTGCACAAAGCGCCAATCAATAACCCCAGTGCTATCCAAATGGTATCGTAGCCCATTACAAACATTGCGCCCGGTAGCCCCATTAACATCCATCCACTCATGTCGGATGCACCAGCCGATAGCGCTGTCACCTGCGGACTGACCGCGCGGCCCCCCAGAATGTAGCCAGACAGATCGGAAGTCGATTTACGGTAGGCAAATAAACCTATGGCAAGCATTGCGAGAAAATAAATCGCGAGCGAAATATAGCTTTCAATCGGCATTACTGAGGATTTCCTTTGTTTTGAGTCGATTTCAAGCCCAAGCATTTTTTCTTGAGCCACGGAAAAATGTACAACGATAAAATCAGCATTAAACACAACCACCCGAGCCAATCGCTAAAGCGGCGGCGCCAGTATGAGCGCCCCCGCTTAACCTTTGGACGCGAAGACTCGGGTGTATCAGAGCTCGTTTCAGGTCGTTTCATATTTGCCTGCGATTACGATGGATGATTCCAAGGTAATTTAGCCACCCCAATTAATACTTTGACATCGAATGGTTTGAATACTAATTAAATTTAGTGTATTTTTCAACCTAACAGAGCAAATTAAGCTTATTTACGCTTATTTTTGCCATTAGTCAGGACCTATCAGACCTTTTTATAGTTTGATATCGAATTAATTAAATTGTCATTTGATGTTCAGGAGGCCTATGAAATCAGTCAGTCATACGATGACCAACCGCACCGCTGAGCTGCCGAACTCGGCACCCATAACGGCGGATAAGCGACGCTTCTCAGCCTTTCATGCCGCACTGCGCCGGATTATTCGCGCCATTGACTTGTATTCCAAAAAGGTTAACAAGGAAACCGGACTGACCGGCCCTCAGTGGCTAGTGATGAACGAGATCCAATTACATGACAGCATTATGGTGAAAGATCTCGCGGACAATATTAATTTAAGTCCGGCAACGGTCACGACAATCCTGGATCGGCTGGAACAGAAGTCACTGATTGAGCGCCAGCGCTCACGTTCCGATAAGCGACGTTTAAAGCTACACTTAACTTCCCGCGGTGTTGCCATGCTGACTTCAGCGCCGAAATTATTACAACGGCATTTTGTTGAACAATTTGCGGCCTTGGAAACCGTTGAGCAACGTCAAATGATCGCCATGCTCGAACGCATCGCTCAGATGATGGACTCGCCCTCGGATCTCACAGATGCGCCTGCAGCAGAACCGCTTAAGGCTTGTTCCGAATAAGCAACAAACTTCGTTACGTTTATCACGCAACGATAATTAACCTTTAGTGGTAAGGTTCCTTATTCGCGCATTTTGACAAAGGATCCAGCCATGAACCACTTATACCCATCTGCCTCACATCGGCACACCCGCGGTTTTCTCGCACTGTTTCTAGCGTCGCTATTATGGACACAGCCGCTATTGGCTGAACCGCCACTACCCGCTTACCAATGGCAGACACCCGCACCCGGGATCCATGTTGCGGTTAAACCCGCTGCGCATCGATTTATCGACTCCAACGTCACCATCATCGAGAATGCTGAAGATTTAATTATCGTTGACGCCAATGATAATTTAACCAATGCCAAGCAGTTGATAGCAGATATCAAGCAACGTTGGTCAAAGCCCGTCAGCGCCGTCATTACCACTCACTGGCACAGCGATCATCTGTTAGCCAATCATTATTACCGCCAAGCATTTGGTAGTGATGTTCAATTTATTGGTCATGCGAGCCTGCAACAAACCATACCTACAAAAGCTCAAGCGCAACTAACCGAACGCATTAACAACTGGCAAACGGCCATCGATAAAGCACAACAAACACTCAGCCAAAATCCACTCGATACCGCGCTTGCTGAAAAAATCAAACGCGCTGAGCAAACGCTTACCGAACTGCAGGGAATAGAATTGCGCATTCCCGATGTCACCTTCAACGAGAAAATGGTGCTCAAGCGCCCCGGTCGCAGCATTGAGCTATTGTTCTTTGGCCCCGCGCATACCGCCGGCGATACAGTCGTCTACTTACCGGATGACAAGGTTTTAATCAGTGGTGATTTATTTGATGAAATTCCCTTTGGCGGCCATGGCTTTCTACAGTCGTGGCTCAGTACTCTGCAGCAAATTGACACACTTAAATTTACTCAAGTCATTCCCGGCCATGGCGCGATTCATCGTGATCGCCGCTATTTACAGCAAGTCACGGCGCTCATTGCTGATGCGTTAACCCGCGCTCGATTGGCGCATCAAAAGCAACAGGATGAGGCGACCTTTCTCGCACAGCTTCCACTCGACAGTCTGCGCCAACCCTTTAGTGGACAAGACGAGCTAGCGGGTCGGGTCAGCGCTCAATTTATTCCCGAGTTTTACACCCTCGCCTATCGCCAAACCCAACCATAGGGCCGTGCGGTATCGCGTATTGGTGATAATTCACTGCACCAATTTGATATTTTTCTGTGCTGCAATGCGCGAAATCAGTGCAGCACAAAACATCTTCAAAAATCCGCTCCGCGTTTGAAATTCAATTGAGCGATAATCAATAACCAGCTGATTTTTATACGCTTTAACATGGTATGAGGACAGACCAGACACCCTCACCTCTGTTTAAATCTCGGGTTTTTGTGAATATTCACAATTTTTAATAATTTTCACTCCATGCTATTCCCCATGGTGTCATTTGACGTGCCTCGACCCTAATTGGTTGATCATCGAAATGCTGTATTCATGAACTGACATGGAGTCTACAGCAGACCGAAGGAGCGGTGAGTTTGTGAACTAACTCATGACCATCGATTCGTGCGAGTCACCCAAACGTACACACAAAAGGGGGATTTATGCGAAACATACTATCGCTGACGGTGCTATTGTGCGCACTGTCTTGGAACATCGCTCACGCCAATACTGGTGTAGCACTCGTTCATGGCACCGGAAACGCAACCGACGCCTACAACGATTACTGGAAATCAGGCTTTGTCGAATCTGTGCGCCAAGGCTTACCTAACTCATCCAATCTACTCGTAGTTAATTGTAACTTTGATAAATACATGTGGGACGACGCGGCTGCAGGATGTTTGGCCGGCCAACTGTACAATTTTATTACCAGCAAAAACATCGATGACCTAGTGGTTATTACCCACTCCAACGGCGGCAACGTAATGCGTTGGATCATGTCAAATCCAACTTGGGATAACCGCTATCCCACTATTATTAACAATATTCGCTGGGTAAATGCTTTGGCGCCTTCAAGCAAAGGTACACCATTAGCCGACGCTGTAATGCAGGGCAATGTGTTCGAGCAATCACTTGGTTGGTTATTAGGTTTTAAATCCGACGCCGTACGCCAGCAGCAAGAAAGTTGGATGGCGTATTACAACGGCAGTTGGCTGCAGGGAACTTCTGGACGACCGGCTCTCGCAAAGGGCTTTTGGAATGTGGTCGGAACCGATGTTGAATCGGCCATCTGGGATTCGGACAGTTATTGCGGCGGCTACTTTGAAAATGTCGGTTTGGAAACCACGCAAAACTGGCTCGACAGCTGCTCCGACGGTTTCTTAAACTGCAGCTCGCAAAACGGTGCTGGTTCGCTTTGGTTCAACGACAAAGACCGCACGCGCGGCGACGAACCGCTTAGTCATAATCAAAGTCGACGCAAATGCTTTAACCTCGACGTTATTTTACGTAACGATATTTAGGAGGCCCTCATGACTTTATCAATGAAAACACTACTCTTGACCAGCGCGGTGGCCACGTTATCGTTTCATGCAATCGCAGGTAAAGAGCTCAACGACAATAGTGCTTCAGCAAAGCCGGTTGATCAGTTAGCCAATAAAAACCGTCAAGCACTCTCCTTCTCCCAGAATCTTGATCCGGATTTACCGGTCACGCTCGGACAGTCGGGTCTTGAAGTCAGCAGCAAAAGTTATTATCAAGAATTTTCCGGTGCTGAATTAAAGCGCGGCGTGCAATTCAAAACCGCCGGTGAGGCTGCGGTGATTCGACTAACACCGATGAAGAGCCAACGCCTGGGTAAAACTCAAATCGCTCCGGTGATTGAACCCAACGATCTCATTTTAACTGGCAACAGTGGCGACTTTAATGTCAATAAATCGGGCATGTCGATAAAAGCCCGTAGTGATCAGCTTAGCGATACTCACCCGGGGATCTTTGAAAACACCGCGGCTTTTGTCATCGACAAAACACTTGGCCAAGGGCAATTCAACCTGAAGACCGAGCGCAATGTTGCCGACGATGACCGCTACTTGCTGCATGTGTTTGACAAGCACAGTAGCATCGCCATGCAATTAGCCACTGAACGTCCGGCATTTGCTTCCGGTGAGTCATTACAGGTTTCGGCCAAGCTAACGGCAGCTCGCTTCAAAAGTGATAACTTAACTGCCACGCTAATTGCTCCGGATGGTCGCCGCTTTGATATGGCTTCAAAACTATCCAAAACTGGCGTTCAACTCGAGTTACCCTTGAACATGGATACCGAGCGCAAAGCCGGTGAGCTGTGGAAAGTTGTATTACATGGCGAAACAGACACTGGCATTTTACGAACCGCCGAGCTAGCCGTCGATATTCACCAAAAGACCGCCGCGATTACCGACTATAGAATGAGTAAAGGTCAGTTATCGATTACCTTACAGGTGGAGCAGCCCGGCCGTTACGAATTACGCAGCTGGTGGTTCCAACAACAAGGTAAACGCTCCGAGCCATATGCGCTTGATTACTTTGCCAACTGGTTTGAAGCCGGACAACATCGCATTTCAATTCCAGTGACTCAGTTAAATAAGTCGTCACTGCAACTGAAGCAACTACAACTGCTGGATCAATCACGACTAGCGGTTTTAGAAACGCTTTAAAAGCGCAGCAGCGCGGCGATTAAGTCTGTCGTGCTGCTTTTTTATCACCATTAATTGCGCATTCCAATCGCGCGCCTTTACAACCTCAACGTAGAGCGACTGTTAAGCTTGAAAGCGGACAAATCCTTTCGCTAAATAATCCATTTGATCGGCCAATATATTGCGGTTCGCTAATGCCATATATTCAAACTTATTCGGCTGATAAGGAATCGCAAGTAGCGGCATGGCAGCTTGTTCCGGCGTTTTACAGGCTTTGCGATGATTGCAGGGTTTGCATGCGGAAACACAATTGGTCCAAGTGTCTTTGCCCCCCAAGCCTTTAGGCAATACATGATCGCGAGTAAGCTGAGTTTTAGCAAACGTTTCTCCGCAATACATACAATGATATTTGTCGCGCGCAAATAAAGCGGAACTGGTTAACTTGGGCACACGTTGAACTTGCTGGTGCAGCTCTCCGTCGACCGCAATAACCGGCGCGATGTCGATCAAAGACTGTGCGCCGGATATCCGATTAATGCCACCGTGTAACCGTGTTGAATTGGTGCCAATACTCCACAGCACCATGTTCTTGGCGTAAAAACAAGCGGCTTCTTCCAAGCCGATCCAAGTCATCGGAAAGCCCGATTTATCGAGGCGCAATACCAGTGCTGCCATGTAACTCCTCCTATCCGTTGCCTTGATGTTCAATACTAAACAATCTAAGTGACAACTTTTTGTCGGAAAAGACAATAATTAGATTACTGGAATTACATTACTGTGATAACACTCAAGTGACAATAGACGGCAATGGAAAACCATCGCCGTCAACACAACACAGTTAAACAAATCGTTAATCGGACCCCGAGGAAGCAGGAGGAGTGACATCTAGCATGGACAACATTTCTTCTACAGTATCCAGTCGCTGGGGGATCTGGCGGCCGAGTATACGTAAGTCTCCTTGAGCGATCTCGGTGGCGCCTAAGAGCTGCATCATCCAATCAGGGAAACCAACTGTAGAACCACTATTGCGGTTTTGGATCGACGTTACATAGGACTCTGGTAAAGCGGTGATGGACTGCACTTTTAGTTTATTCATATCGACTCCCTCTAATACCCAATAACAGCTGCCAAACCAACCGTTACTGATAAACGCTATAACTTCACAATAAGCGTTAATGAATTAATGGGAGCTGAATTAACAAATTCAACCGCTATTAGTCCGTTAATGCGATAAATTCTTCGTCATCTCCCGGTATTGTTGCAAATAAACCTTGTTGCCAGCGCTCTTTAGCTTGCTCAATTGTTGACTTGTCGTAAGCTAAAAAGTTCCAATACAAGTATGGCTGACGATCGAACTTTTCACCACCTAATAAAATAAAACGTGCATTTTTTTGCACAATTAGCTCGCTGTCCGTCGCGTCCAAAACTACAAAGTCGCCAGCGCTATATTGAGTTTCGCCGATGAGGATCGAGCCCATTTGCAAGTACACCGCCGTTTCTTGAGACCCGCAAGGCCGCTCAAGTTTGGCACCTTGCTCAGCAATTACGTCGAGATAGAACATCGCCGAGTAAGTTTTCACTGGAGAAGAACGACCATAAGCATCACCCGCGACCAGCCGCATTAATATTTTCTCCCGATGAATGTACGGCAATTCCGCTTTTGGCACATGGGTAAATGAAGGCTCAATATGCGTTTTATCTTCAGGCAAAGCCAGCCAGCATTGAAGACCATCAAGGGTGTGCGATTGGCCGCGGGTTTCAATCGTTTCGCGCTCGGAATGAACGATACCTTTGCCAGCGGTCATCCAGTTCACATCGCCAGGAAAAATTTCTTGTATTGAGCCAAGGCTATCTCGGTGCAATATTGCGCCACTAAATAGATAGGTCATGGTCGCTAACCCTATGTGCGGATGAGGACGCACATTAATGCCCGTTCCAGCAGGAAAGGTAGTAGGCCCCATGTGGTCAAAGAAGACAAAGGGCCCGACCATTTTGCATTCGGCCTGCGGCAATAATCGGCGCACCGTAAACCCACCTAAATCTCGAGCTTTTGCTGATAATAACTTGGCCATTAAATTGTCTCCGCTCTGGTTATTGTTAATGATTGTTGCGATCAGCGTTAAATAACCGCTCTAAGTCAGCACGCCCGCGCTTGCCGAGTGTAATCAACTGTTCAAGATCATCGCGGTGCTGATAAGTTTCTAGTAATAGCTGTTGATCATGATGAGCAAACGCGTCCACTTTTTTCATTGCTTCACTGGAGCTAAAACCAATCGCCGAGAGCGTTTGGCCCGCAGCCTTTAAACTAGCTTCAAAAACTTCACGAATAACTTCGTCTGCCCCAGCCGCCTTTAACGACCAATAAGCACTGCGGTTACGTGCCCTAGCAATAACCTTAAGCCGCGGAAAACGTTGTTTAATTTGCCCAATAATACGCTCCATTTGCTCGCTATCATCAATCGCCAACAAAACAACTTTCACTTGCTCAATTCCAGCTGCGGTTAAAACATCCATTCGCTCAGCATCGCCAAAATAAACTTTATTACCAAACCGACGCACAAAGTCGATATGCTCAGCATCTTTATCGATCGCGGTAAACGGAATTCCATCCGCCGCTAAAATCCGCCCCGTCGTCTGACCAAAGCGACCAAAGCCTAAAATTAATACTTCTGGCGAAGTGCTGAGCTCCACTTCACTCACAGTTGTCTCAGGACCTGTTTTGCGGCTACTCAAGAAGCGGCTGGCTAACCCAACCAGTGGCGTCGTCAATGCCATTGATAACCCCACCACTAAATTCACCTGACTGGCAATGCCACTATCGATCACACCTATGCTTTGTGCTTGGGCCATAATCACAAAAGCAAACTCACCGCCTTGTGACAACATCAGTGCTACCGGCAAACCATCACGCCACGGGATCTGAGCAAGCCGTAACAGCACGACTACTACACTTGCTTTGACTAACATAAGAAGCAATGCCGCTAATAGCATCAACAAGGGTTCACTCAATAGCAACGCGATATCTAAGGTCATCCCGATCGCGATAAAAAATAAGCCAAGCGTTATACCTTTAAACGGCTCAATATCACTTTCCAGTTGATGCTTAAAGCTCGAATTCGCGAGTAAAATGCCGGCTAAAAAAGCCCCCATTCCCATGGATAACCCAGCCATATACAAACCATACGCGGCTCCGACGACAATTAATAAACTCGCTGCGGTCATCGTCTCACGGCTACCATAACGCGACACCATGGCTAACAATGGAATAAGCAGAAACTTGCCAATAAAGAGTAAGCCACCGAGTGCGGCTAAACTGGCTAACAAACTGAGCTCATTGGCACCATTAGCGCTCGGGGCCAAACTGCCCACAAAAAATAAAATAGGGATCACGGCTAAGTCTTGCAATAGCAAAATGGCAAAGCCACGGCGCCCCTGTTGACGCGCCATGACCCCGCGCTCCGCCATCAACTGAATAGCAAAAGCAGTGGACGACAAAGCCAACGCTAACGCAATGACTGCGGTGGCTGCGAGACTGTCCAGTGTGAGCATTAACACCACGCCCAAAATCACCGAAGTGACGAGCAGTTGGAGACTACCAAGCCCTAAGATATGGCGCCGCATTGACCAGAGCTTTTCCGGATCCAGCTCAAGACCGATCACAAATAACAACAGCACCACACCCAGTTCAGCAAAATGCAGCAAAGTCTGAGGATCCGACACGGCACCGATACCTGCAGGGCCGAGTAATACGCCCGCCACTAAGTAACCCAGAATAGCCCCAAGCTTTATCTTGCGGAAGATCGGCACCGCGATCACCGCTGCTAGCAGCAGCATCAATGCAATATTTAATACCTGTGAATCGTTCATTGAACACTCCTTTGCGGATAAAGCTGTATGGCGCGGATAGTGAATCTTATCTTATCGCATTTTTTCGATATTTAAAGCCAATTAAACCGGCTTTTATATCGATATTTTAGATATGTAATCGAATTTCATACCCGACTGCTGGCCATGACCGTAAGCTTGAATAAGCCTTCTCATTTAATAAAAAAAATATGGATTCAGTCACTCAAATTGTTCTTGGAGCGGCCGTTGGCCAAGCTTCGGCCGGCCGTCAGATGGGACGCAAAGCGCCTTTGTGGGGTGCGATCATGGGTACGGTGCCAGATCTGGACGTCTTCATCAGCTACGGTGATGCGGTCAGCGACTTCACTTATCACCGCTCAGCGACCCACTCATTAATCATCATGCTACTGGCTGCGCCACTGCTCGCGTGGCTAATCACCAAATGGCAAGCTAGGGCAAACCGAGACGCGCAGCAAACTCTGTTTTGGCCATGGCTGCGACTTATCTTTCTTTGCTTTGCCACCCATGCGTTACTCGACGCCTTTACCATTTATGGCACACAGCTCTTTTGGCCACTCGATAATTACCCGGTGGCCTTCGGCAGTTTATTTATTATCGATCCTTTGTATACCTTGCCGCTTCTCGGATTACTGCTGATGTCACTGCGCCATCAAGGCAGCCGTCGAGCGATGCGCTACAACTTTGCAGGGCTATGGATCAGTAGTGGATATATCGTTTGGAGTTTAATGGCTCAACAAAATGCGTTAGCAGTTGCGCGAAAAGCCATTGCGCAGCAGCAGATTCCTAGCACCGGAGTGTTAGTAACACCAGCTCCGCTAAACACCGCTTTGTGGCGCATAGTTATTATTAATGAGCAGCATTACTATGATGGCTATTGGTCAGTCTTCGATGCGCCCGAAACACCATTGAGGCTTACCCGATTTGCGCGTCATTTAGAATACCAAGAGTCACTACCTGACTCTTGGTATCTACAACGTCTGTATTGGTTCAGTAAAGGTTTTTATAAATTAACCAAAGACCAAAACGGCGCGCTGGTGGTAAGCGATCTTAGAATGGGAATGGAGCCGTTTTATGCCTTTAACTTTGTTTTCGAAACGGCAAGTTCAGCGCCACCAACGCTCACCAGTAGTCCACGTGACAGCACACAGTTACCGAAGCTTTGGCAGCGCCTTTGGGATCCATCGGTACGCTTGGTACCGCCTTCAAGCGCGCAAGACTAAAGCTGCTCGTTGAGCCAATTCAGCGCAGCACGGCGACTGGCAAAACACTCAATGTCGTTAAATCCGTAAGGCCGGCTGGCACTTTTGTACAGTTCGGCTAATTGCCGGACAA
>JABXHQ010000114.1 GCA_013373545.1 Gammaproteobacteria bacterium
GATGCCGAAGGCCGTTTGGTGTTAGCGGACGGATTAATCTTGGCGAGTGAGTCAGGTGCTGAGCTTATTATTGATGCTGCCACTTTAACCGGTGCCGCGGTCACCGCGGTTGGTGAGCATTACAATGCTATTTTTAGTTTCGATGAAACCTTAAGCGCGGAAGTTATGCAGTACTCGAAGCAAGAGCAAGAAAAGCATTGGCCATTGCCGTTGGAACCCTTTCATGCAACACTGACGCCTTCCAACTATGCCGATACGGCGAATAGCCGACCGGTGAAAGGTGGTGGACCTGGTGGCGCGAGCAATGCAGCGGGATTTTTATCGCGGTTTGTTGCGAAAGGTCGCCGTTGGGTACATTTTGATTTAGCGGCCTGTTACAACGCTGCTGACACTGGCACCTTGTCTGCCGGTGGAACTGGAAAAGGAATTCGCACAATCGCTCGGATCTTACTCGAGGAATAACGGACAAAATATTCTCGTAATATTTTATCGATCCGGTAGACTGAGCAGACCAGTGTTGAGCGATGGACTCATCACGGCCTAATAGGCCTATTTAACAGTAACAAGAAAACCAAGGAAATAAGATGAAAAAGCTACTAATTGGGGTTGTGGTCGTGGTCCTTGCTGCGGCTTATTTTGGCGCACTTTTTACGGCAAAGAGTATTGCCCAAGACGTATTTAACCAAGAGATTGCGAAAATTAATGAAACATCACCGTTCAAAGCCGTTATTGCGGAACAAAATGATGGTTTGTTTGCCACTAATGTCACGATTGATTTATTTGATGGAAATGACCAAGAAGCGGCGCTCCATTTACAACAAAAGCTGAGCTATGGCCCAGTATTATTTACCGAAGAAGGCTTTAAGCTGGGTTGGTATTTCTTGGGAACTGACATTCTTCCCGGCGCATCGGTACGCAGTGACTTGCCACCGGGCTTAAATGTCGATGACTTATTTGATATCTATTTCTTCTCTGGTTTTTCTGGTGCTATTGAAGGCGACCTATACTTTAAAGGCATTGACTTTAGCGATGAAAACGGTTCGATTGCAGTAGCGAAAGCTGAGCTTCATGTCGACACCGATGTTGCGTTAAAAGACTTAGTGGTTGACGCTAACTGGCCTGGTTTTACGTTTACTGACAGCCGACAGCGTATGGAGCTGCAAGGCGTTAATTTAACGGTTGATCAAACCTTAGTGACCGGTGAAGCATTAGCTGGCACGGCCATTTATTCTGGTGAAGCAAGCTACTCAGTGAATAAGTTTGAAATGGAACAAGGCCCAATGGTCATGTTAATGAAAGACATGATGGTTAAAGCTATCACCGACGTTGATCCTGCGGACCAAAACTCGATGAATTTAGCGATTGAAATGAAAGCGGGTGAAGTCTCTGCTTCCGGCCAGTCTTTTAAAGACAATAGCATTAACCTTTATATGAACCAATTAGACATTCCGGTCATGCAACAACTCGGCGAAGTCAGCCAAAAAATGCAAACCGCAATGGCGACAGGTATGGATGCTTCTGGCTATAACCAGCAGCTTATGGGCTTGATGATGAAGCTGGTGCAAAAGGGTCCGAGCATGGAGCTAAAAGACACTCAAATTGGCACTCCTGAAGGCGCTATTAAGGCGGAGATGAAGGTTGTGGTTGATGCTAACAAAATTGATCCTAAGATGCCGATGTCAATGATGGCAGCTGTAGACGCTAAATTAGATGCAGAAGGCCCAGAAGCTTTCTTCAATAAATTAGGTCTTGCGCCGATGATTGATCAGTATGTGCAAATGAACTTTGTTGTTAAAGACAATGGTACACTACGAGTCAATGCAACGTTTAAAGACGGTATGCCAATGGTTAATGGCCAACCGATGCGCATGTAATTGAGCATTAGTTAAACGTTAAAAAAGGAGAGTTTTAACTCTCCTTTTTTTGTGCTCCAAGTAAAATTTCTTTATCGCTTGGCGTGTACAGCGGCCAACTCATTACCGTCTCATAATAGACACCCGATTTAAGTGTTAACGACTCCATCAAGCAAAACTGTGAGATAGTGGTAGTAAGTGGCGGAGAGACGAGAAAGTCTACCGGCGGGCGGGCGTCGCGGGCAATTGATATATGCGGTAGGTAGCGTTTTTTCTCGCGTTTGCCAAAGTGACTCTGGAGCGTTCTTTGTAGATGTTTAGCGACTATTTGTACTTGCTCTTGGCCCTGTTCGATTTCACAAAATAACAACTCTTGGCGTGGAAAATAGCCGGTTTTATTGCAGGATAAAGTGAACGGACGGATCTCCGGCAAGGTGACTGCATCGATCAGGTCGACAACTCGATGGTTTTGCACTGCGCCAACAAAAAAGAGAGTTAGGTGATAATTGTAGCGCGGTATGCGACGACCGTTAATCGGTTGCGTTGCACACCAGCTATCCAGTTGTTGTTGAAAGTCTTCACTGAAGTCGAATGCAAAAAACAACCGATGCTGTGAGCGATTACTCAGATTCATCAGTAGCCCTTGAGTTTATTCTACGAGTCAAACACAATAACCATAGCACTATTAAAATACAACGCGAATCACAAAAAGAGTATAGTACGCCTTGGTCCTTAATAGTCTATCACTGGCGCACTAAAGCGCACATTTACACGCTTTGGGGAATTAATTTTCATTTTTATATTCTAACTCCTCAAGCAGACTAACCCGTTTTAAAGGCAAATGATTTCAATATGGTGAAAAAGTTAATCTTGCGAAGTTTTATTATTGGCTTGGTTGCGCTGATTGCATTATTTATTTATAGCGATGCCGAGATCCGCGAGAAGTTTGATGGTAATCGCTGGTTAGTTCCGGCAAAAGTATACAGTCGCTCAATGATGTTATTGGAAGGCGAACAATTAGCCATGAGTGAGTTACTGATGGAGCTGAGAAATTTAAACTATCGCAAAGTTATCAAGGCGACATCTCCGGGGCAATATGAGCAATACGATAATAACTTTATTATTTATATTCGCGGATTTAACTATGCAGATGGCTTTTATAGTGCGCGCAAAGTGAGTGTTGTAATCGATGCGGGGATACTGACTAAAGCACGTACCATTGAAGGCGATTCCGCCCTATCGACTATTCGTTTAGAGCCTCTGTTTATTGGTCGCGTTAATCCACTGGTGAACGAAGACCGCGAATTAGTCACCCTCGATAAATTACCTCAGCAACTTACCAATGCATTGCTGGTATCTGAAGACCGCGAGTTTTTTGAACACATGGGTATATCTTTTAAAGGTATTGCTCGAGCTTTAACGCGCAACGTTAGTGAAGGAAAAATTAGTCAGGGCGGTAGTACGCTCACCCAGCAGTTAGTAAAAAATTATTTTTTAACCAACGAGCGAACGCTGTGGCGCAAAGCACGTGAAGCGGTAATGGCAGTAACACTTGAGTGGCGCTACGACAAAGATGAAATCCTTCAAGCTTATATTAATGAAGTTTACCTCGGGCAAGATGGTGCGCGAGCGATTCATGGTTTTGCAAAAGCCAGTCGATTTTATTTTGACCGTGACTTAAGCCAGCTTAATCTATCCCAAGTGGCGACATTAGTCGCACTCATTCGTGGACCCAGTTATTACGATCCACGGCGTAACCCCGAGCGAACGTTAGCGCGGCGTAACTTAATTTTAAAGCAGCTATTTGAATTTCAGTTTATTACACAAGCGCAACTCGATGATGCGCTTAGAAGACAGTTACAAGTAGTGCAAAAGCCGAGCGCAGGTCAATCTAAAATGCCGGCTGTGATCAGTATGGTTCGCCGCCATTTGCGTCAGC
Source organism: Gammaproteobacteria bacterium (assembly GCA_013373545.1). GTDB lineage: Bacteria > Pseudomonadota > Gammaproteobacteria > Enterobacterales > Kangiellaceae > Pleionea. The sequence continues at coordinate 3,793 of JABXHQ010000114.1, forward strand.
ATTACACTCTAGATCAGCTTAATCATGATGATCTATCGGTATTTACGACCATTAATCCACAAGTTCAAAATGCCGCTGAGCAAGCGCTAAAAAACCGTGTTGATTGGCTGACTCGTGAGTACCCATCCGTACCCGATACTCTGCAAGGAGCGGTCATCGTCAGCGATCGTCAAACGGGTGATATTCTTGCGGTAGTGGGCGATCGAAACCCGAATTATGATGGCTTTAATCGAGCACTCGATGCTTACCGTCAAACCGGCTCGGCGATTAAACCCTTTGTGTACCTGACCGCTTTGCAGCGCGCATCACAGTATTCGTTGTTTACTTCAATTGATGACCGTGCGTTTTCCTTGACCGCAAGTGATGGCTCACTTTGGAAGCCGCAGAATTATGATAAACAAGAGCATGGTGCCGTGACACTCGAGCAGGCCCTGATTAACTCATATAATTTGTCTACGGCGCGTTTGGCACTAAATGTTGGCTTGGAGAGCGTGGTTGATAATCTTTACGATGCTGGATTTTCGCGCCAACTTAATGCCTTTCCCTCGTTGGCATTGGGTGCTCAAGAAATGTCGCCATTTGAAGTTCTTAAACTATATCAGGTATTAGCGGCAGCCGGGCTGAAAATGGAATCGAGTGTCATTTCCAGCGTTACTGCACCCGATGGTCGTTTACTGGATCGATTTGGTAACACTGCAGAGCAAGTGATTCCGCCAGAGGCCATTTATTTAGTTAATCACACGCTGCAAAAAGTCGTGAGTGAAGGAACCGCACGTGGCTTAGGCCAGCAAATTGCTGGGTTGCAAGTTGCCGGAAAAACGGGCACCACGGATGATTTAAAAGACAGCTGGTTTGCCGGCTTTAGTGAGAATTACGTTGCTGTTGTTTGGCTTGGATTAGACAGCAACGAGCCGATGTTACTCACTGGAACGACGGGCGCGATGCGCGTATGGGGAGACTTTATTCGACAGGTTGAGCGCGAGCCATTACAGCTAACTTCTCCCAGCGGAATTGTCTATGCAAAGCAAGGGTGGTTTGGCGCGTGCTACCCTTTTGTCGCCGGAGGCGTTCCAGCTGATTATTCCTTGTGTGACTAATTAGCGCGGCAATTTTCGATGTACTGTATGTCGATGAGGAGTATGTCGATAAACTCGCTGGCCTGCAGCCGTAGGCCAGTAGATAAGCTTCGCTACCCGAAATATTTAACTTTCAGTTGAGTTCCATTGCATTAATGTGTATTAATAATAAAAACCAAAAAAAACAATGGACCATCTACTAATAATAAATAATTTAGGGGGAAATAGTGTCGTCACCTTTTGTTTTGGATCAGCAATTAGAAAGCGATACTCATCATGTTACTGACCTTTCTCTGTCTCGATTATTACTGATGAACGACAGCCAATACCCTTGGCTAATTTTAGTTCCTCGCGTAGCCGATATTCATGAAGTTTTTGAATTAACTCAAGCGCAGCAGCATGAACTTTGGAGTGAAGTGGCTAGGGTTTCAAAGTTACTCAAAGCTGACTTTCAACCAGAAAAAATTAACATTGGTGCCCTAGGAAATATTGTCCGGCAACTGCATATTCACATTGTGGCGCGAAATACCGATGATGCAGCCTGGCCTGGCCCGGTTTGGGGCGCTGCTCCAGCGGTTGCTTACGAGCAAACACGGGCACAGTCTTTAGTCGATTCGATTCGTTCACAACTAGCTGCAATTTAAAGTCAGAGGGGTTGTCTCGTAGTTTAAATGAAACAACCCTCGTTGTTGCTGCCTAGCTAGCGCTAGGCTTAGTTAAACACCGGTAGCTTTTGTTCGATAAGTTGAGCGGCTAATGCGTAATCAATGGAATGTAAATCTTTCTTACCAGCGATCAATTGTTCAAGAATATCGCTTTGAATTTTTCCTCGTTGTTGAGCTTCAGAGTAAGGTAGGCGATGAAACATGACCATTGAATAACGCGGAATAAATCGTTCTGGAAAACGTTTCTCGAGTTCAAACGATAATTGCTTTTTCAGTACAAAGATGGGGTCGTTTACCGAGTCGCGCATTTCAATATAATTTTCAATGGCCATATCCGCAATCGCATTCCCGTTGGCAAATCGATTGAGTTCGGTACCTTGAAATATTTCACTCCAGTTATTTGGATTGCGATCAATCTGTTGTACAAACTCTAGTGCATCTTCAAATCCGCAATTCATTCCTTGACCATGAAACGGAACAATAGCGTGCGCAGCATCACCAAGCAGAAGGGCAGAGTCTTGATAGTGCCAGGGTTTTGCGCGAACAGTTGCTAAATGTCCGGTAGGGTTTGCGAAAAAACTGGTAGTCAAGTCAGGGATCAGAGCTAAGGTATCGGGAAACTCGCGTTCAAAGAAGGCCATTAAACTTTCTGCATTATTAATGCTAGCGAAACTAACCTCTCCCTCATTTGGCATAAACAAAGTGACCGTAAAACTACCATCGCGATTAGGCAGTGCGATCACCATATAGCCGCCTCGTGGCCATATATGCAAGGCGTTCGGTTCCATTTGAAATTGCCCATTCGGCGCGCTAGGAATGGTGAGCTCTTTATAGCTATGACCCAGTGGTTCAATACGATGATAGTCGGAAGTTTTAGCGTGGATCGCCTCGCGAACAGCAGACGCGCTGCCATCGGTTCCTACAATTTGATTGAAGCCTATCGTGCTGTTCTTTTCGTGGTGCTCAATTTGCATTTCTCGTTTATCGATATCGACCGCCACGCATTTGTGCTCAAAGTGAAACTCAACTAAGCCGGTTTTCTCAGCCTCATTGAGACACAATATATTTAAGTCGGCGCGCGAAACCGAAAAGATGACTTCTTCACTTTTCTGACCATAAGGTTGCAAATGGCAGTTGCCTTGTTTGTCATGAATCATGCGTCCTTTCATTGCCGTTAGCAAGGGCTCAACTTGATCCATTATGCCTGCTTGTTGCAATGGGAAGATACCACGGTTCGCTAACGCTAAATTGATTGAACGGCCGGCGGAAATATCGGCTTTGCGCATATCCGGTCGTCGCTCATAAACACTGACTCGAAACCCGCGCTGGGCTAACAATAGTGCCGTGAGACTGCCTACTAATCCGGCACCAATTAAGGTGATTGATGGCGTATGTTGATTCATTCAACCCTCCTTATGCGGTTAGACTGTTTTTGAGAATTTGCACGAAGCGATAGCAGTCTTCGAAACTGTTATAGAGCGGTACCGGAGCGACACGAATAACGTTGGGATAGCGCCAGTCACCGGTAACGCCTGCTTGCTCGATGCGTTCAAAAACGGTTTTGCCATCAATGCCATGAGTGTTAACCGTTAAGCTTAACTGGCAGCCATGAGCGCCGGGTTCAGCTGGCGTTATAATATGAATGTCATCACCCAGTTCCGCGATCAAAAGGTAACGCAAAAACCCGGTGAGCTTGCGCGATTTTTCTTGCAACTTTTCAATCCCACCGGCTTGTTTAATAGTATCGAGAGAGGCTCGAATAGCGGCAAGTGATAAAATTGGTGGGTTAGAGAGCTGCCAGGCTTCAACACTTTCGATTGGATCAAATTGATTGTCCATTTTAAAGCGGGTGTTTTTATTGTGTCCCCACCACCCGGCAAATCGAGGCAGTGCTTTATTAGCGTGATGACGCTCGTGAACAAAACATCCTGCGACCGAGCCCGCGCCTGAATTCAAATATTTGTAAGTACACCAGCAAGCAAAATCGACCTGCCAATCGTGCAGCTGCATGGCAACGTTTCCGGTTGCGTGCGCAAGGTCAAACCCAACTTTACAACCATGCTCATGACCGACTTTAGTGATCGCGGGCATATCGAGTACTTGCCCAGTGTAATACTGCACGCCGGGTAACATTATCAATGCAATTTCGTCGCCGTGCTCGGCGATTAGTGTCAGAATGTCTTCGGTTCTTAAAGTTTCCTCTCCATCGCGTGGCTTAATTAAAATCATTGCGTCTTTCGGATCAAACCCATGAAAACGAACTTGTGACTCTACCGCATAATGATCCGATGGAAATGCGTGATCTTCGATAACGATTTTATAGCGCTTGGCAGTGGGCTGATAAAAGCTAACCATCATTAAATGCAAATTGGTAGTGAGTGAGTTCATCGCGACCACTTCGCTGAGTTTGGCTCCCACTAAATCAGCAAAACCTTGAGTTAAAAACTCATGGTAAGGCATCCAAGGAAAGTCTCCGGAGAAGTGTCCTTTTACGCCAAGCTTTTGCCATTGACTTAACTCATAGTTAAGGTATTCCGCGGTTAGCTTAGGCTGTAGTCCGAGCGAGTTTCCACACAAATAAATTTCATCTTGACCCTTGTGTTGTGGAATATGAAATTGCTCACGCATGGTTTTTAGCGGGTCCGCTTGGTCTAGCTGCTGGGCAAAAGCCAATGAGTTTTCGTAGTGAGAAAGGTTAGTATTATTCTGGTTCATGGATAAACTCCAATGGATACAACAATGGGCGACTAGGCGCCGCATCCGATTCAAAAGGTGGAATATTAAGGCTTAAACAATAGTGTCCATCAACAATCGTGTCAGCGATATAAGCTAGCTCGGTAATGGTATTATCGCGACGACTATCCGCGCTTAAGGTATGGCTGCCGGGGGCTACATTCCAAAAGCAGTGATGGTTGGTGAGCAAGCCTTCATCATACATTTTATCGACCGATGGAAAGTCCACGATAAGATGAGAAACGCCTTTGGCGACGAGGTATTGCATTGCGTCTAAAGTAAAAAACGGCGGTTGATGGTTGTCATCATATACTTGCTGACACTTGCTCTTTGGATTGGGCAATGTGCGCACAATTAAGCCTTCCAGTAGATCATTATCGATAGCCGACAGCTCGGCCACCAACATGGCTTTGGTGATCACGCTATCGTGTTCTGATAAAGCCGGTAAGTAAGCGTCGTCGGTTGTGCTGGCTAAGGTTGGTCGCACGGAAATTAAGGTTGCTATAATGGGCGTTTGCGCTAATTGGCCTACGGCAACCGGTTGATCAACAATATGGCTAATTGA
>JABXHQ010000161.1 GCA_013373545.1 Gammaproteobacteria bacterium
CCTCTTGTTCAATACGCATATTAACGACTGACCTGTTTATCTGCATTCATTCAAGTGAATTATCTTTAGATTTGCTAAGCACGATTTAACATGTTTCGAATAACAAAATGCAAGATGCCACCGTGAGCGAAATATTGAAACTCATTTTTTGTATCAATTCGCACTTTCACGCTAAATGTTTGCTGGCTACCATCGTCTTTAGTCGCCGTTACCTCGGCGCTTTTACTATTCTCATCGATGGTACTGATCGCAAACGTTTCTTGACCGTCAAGTGCAAGACTTTCAGCCGAATCACCGGCTTTAAACTGTAGCGGTAAAATACCCATTCCAATAAGATTCGAGCGATGAATTCGTTCAAAGCTTTGCGCAATGACGGCTTTAACCCCAAGTAAGCTAGGACCTTTTGCGGCCCAATCACGACTGGAGCCGGTGCCGTACTCTTTACCTGCGATCACAATGGTTGGAACTTGCTTTTGTTGATAGCGCATTGCGGCGTCGTAAATAGACATCGCTTCTTGGCTCGGGAAGTGAGTTGTATGACTGCCTTCCGTGCCCGGTGCCAATAAGTTTTTAAGTCGCACATTGGCGAAGGTTCCGCGCATCATCACTTCATGATTTCCACGCCGTGAACCATATGAATTAAAGTCTTTGGGTGCAATATCGAGTGATTGTAAGTATTCGCCCGCAGGACTGTCTTTAGCAATCGCGCCAGCGGGTGAAATATGATCGGTGGTAATGCTGTCGCCAACTTTCACCAAGCACCGGGCATTGCTAATCGGTTTTATGTCGGGCGTGCTAGCCGTCATCTCAGTAAAAAAGGGCGGATGTTGAATGTAACTGGAGTCCGGCCAATCGTAAATAGCGTCGTCGGATACTTGCAGTTGTTCCCAGACTTCATTGGCCGTGAAAATTTCCGAGTATTTAGCTTTAAACAATTTATCGGTGACATGTTGTTGCACCAAAGCTTTTACTTCGTCGTCACTTGGCCATAAGTCTTTTAAGTAAACTGGTTGGCCGTCTTGATCGTGACCAAGGGGATCGTTAATTAAATCCACTTCCATATTGCCTGCTAGCGCATAGGCGACCACCAAAGGGGGGGAGGCGAGATAATTAGCGGCGATATCGGAATGAATTCGTCCTTCGAAGTTGCGGTTGCCTGACAATACCGAACAAACCGATAGCTTATTCGATCGAATTGACTGCTCAATTGCTGCGGGTAGAGGACCTGAGTTGCCAATACAGGTGGTGCAGCCGTAACCCACCAAATTAAAACCTAACGCCTCTAAGTCGTCGAGTAACTCGGCATTCTTTAAATACTCGGTAACCACTTGCGATCCTGGAGCCAGAGAGGTTTTAACCCATGGTTTTCGAGTCAGTCCTTTGGCCACAGCATTGCGAGCGAGTAATCCCGCGGCCACTAATACACTCGGGTTACTCGTATTGGTGCAGCTAGTAATCGCAGCAATGACGACTGCACCCGATTGCAACTTAAAGGTCTCACCATCGAGAGATACTTCATCATTGGTTGTTGGCGAGCTTTGCGCTGCACCTGCTTGACCACCTTCTGCAGCAAAGTCACTTTCGGTTTGATCGACCACGCTGATCTTTTCCGTTAACCAATTTTTAAACGCCGCTGCCGCATCAGTTAATTCAATTCGATCTTGAGGGCGCTTGGGGCCGGCAATTGAGGGTTTAATTTGATCGAGATTAAAATCAATATTTTCATGGTACTCCGCTGCCGGGGTAGTATCGTCATGCCACAGACCAAGTTGTTTAGCGTAGGCTTCAACGAGTTCAATTTGATCCGCATCACGCCCGGTTAAATGCAAGTATTTTCTGGTTTCTTGGTCCATTGGAAAGATGCCACACGTTGCGCCATATTCAGGCGCCATATTAGCGATGGTCGCGCGATCGGCGGTCGATAAGTGCTCTAAGCCGGGACCGTAAAACTCGACAAATTTTCCCACCACACCATGCTCTCGTAAGCGCTGAGTAATGGTTAATACCATATCCGTTGCGGTCACTCCCGGTTGTAAACGGCCACTGAGCTTAAATCCAACCACTTTCGGTATTAACATAGTTACAGGTTGTCCCAGCATGGCTGCTTCGGCTTCAATGCCGCCAACACCCCAACCTAAAATACCCAAACCGTTGATCATGGTAGTGTGCGAATCGGTGCCGACTAACGTGTCGGGATAGGCCCAAGTTGTACCATCCTCTTGTTTGGTAAACACACAGCGTGCGAGGTATTCAAGATTGACTTGATGTACAATGCCGCGACCGGGAGGCACCACTTTGAAATTATCAAAAGCGCTTTGCCCCCATTTCAAAAACTGGTAGCGTTCTTGGTTGCGTTCAACTTCAATAGCCGTATTTTTTTGATAAGCATCAGCGCTTGCATAGTGGTCCACCATAACTGAATGATCGATCACTAATTCGACGGGATTGAATGGATTTATTTTATCGGGATCACCACCAAGGCGTGCCAATGCGTCGCGCATGGCCGCTAAATCGACAATCGCCGGTACTCCAGTAAAATCTTGTAGAATTACGCGTGCAGGCACGAAAGAAATTTCTTGTTCGGAATCACTATCGGTAGACCATTGTGCTATTTGTTCAATGTCTTGGTCTTGCACAAAGTCTTCTTGACTGTGACGAAGACAATTTTCAAGCAGTATTTTAGCTGAGTAGGGTACGCGATTTAGATCGAACTTTTTGGCTAATTTAGCAAAACTTATCATCTTGATAGGCTTGCCGGACTGCTGCAATGTTGCTTCATCGTAATATGCGTTTGACATCTTGTCTCCCATCCAGTGTGCTACTGGTCTGTTATAGTCGGTTGCTTGAGCGAAAGGATAGTATTTGTTGGGTGCCGATTGTTATCATCTCGGCCTAATTGTGCAATCCCATTCGCAAAAGTACGGTTGTGACAAATACGGTTCTATTAAATACTGCTCTTTCAAATTTCTTTTTTTTAATGCCGTCCTATCAATTAATGTTTTTTTATCTATATTTCGGTTTAAGAAACGCTACTTGTTTCCATTTCAATAATTAATTGGCAGCGACTCGATTTTGTTTAGTTAAGCTCTATTCTGTTTGGTTAAGCACTATTCTGTTTGGTTAAAAGAGTGTCTTAACAATTTTTAACGCTCGCGCTACTCATTTTACTGCTTGCGCCGCGGCGGCTACTGAATATCTGCTTGACCTGACGCTGCAGATCTACCAATGTAGAGCTAATTATCTGCAAGCTCAACCTTGACAGGAGTAAAAGATGACCCAATTCCGTTTAGAAAAGGATAGTCTAGGTGAAGTTAAAGTACCATCTGATGCCTGCTACGGAGCACAAACCCAGCGAGCGATTGAAAATTTCGATTACTCACCTAATCCGCTAGCGAGTAGCTTTATTGCAACATTATTGCGTATTAAAGCGGCAGCTGCGATGGTTAATGGTGAACTGGGCGAGTTGCCTACATCAATCGCAGAGTCGATCAAAGATGCTGTTGAGCACTTGTTGACCAGTTCCAATTGGATGCAGCACTTTCCTGTTAACGTTTATCAAACGGGATCGGGAACCAGCACTAATATGAATGCGAATGAAGTTATTGCGCATTTCGTGAATCATTTTAATCCGAGTCTGAATGTCCATCCTAATGATCACATTAACCGCGGGCAAAGCAGTAATGATGTCATTCCAAGCTGTATTCAATTAGCCTTTGCAACACAAATTACCGATCAGTTATTACCCGCTTTAAAACAATTAACCGAGCGCTTGTTACAGCAGCAATCAACAACGGAAACTATTTTTAAAACTGGCCGTACTCATTTAATGGATGCGATGCCGTTATCCGTTGGCCAAGAATTAGCAACCTGGCGTCAACAAATCATCGACGCGCAAGAACGAATTGTCGCTAGTTTGCCGCGGTTATTAAGGTTGCCGCTCGGGGGGACGGCGATAGGTACCGGGATTAATCGTCATGCTCAATATCCGGAGCGCATTTGTCAGCAGCTAACGCTGGATTTTGCCTTACCCATAACACCTGCTGAAAATTGTGCCGCCAATATGAGCGCACAGGATGCGACTTTGGAAATGCATGGACAGCTTAAAGTGCTTGCCACGGCGCTGATCAAAATAAGTAATGATTTAAGATGGATGAACTCCGGACCTGAGTCTGGGCTCGGTGAGATTGCTTTAACCCCAGTTCAACCCGGCTCATCGATAATGCCTGCAAAAGTGAATCCGGTTATTCTCGAAAGTATTGTCATGATGTGCACGCAAGTGCTCGGTAATGACACCACCGTAACCTTGGCCAATCAATCAGGAAACTTTCAACTGAATGTTATGCTGCCACTGATAGCACAAGTGAGTTTGACGTCGACTCAATTACTGTGCGACTCAGTAAATGCATTAGCTGACAAAGTAATCGGGCAGTTTAGCATCAATCAAGATTTGCTAGCCGAGCGTTTAGCGAAAAACCCAATCTTAGTCACGGCACTTAACCCGCTAATAGGTTATGAGTTGGCTGCAACGATTGCGAAAACTGCGGTTGCGCAGCAACGGACAATAATAGATGTCGCAGAAGAGATGACCGATCTATCGCGCGCTCAACTCGAGCAGGTCTTAGCTTTGGAACATTTAGCTTACCCGCATCGCAGCGATCACGAATCGGTTGATTGAACATTGGTTAACGCTAAGCTCAATAAACTACCGATAAGTGTTAGTAGCGCCATTACTAATAACACCCAGGGAACGCCAATAACTTCAGCCAACAAACCAAATACGGCGCCAGCCATTAGCAGTAAACCAATCGCTGTATTGGCGACCGCGGTAAAGTGCGCGCGATTTTCTTCCGTGGCCATATCAACTAAATGGGTTGATCGACCTAAGCGGACGCCTTGATAACTGATCATTAAAATAAATAATGCCGTTGGCAGCGTTAGGCTTGATTGTAATAGGGCTGAATTGCTTAGCCCTAAAGCGGCCGTTATGGCTAACACCAACGTTGCCAGTAATCCGCTCAATTGCAATACGCGACGACTGGAGCGATCACTCAGGCGCCCCCAAAAGTAACTGCTGAGTAAACTTGCGGCGGCGCTAGCAAAAATAAATAAGCCGAGTTGATTGAGTCCTGAAATTTCAAAGGACAGAAAACCAATGGTTTGCTGCGATGGCTGCAGTAGCAATAAAAACGGTGGCGCGAGTGCCGTTGCGATGTACAAGGCGCGCACCGCTAAAAATATTCTAAATTGGCGGTTAGCGAAGGCTTGCGAAATATGTTGAGGTAGGTCAGTGATGGCATTTCTGCCGCCATCAGTGGCGCCGCGCGCCTCGCTAAGTTGGCTCATTATGATTGCGCCGCAAAGCCACAAGACAGCTGCAAGTCCAACCGCAATTAATAATAAGTTTTGCGGGTTAAAGGTATTGGGCCACGCCAACAAAAGCGCTAGTAAGATCACTCCGGTTGCGGCAATTGAAGACGCTAAACCGGTCACCGAACCGCGGGTCGACTTTGCAACCGTTTTACCTAATATATCTTTGTAGCTTACCGAACAAAGACTGCGCGCAAGGGCAAGTAATGCCAATGCCGCTACCACTGCCCAGCCAGCGTTATTACCACTGAGGAACATAACCGCGAGTAAGATGCCGCAGGCAGCGGTGCCTTGCAATATGGATCCTAACACCCAAACCCACTTACGGATCGGTCGCGAGCGTACCCACGAGGCGGTGGCTAACTGCGGTAGCAAGGCACCGGACTCTCTGATCGGGACCAGCAGAGCAATAATACCGGGTGCACTACCAAGATTAGTTAACAACCAAGTTAAAATTAGTTTTGGATCAATCAGTCCATCCGCCAGCTTGGTCATCGATAATGCTAGCGTGTGTACAAAAAAGTTTCGCGGCTGCTGTTGGCATTGCGACTCCGGGATATCGTCGCATAGGCGTCCATCATCGTCACTGGCTAATGCAAGATAAACTTTATCCAATGTGGATGCTTGTTCTGACGGCGGTGTGGGTGATTGAGTCATTGCCAATTTCCTGCGAGCGATCGGTTTATTGTGTTTCGGTTTGCCAACCGTTGGAAAAACTAATCGTTAACCTATCCAAGGCTTACAGAGCGCCTATATTACGCTAAACAATCGGCAAAGAAATTATCGATATCGCCAATTTGCTGCGGACACACTGAGTGTTCCATCGGATACTGGCGGTATTTAACGGCATAAGCTTTTTCCTGTAACAATGCCACGGTTTGTTTGCCTAAAGTTTCAGGTACCACAGGATCATAAAGACCATGATGGATTTCGATCGGAGTCGCTTGATTCGCAGGGTTAAATTGCACACTATTTTTAGTCGCGAAATAAGTCGACATTGCTAACAATCCCGCGAGTTTTTGTTGATTGGCTAATACGGTTTCAAGTGCTACTGCGCCGCCTTGTGAAAACCCGGCAATAATAATGCGCTCAGCTTTGATGCCTTTTTCCACTTGCTCGGCGATTAATGCGTTGATGTCGGTGGCCGACTGACGCAACTGTTGCTCATCAATCACGCGATCAATTTGCATATCGGTAATATCGTACCAAGCCGGCATAACATAACCATTATTGATAGTAACCGGAATGGATGGCGCATGTGGAAACACAAATCGGATTGCCAATTGTTGTGAACGTTTGAGTTCCGGCACAATCGGATAAAAATCATGACCATTGGCACCGAGTCCATGGAGCCAGATAACGCAGGCGTCGGGTTGAGTGCTGGTTTGTGTTTCTAGATAAGGCAGCAGTGCCATGAATAGTCCCCTCAAGATCTCTAATTAAATGTCCGATCATCGATAACCGGACCAGCATAATTTTAGTGCGCAAATGGTAACACTTATTAATTGGTTGATGTTGTCGATTTATTCGCTCAATAGTCTTTTCTGACGTGTACTTTACCCGGGTAAGAGTTACGGCAACGATTGATAGCGTCCATTCATCCATGAGGTTGCACCTTTTTAACTCAAGGGGGGCTAGTTTAAACGTGTAATTTGCTTGAACCGGTTAACACTTCGTTAGTAAATATTCACAATGCCTGATTAGTTTAAGGGATTTAAATTGCTTTAATATCAATGGGATACAGCTTTTTTTAAGCGCCTCTACGAACGCTTGGTTATAACCGTGTCAATTATCAACATAGGTTTTGGTAGTTTTTAACACGTCTGTTGCACCGTTATGGATTAGACTATTTCGCAAATCTCGTAAAAAGATTTGTGGTTTCGGTTATTTCACTAAACCGATTAAATTTTCTGACAGCGATAGAGAAACAAATGCGGATCTCAAACCTTATTCAAGTTATTTCAGTTGCCGGCACATTGCTCGCTGGTAGCACATTATTAGTGGCCTGTGCCAGTAATAATGAAGCTGAAACGGCTGCCGCTACCCCTGCGCCGGTGGCTACCGTTCCGGTACAAAATTGCAGTGCGCCGCCTCCGGTGCGCGACATTTGGGCGTTAGAGCCGATGCTAACCAACTCGGGTGATATCAAGCCGGAAATGACTCGTGAAGAAAAGAAAGCGGTCATTCTCGAGTACATTCGAGCGAAAAACGAAACTTATTCAAAATGTAAGAAAGGTAAAAACTGATGTTGCAAGTAAAACCCTTACACAGCCTAATGCTAGCAGGCATGATTGCCATGACCTCGCAAGTATCCGCTAAGCCGGTTGAAGAAACCTACTCACTTCGTGATCCGGGCGTAATCAATAAAGAGCGAATTATTTATTGGTTAAAAGAAAACGGTGCTTTGGCGCAAAATGCGTCGGAAGCACAAATCGAAGCTGCTTATAGTGAGTATGTTCGCAATACTAAAGGCTATAAAGAGCCGGTTTCGATTAAAGTTTGGCGCGACAAAGCACTTAAAAATGTGCAAGCGAAGCGTAAAAGCCAAAAGAATGACGATACCACTAAAACTGTAAACGTATTGTCGGTATTAGTTGATTTCCCAGATTTGCCTCATGATGATAACCGCTTAAATGCTAGCAGCACGCAAATGTACTATCCGAGTTATCCGGTTGAGCATTATCAGCAAATGCAATTCTCTACCAATGGCTATGAGGGTCCCAGCGGACAGACATTAAAGTCTGCGCATCAATATTACCAAGAAGTCTCCGGCGGCTCATTTTTCTTTAACGGCCAAACCTTTGGTTGGGTAACGGCAGACAATAATGCTGCTGAGTACGGCGGCAATGAAGGTCAAAACGACAATGATCGAGCTGTGCGTGATTTAGTTGCCGAAGCGGTGCAAAAAGCCGTGACAGCCAACAACATCGACTTGTCGGAGTTTGACATCGAAGATCCATACGATCGAGATGGTGATGGCGATGTCAACGAGCCAGATGGCTTTATCGATCACATAATGATCTACCACTCAAGTGTCGGTGAAGAAGCTGGTGGTGGTGTGCTTGGAGCCAACGCAATTTGGTCGCACCGTTGGAGCATTAATCAAACGGGTAACTTCAACACTATGGGTGTAGCCATTCAAGATGGCACCTGTAATGATGTTGATATTATGTGTAAGCGCGCGTTTGGTTACACGGTACAGCCAATCGATGCCGCAATTGGTGTTGTAGTGCATGAGTTTGGCCATGATTTAGGTTTGCTCGATGAGTACGATATTGAGTATTCCGCAAACGGTGTCGGATCACCCGTTGGTCATTGGTCCGTAATGGGTGCTGGCGGTTGGACCGGGTCACCCGGTGGTACTAACCCAACTGGTTTCTCTCCACTCGCAACCGATTTTTTCCAAACTTATTATGGTGGTAAATGGATTAATCAAGAAGTCTATGAATTTGAAAACTTAACCGACACAGAGATCAGCATTAACTTAGCTGAAGCGGTTGAGCATGGCGATCAGTTCACCAATCAGGTACGTATTGACTTGCCGGGTGAGAGTTATGCGCCTTATACCGGCTCGTTTCAATATTACTCAGGTGAAGGCGATCAGTTTACCCATACCATGTCGTTTGATGTTGCAATTCCGAGTGGCAGCGCCGCTGAGCTAACCATGAAAGCGAATTGGGATATTGAAGTTGATTATGACTATGTTCAAGTATTAGTTGATGGTACCGCGATTGCGGGTAACCGTACTTTGACAAACAATCAATATTATCCTGGTATTGGTCCCTATATTACGGGTACCAGCGCTAGTATTCCCGGTGCTGAAGGTGATATCGGTTGGGTCGATACGACTTTCGACGTCACGGCTTATGCGGGTCAAACGGTTACTATCAGCATTCAATATGTGACTGATCAAGCCGTTGGTGGTTACGGATTTGTTGTGGATGATATTGCCGTGAACGTTGATGGCAGCCAAGCTTATTTTGATGGCGCTGAGACGGCTGCAGCAACTTTAAATGGATTTTCGCAAATTGAAAACCGTGAGAATGGTGGTGCCGGTTTCTACTACATCCAATTGCGTAGTCATAACGGAAACGACTCTGGCTTAGGACCATTCGGTTACGGCGCTGGTGTGACGGTTTGGTATCGTAACGATGAATATGAAGATAATGTGGTGGGCACTCATCCAGGTTATGGCTTCATTGGAATTGTTGATGCAGACCAAAATAACCGCTCAGGCCGCGATACTTGGCAGTTAATTCGCGATGCGGCGTTCACAGTGGATGGTATTAGCGTGTTCAACGACACTAACGATTACTCGACACCAGTTCAGCCGGAATCAGGTTTAGTATTACCAGCACATGGTTTCCGCATGCAAGTCATGTCGCAAGCGGCGGATAGCTCGACGGCTACGATTGCAATTCGTCAAGTAGGCGCAGCCCCAACAGCTGATTTCACTACATCAGTGAGCGGAGCAACTGTTACATTAACCAGTCAAGCAACTGGTGGAACAGGCAGCCTCAGCTATTTATGGGAATTTGGTGACGGCAATAGCAGCACCGATGCTAACACTTCACATACTTACTCAACGTCTGGTCAGTACGAAATTACCTTAACGGTAACTGATGAAGCGCAAAGCTCAACGGTGATCCGTAAAAATGTAAACGTAACGGTTTCGACTGGCGGTAACGGTGGCAATGGTGGTGGCAGTGGCGGTGGCGGCGGTAGCTTGCCGCTAGCAGCACTTGCTCTGTTAGTTTTGGCAAGGTTGCGCAAGCGAACCCGCTAAATCCTAGCAAATTAAAAAAGCGCCGCTTAGTCGGCGCTTTTTTTTTAATTCGATTTTTAACCTTTGCCATGCTTAAATGGCGCTTGATTTTTACCAGCTGACTCACGGGTTTAAGCGTCATGTCGTTACCGTTATCGAATATCAAAGTACTCGATTTATCACGTGTTTTAGCGGGGCCTTGGGCTACTCAAATGCTCGCTGATTTAGGCGCAACCGTTATTAAAATAGAGCATCCCACTCGTGGTGATGACACGCGCCACTGGGGACCGCCTAATTTACCCCCCGTTGGTCCAGGCATTGAATCTGGCTATTTTGCGAGCGCCAACCGTGGCAAGGACTCGGTGACGCTGGATATTAAAACCACGGCAGGGCAAACCATTTTGCATCAATTGCTGGCGGACTGTGATGTTTTGGTGGAAAACTTTAAAGTTGATGGGTTAAAAGCGTATGGTTTCGATTATGCCGCTTTAGCGCAGCGTTATCCGGCACTGATATATTGTTCAATTACAGGGTTTGGTCAAACCGGTCCTTATGCCAAGCAACCCGGATATGATGCCATTGTGCAGGCGCTGGGTGGGTTAATGAGTATTACCGGTGAGGCCGACGATAAGCCCGGCGGCGGACCGCAAAAAGTTGGCGTAGCGGTAGCCGATATTATGACCGGTATGTACGCGAGCAACGCTATTTTGGCGGCGCTACTTGAGCGACAACAATCTGGTTTAGGCCAGCACATCGATTTAAGTTTATTGGATTGCCAAGTAGCGTGGTTAGCTAATCAGAATATGAATTATTTGCTGACCGGGGAAGCCCCGACGCGAATTGGCACGGCTCATCCCAATATTGTGCCGTATCAAACCTTTAAGACCGCCGATCAGCACCTTATGTTGGCGGTAGGTAATGATGCGCAATTTCAGCGCCTGTGCAAGGTGATCGGTAAACCACAGTGGAGCGAGCATCCGCATTTTGCGACCAATCAAGCGCGCGTGGAGCATCGCGAAGAGCTAGTGGCAAAGTTAACCCTTATCTTGCTGCAGCAGCCAGCTGCTGAGTGGTTACCGCAATTACAAAAAGCTAATATCCCTTGCGCGCCAATCAATACCTTGGCTCAAGTTGTCCAAGATCCACAAATTAAATTTCGCCAAATGTATCGTCAGATGGTGGATGAAACGCAACGCAAGATTCCTTTTGTCGCTAATCCGATCAATTATTCCCGTACGCCAATCGCCTATACTAAGGCTGCCCCCGCGTTAGGCAATAACACTGAAAAGGTACTCAAAGCTCTGGGCTATTCGGCGGCGGCTATTGCCGAACTGCGGCAGGACGGCGTTATTGGGCATTTTTAAGTGATAAATGTTGTCAGCCAATACTAATTTGAATTGTTTAATGCGACTAAATCCAGGCGTAAATGTGGCAATATAAAATTAAAGCTTGAGACTCGCGGACCGATATCCTATTTATAAACAGAAGAAAATAAAAATAAAGAGGATAGAATGCAGGCTCGAGGTTCCCTTCAACGAAAACTTATCTTATCGGTTTCTGGCGCGCTCGCGGTTTTGTTAGCTATTGCGGGCTATTTTGTCACCGCGCAAATCGCCGCTCAAACTGAGGCGCATGTTGAGTCGGAAGCCGCTTCGCTTCTGGAAGTGAAAGCACAAGAGGTGACCAGCTTCTTTACCGAGCGCGCTCGGGTACCCTTGACCTTTTTTAACAATCCGGCTGTTCTCGAGTGGCTAGATAATCACCGCAGTCGCGGCGCCAACTTAGATAATGATCCCAGCTATCAAGCTATGTTGCAGGCTTTTCGTGAAATAGTGAGTGCGGATCCGACGATCAAGTCGATTTTCGTAGGCTCGGCACAAACTTACGAGTACTTTTACGAACAAGGACGGGTTGGAGTGGCAACGGAAGGGGCCGATGCTGGCGATGCCAGCAAAGGTTACTTTACCAATAAGCGGCCTTGGTGGCAGCAAGCATTAGCTCAAGACCGTTTGTACTTAACCTCGCCGCAAGTTGACGCTACCGATAAAACAGTATCGTCGGTATTACAAATGACGGTTTATCATAAAAGCGGGCGACTTGCTGGCGTAGCCGGTGTTGATATTTTAATTACCACGGTTGCCGACTTAATGGCGAAAATTCGATTTCAAGATCAAGGTCGTGCTTTTTTAATTAATGAGCAGCAAGAAATTGTTTATTTTCCATCGGACGCTAATTCACTCGAGCTTAATCAACCGTTAGCAGAAATCGATCAAGCTTTTAGTGCTACCCAAGGTTTTTCTGAGTTAGCTCGAGCCATCAGTCAATCCCCGCGTGGCCGCGATCATTTAGTGACACTCGATGGAATTGAGTACCGAGTGTTTTATGTTCCGGTGCGCGCTGAAGTGCCTTATATCAATTGGACTTTGGGTGTGCTAATTCCGCAGGCCGTGATCAGCGAACCGATTGAGCAAGCGGTATGGTTCTCGGTTTCGGTGATTGTGCTGATCATTGTAGCGCTGTCGCTGATTACTTGGTTAATCAGTTTGAAAATAGTCCACCCGGTAAAAGCTATCGCTGATGCCATGTCCGATATTGCCCATGGCGACGGCGATTTAACGCGGCGACTAACCATAGTTTCGAATGATGAAGTAGGCGACGTTGCGCGAGAATTTAATCGATTTGTTGATCGAATCCAGGCGCTGATTTCTGAAGCGACTGATAATTCAGAAAAGGTGAGTCAAACCGCTGATAGGGTGTCGGATGCGGCTTCCAAACTGAATCAAGAAGTCGTGCAAGAGCGCGGCCAAATGGATAAAGTTGCTGCCTCGGTCAGTCAAATGATGAGTGTGAGTCACTCGATTGGTCAACATGTTAACGAAGCCAATTCTGTGGTAGAAAAAGTTAGCGACTCGGTTAATATTGTTTCGCAAAACTCGCTGAATACTCAACGTGTCATTGCGGAAGTCTCCCATTCTATTTCAAAAGCTCGCGAAGCCGCGCAAGCGTTGAATGACGATGTTGGCGAAATTGGAGCGGTGCTTGATGTGATTAAAAATATTGCCGAGCAGACTAATCTATTAGCTTTAAACGCCGCGATTGAAGCTGCAAGAGCCGGTGAGCAGGGACGGGGTTTTGCGGTGGTTGCGGACGAAGTTCGGGTGTTAGCAACACGCACGCAAGAGTCAACCGACCACATTCAAAAGACCATAGAGAAGCTTCAATCAGGTGCTGCGCAAGTTAAGTCATCAATGGAACAAAGTGATGAAATGAGCGATGAAGGCGTTCAACAAGTTGAGCAAGTGTTGGCGGCGATTGAGCAAATTAACAGTGCCGTCACGCAAGTGAATCAAGTTAATCGAACGATTTCCGATGCAACCCTCGAGCAAGATCAAATTGCCACAACCATTGATAATAATCTTAGTGCGATCCATCGTTTGACTGAACTAATGGTCGAGCATTCTGGTGCGATGGATAACGATTCAAATCAGTTGAATGCATTATCCAGTGAACTACAAAAAATTGTTCATCAATTTAAGATTTAACTGGGTATCAAGTCGTTTTTAATGTCACTATCAAAAAGCCGGCGAGTGCCGGCTTTTTTTCTTTACTTACTCACCGCTTGGGTTATAAATCCAAATCATATTATTCTCATGGTTGCCAGTATCTTCACCGATAACAACACGTCCGTCATCAAGGACTAATAAATTATCCGGGTTAGAAATGCTGTCGAGAGAACAGCGGTTACTCGCCGCCGTGCTGTCGTAAGGTCCACCAACTACTGCAGGATCCATTCGCACAACATTGTAGTCAGCCTCTAAACCGAAGCGATAGACAACACCACAGCGATTTTCTTCTAACTGAATATCGCCACTATCATCAGACATACCGCGTGCAACTTCTGACATGGCTACATACATAAACGGAACTGTTTTGTTCGCAGCGCCTTTGTAATTAATAATGATGCCTTCCATTTTTCTAAATTCTGTAGTTGCACCTTTTGCTTGCGCTGCTTTCAGCGTTTCTAGGAATGCGTAGCGATCATCGCCTGTGCCGTTAGTCGCCCAATCAGTGATTTCTGCGTCAGCAATGTAGCTAGTAGCACCCTCTACATAGTCGGTTTCGTCGATACCGTCGTAGTCGGCAATCCAAGTCGCAATTTCCGCGTTGCTGGCACTACCCAGTTCAATCCATTCAATATCAAACCCTGCTTTGCTAACATCATTGGTTGCGTCTTGCATTAACTTGGCAGCGTATAAGGTTCCTGATGATAAGTCGTTGGCGTTATCGGCAACAAATTTATAAAAGCCTTTATCAGTACCATCGTCGGTAAGATACACGGTTTTGCGATCGGGCATAACAACCGCATTTTCATGAGCTGAACGACCTAACGTGAAGTGCTTTACCGGAACCGGCGCAGCGGCTTCTGGTTGCGTGATCTCTACGATGTAGCCATAGTTGTAAGGATTCGGGAAAGTTCCACCTAAGTAGTCTTTTAATAGACTAACGTCAGCATAGTTAGGATAACCGGAAGTGTAGGCTGGGTTGTTCCATTGAGCTGTGTTTTCAGCTTCGTAATTCTCTTCTGAGGTGAGTGGTGTGCCCCATGGAGAAACGGAACCAAAGCAATTGATCATAGTGCCTAGCACTGCGGCGAAATTGACGTTGATACCATCGAGGACATCCCATGTGCCATCGGCCGCTTTCGCTAGCGACAAGCGCGTCATCGATCCTGGACGATCTTCCCATGCGGTAAATAAATAGCCGGTTGAGCCATCGGCAGAAGACGGAATGAAAGCATTGAAATCGGGATCTTGTGATTGCTTTAATTCGGTGTCATTAGCAGCATTAATTATTCCACCAAGACCAAAAGGAACCGCACCGGCGAGAGTGTCATCGGCACGCCCTAATACTTGATAGCTACCTACAGCGGCTTGAGTTGTTTGGCTTTCGGCTGATTGACTGGCGGGAGCAGCGATGGCTTCAAAACGCTCGTCTAACGCATCGATATCAAGACCGGTTACGACACCGACAGCGGCATCGTTTTCCGGAGCTGGCAAATCATCTGCAGGGTGTTGAACATTAAAAAACAATTCACCATTATCGGTTTTGAATAAACCAGTGACTTCGGCGCCAACTGGAACGGTTGCGAAACGACTGAGTCGCGCCGGCTTAGTTAAATCTTGTCCGTCTTGCCCTGCTGGACCTTGCTCGCCTTGTGGACCCTGTGGTCCCAGATCGCCGTCATCAGCACAGCCGCCTAACATTAGTGCTGAAACAATCGCTACGCTTAAAGTTGCACGTGCAAAAGAAGGTTTGGTTGATTTCATTTTAATTTCCATCTTTGTTTGAGTTAATTTCACCTCGCCACATTAACCAATCAAGATGAAAAAAATATAACTGAATCGAGAAACTTTTATGGCTAAGTTGTTGCTGTTTTATGACGCAGCGAAACAGGTTGAAAAATATTCGATGAAAAATAACCGGCGAGAAATGGATAGTGTTATAAAATGAATAGCAGCTATTCAACCGAGTGTTGTGACTACCGGCCAATAACTAACTGACCGGTAGCGGTGACAATCTTATTATTGATAGAAGCGTTATTGCCAGCTAAGTCTGATGTCCCAAGATAAAACTTGTGCGTGAGGTTTGAGTGGAGCTTCCGACTCGTCAATATTTTTATGCACATTGGTTAGCGGCGTCAAGGTGGTGTCGCGACCAAAGATGTAACTTTGATGACGAACAATATGGGTATAGGCTTTATTAAGTTCCAAGGCACGCTGCGGTGTTGGAGTTATGAGCTCATACACATCGGCATTTTTGATTGCCGCGGTATTGAGTTCGCCGTCTTGATTGAACCACTTGGCAAACATTTCTGGATTACTACGAAATTCATTGCCGCCAGCAACACGTTTAAAATAATTCAAAATTTCGCCATCTTTCTCTGCAATTGAAGGGGCGTCAATCATGCCTTTTAAGTTAATGTATCCCCAGCCTGCGGTTCCAGTAACCTTACGCGAAAAAGCGAAGGTATGATCGATGGTGGTACCAATCGCACTATGACAGCCCATACAGAACATTTTTTCTTCATGAGACTGTGGGCGCAGTTCGCCATTGTAATCTTCAATAAACGCACTTATTTTCCAGCCATAACCATTTTCAAAACCTTCGTCGCCGTGGCTGACAAAGTTCGGTAGTTCTTCTTCAACTTTCTCTTTGCGCTCGCGGCGATATCGATTGTCTATGTCCGCTTGGGATAGCTCGCGGAATTTTTTCATATAACGTAATTCTTTCATTCGTGTTGGAATGCCAATCGTATTATCGTCATTTACGCCCACATAGCGCACGCTGTGCATAAATTCAGTGCCCGCCGGATATTGTTGTAGCAGCACTAAATGATCATTGGCATCACCAAAGAAATGAGTTTGTGGCAATAGTTGACGAACCGATTTATCTAATTGACCATTATTATTAATATCGCGGCCGAGTGTTTGTTCGTTTACTTCGAAGATATCAATCATCTCGAGCTGTTTAATGGTCAGCTCAATTAACGAGAGGTTAAGTAAATAGATTTGGCGATCAAACTGTCCATTGAGAGAACGAAAATTCTTAGGAAGCCGTATTAGCACATCATCGGTCGCGCCATTCGTTGGCCAAAATGTACTGGGCAGTGGTTTGTAGTTAAACGCTACCCAGCCGCTGCCGTCACGCGCCAAACCATTGCTGTCGAAGGCAGTTGCACCTTCGTGATAATTCTTTAGATCAGGAATAAAGCCTTGCCAACCCGACGCGATAAGCCTCGCGGGCAGCGCGCTGTAATTGTCTTCATTGATATATTGCAGAATTTGTTCATCACTGATTTTTTCATTCCACTGACGTCGATCAACAAATAAATTCTGCCAGTGATTGGTGGTCCCAACATCGGAAAATAAATAACCACCTTGTAACCCAAAGTCGCTAAGCTGATTATAGCGATCGGCTGAATCGCTGTAGGATTGATGGCACACATAACAAGGGTTGTGCTCTTGCTCAGTAGCGGTATAGCACATTGCCGGAATAGTCGCTTCCAGGTTCAATAGCTTGTGGTTATCAAGCGCAACGCGTTGCTGCTCCAACACTGGCGGCAACAGGTTTTTAGCGACTATTCGTTCATCTTCTGTGCAGGCGCTGAGCGTAACGCCAACTAGGGCAATTAGAGCAATTAGAGCGATTGGATGCTTTGCTATCATGGGGTACATTGGACTTGTTATTTAAAAACGCTATATTAGAGACTATTCATGACAGTTTAATTAAGCTTTTAATCACTCTTTGGAAAGAGTGCTATTAATTGTTTCACCTGTTTCGAGACAAGGGCTAGAGGGTAACGAGGGATGTTGAAAACCGTCAGCGTGCCAGACAAATTCGCTCCAATATTTGAGCGCGCAGAAAAACAAGTTCGGGAATTTTTTAATCAACAACGTATGGCGCCAGAGCAAGGGACTATTGAAGTTCATGATGCGCGTTACGTGTTGGTGCGCGGCGCTGCATTCTCAGTCGAGTTTTTTCAAATTATTCGTAAGGTCTTCGGTGATGACAATCAGCAGCAAGCGGATGCATTTGCGGCTGGCTTGTTATATGAACTTGCTCACGCAGTAGGGCAATCCGATGCACGTAACTTTCATCAAACGATGGGCCTGACCGATCCGATTGAACGCTTATCGGCTGGTCCAATTCATTTTGCTCACACTGGTTGGGCTTTTGTGGATATTCTGCCGGAGTCTAATCCAACACCTGATGAGCAATTTATGTTGGTGTATCGGCATCCGTTTTCATTTGAATGTGATGCGTGGCTTGAGGCGAATGCGGCAGTTGAACACCCGGTTTGTGTTATGAATGCTGGGTATTCAAGTGGATGGTGCCAGGAAAGTTTTGGGATCCCATTAGAAGCGCGCGAAGTGACCTGTCGCTCACAAGGTGATGAGCATTGTTTGTTCATTATGGCGCAGCCGCATTGCTTAGACGATAAAATTCAATCCTTTGCTATTCAGAATCCGGCTCTTGAGATAAACAATCAGCGCGTCGACTTTCGGCACCTTGCTGATATATCCGATAATCAACCTGCCGATTGGCATCAAGGCTTGCAGCAACGGTTGATGGCTTATGCGCGTAATTTAGAAGCCACTCAAGCGCAACTGTCAGCTAATGTCGAAAGGCTTGAACGTGAAGTTGAAGAGCGCAAACGGATTGAACGCGAGTTGAAAGCCTCTGAAGAGCGTTGGCGTGAACTCAGTGAAGCCACTTTCGATGCAATTATTATTTTAGTGAACCAGCATGTCGTGGATCTTAATAATGCTTCTGAACAGCTATTTAAACGCTCGGCAGACGCTATTAAACAAACACCCTTGACGGAGTTGTTTGGTCAAACCCAAGCAGAAGCCATTGGACAAGCGATGGAACGTGGCGAATCACAATTAGAAGCGATTCAGCTATTACAAGAAGGCCAAGAAACCATCGTCGATATGCAGCTTCATCACACCCAAGTAAATGGTTCGGCGGCAACCATTTTAGCCATTCGTGACGTGACCGAGCGAACGCGCGCAATGCAGCGGCTGGAGCGTTTAGCGAATTATGATGCATTAACTGGTCTGCCAAATCGAAACCGGTTTCAGCGTATTGTTAATCGTTCAATAATGGGCTCAAACTTTAGTGATAAACACGGTATTTTATTTCTCGATTTAGATAATTTTAAAAGCATCAATGATAACTTTGGCCACTCAGCAGGTGACTTATTGCTGTTTGCGCTGGCAACACGAATGTCAGAAGCGATTCGCGGCAATAATATTATCTGTCGATTGGGCGGTGATGAATTTGCCATTTGGGTACCAAACCTAGCGGTCGAGGAGGATGCCGAGCAAGTGGCTCGGCAAATTGTCCAAGCACTAAAAGAGCCGTTTGAAATTCAGCGCCAACGCCATCGCGTAACTTTTAGTATTGGGATTGCCATATATCCCCATGATGGAACTGATTATGCTACGTTATCTCGCCACTCCGACACGGCGATGTATCAAGCCAAACGCAACGGCAAGAATCGTTGGTGTGCTTACTCCGATGTCAAACGTTAAAAAAGCCAGTTGACGTGCAAGGAAAACCGGCTTTTGAAATGGTTACCAGCTGCCTTGACTGGCCATGCTTTGCCAAGGTTCTGCGAGTTCAAGGGCAGGTCCCTTTTGCAACAATTCAATGGAAATCCCATTGGGATCTTTGACAAATGCCATACGCCCATCCCGGGGTGGACGTAAAATCGTTACGCCACACGCCTGCAAATGTTCACACATCTCATAAATATTATCGACTTGGTAAGCTAAGTGACCAAACTGGTCGCCGTTTTGATAATCACGGTCGTCATGGTTGTGGGTTAACTCAACCATCGGACCGGTTTCAGTCTCTCCTAAGAAATACAAACTAAACCCTGCTTCGGGGTAATCCTTTTGCTGAATCAGATTTAACCCGAGCCCTTCAGTATAAAACTCGATCGATGCTTTGGGATCCGTTGTGCGAATCATTGCATGTAAAAATTTTGCCATGAATGCTCCTAGTAAGAAAATGGGTTGTTGGGATGATTAGTCCCTATAGTAGGTGTAGAACCTAACGCGTTTCAATAGTGCTGCTGAATATAGTTAAGTCTGCTGCCGCTGCGATTGGTTTTGCTCTCGGTTTCGGTTGGTAAGTAGATCCAATACTAAACATTGGAGGCAAAGCTATACCATAGTAAACTGCTGAGTCATTCAGACAAAATGATGACAAAATTCAGCAAGCGAAGAATCTGCTGCTGAATAATTAACCAGAACTATGAAAAATTACGATGCGATTATTATTGGTGCTGGCGCCGCCGGCTTAATGTGTGCGATCAGCGCCGCAAGCCGGAACAAGCGTGTTTTAGTATTAGAGCATGCGCGCAAAGTCGGGCGAAAAATTCTAATGTCCGGCGGGGGACGGTGTAATTTTACCAATATGTACACCGAGCCCGATAATTTCCTGTCGCACAACCCTCACTTTTGCAAATCCGCACTGAGTCAATATACCCAGTGGGATTTTATCGATCTGGTGCAACGCTATAATGTTCCCTATCATGAGAAAACGCTGGGACAACTATTTTGCGATCATTCATCAAAAGATATTGTTAACCTACTATTACAGGAATGTCAGCGACTTAATGTCGATATTCAGACGGGTGTTAAGGTGACATCGATTACCCGCGCGGTAAACTTTAAGGTTACGGCTGGCGCCGAAACGCTTGAGAGCGCTGCGGTGGTGATTGCAACGGGGGGGTTAAGTATTCCTTCGATGGGACCGCATGGTTTTGGTTACCAGGTTGCGGAAGAATTTGGTTTGCCTTTAATCAAACAACAAGCGGCTTTGGTGCCTTTTGTAATGAATTCTCGTTGGCAAAATGCGTTTGTCGACTTAGCTGGCAGTAGTTTAAATGTAACAGCGTCCAACTCGCAGGCCAGCTTTCAAGAAGGCATGCTATTTACTCATAAAGGGCTCAGCGGACCCGCCATTTTGCAAATTTCTTCTTATTGGAAACCCGGAGAGTCCGTGACTATCGATTGTCTTCCGGGGGTGAATGTGCAACAAATGCTGCTTGAAGCGCGCCAAGAAAATCCGAATCAACAATTAAAAACCTGGTTGGCTAAATTAACCACCAAGCGTATGGCTGAAGTTATGTGTCGTAACTGGTTTCAAGATGAGCGGTTGCAAAATTTATCCAATAAAGATGTGCAAAGTATTCATGAGAAACTAACGCATTTAACTGTTTATCCCGAAAGCACCGAAGGATACAAAACCGCTGAAGTCACCTTGGGCGGCGTCGATACCGCGGTACTATCGTCAAAGTCGATGATGGTACGTGATATCCCTGGGCTGTATTTCATTGGTGAAGTCGTGGATGTGACTGGACATTTAGGTGGATTTAACTTTCAATGGGCTTGGTCGTCTGGTTGGGCTGCAGGGCAAGCCATCGACTGATGTTGAAGCAGATAGTCATGGAAGCTGAATTTCATGATAGAGGTATATCATTTTATGATCAGTATATTGCGGTTAAGTTTATTAGTATTGGTCGGTGTTTTAATCCTGCCTGTTGTTGCCAGTACTGATGCCTCTAATGATTCAAAATTAGCGCCCGAAGAGGCGCACAAGAATGCCCAGCAACTGTTTCATGACTACCGTAATCGACTTTATCAAGTCAGAACTATCGATAAGGCTTCTGGCAGTAAAGCTGCGATAGGGTCAGCATTTGCTGTCGCTGCAAACGGCGTATTAGCGACCAATTATCATGTCGTGTCGAAGTATATTTTAAAACCAGAAAAATATTCGATAACGGTGGTTGACCATGCTGATGTTGTGACCGAAGTAACGGTTATCAAGCTCGATGTTATCAATGATCTAGCATTGTTGCAGTTGCCGGCCAGCACAGCGAAACCGGTTATTAGATTAGCCGAGCATTTGCCGCAACAAGGTGAGTCGATATTCTCGCTTGGCAACCCGCGTGATCTGGGCATGACCGTGGTGCCGGGAACTTTTAATGGCATTACCGCTTATTCGGTTTATGACCGCGTTTTATTTTCTGGCTCGATTAATCCCGGCATGAGTGGTGGACCGGTGTTAAATGAAAGTGGTGAGTTAATCGGCGTAAATGTGGCGACATCGGGTAATGCTTTAAGCTTTCTGGTTCCACTCAATAAGTTGCGAAAACTAATTAACGAGCCGCTGGATGACGATTTACGCCAGCAAGCTTTAAGTCAATTAACTCGTAATCAAGATTTATTAATGGCGAAAATTCTCGCCTCCGATTGGCAAACCGCGCCGCTTGGGCAAGCTCAAGTGTTGGCTGAGATGAGCGACTTTATCTCCTGTTGGGGCGAATCCGACACGCGCCCAAAAGAACAGTTTCAGCAAGTTTTTCGGCGCTGTCGTAACTCAGAATATATTTATATGGCTCCGGACTTTTATACCGGTATCTATGAATTGGAGTTTTATTTTTATTCCACTGAAAAATTATCCACTTGGCAATTCTATCGCATGTTAAACGACTCCTTTGCCAGTGTTAGCGCGGGAAATATTGCATCGGAAGATCATGTTAGCGAATTTAATTGTCGCAGTGACTTTGTCGCTGAGGAAAATAGTAGCAAGAGTAAAGCGGTTTATTGTGTTCGAGAATATCGACAGTATCCCGGTCTTTACGATGTATTATTTTTAGCAGCAACCATTAGCGATAGTCAGTCGAGTTTAGTCAGTCATTACACTTTATCGGGGATCAGCCAAGAGAATGCCCAAAAGTTTCTCGCTAAGTTTCTGGAGGTAGTGCTATGAGCTTAGTAATTGAAGAGATTAACCGGTCCAAGAAAACCATACAGCGCTATAAATTCAATCAGCAGCCGATTATTCGCGTGGGACGTGCGCTCGATAATGATGTCATACTTAATGAACCGCATGTTTCTCCCTATCACTTAGAGTTACGACAACAAGAAGACGGTGATTGGGTCGTTATTGATTTAGATAGCACCAATGGTATTCGCAATAAGAAACGCAAAATGATTGCCAGCGGCAGCTCAATCAAGTCGGGCGATACTTTGTTATTAGGGCGTAGTTATATTTCGCTATGGGACGAAAAACACCCTGTGGAAGAGGCTTGGCGGTTACACTCGGTAGAAGATGTTTTGCATTTTATCAGCCATCCGTTTTCGGTGCTGTTGTTGTTGTTATTGTTTGTATTTGGCGAATGGCAACTCACCGTAGCACAACAGTATCGGGAGGTAGCGCCCTCGCGGATTATGAACGACTTAATTTATCAACTTATTGTCGTGTTTGGATGGGCATCTTTGTGGTCGATTAATGGGCGGATGCTGCGCCATGACAGTCGTTTTCTGAGTCATCTCGCGGTGACTTTATTGGCGGCGATGGTGTATCAATGGATGCCATGGGCGATCCGCATGATCACGTTTAATCTGCACAGCGGAACTTGGTTTACCGAGGTTCGGTATTTTATTAACGGTGGGATTTTTTCTTTGTTGCTGTGGTGCAATTTTTATCTGGCTTTGCCACAAAAACCTATCAAACGGGTGATCTGGGTGAATGCTATCGCTTGGAGTTTGGTGTTGCTGTACTTATTGCCGCCTTTATTCGACACCCAAGGTTTTCGCGGCTATCCGCGTTATGACAGCTCGATATTGCCGGGACAGGTGCTGCTGAGCACACCCAAAACCAAGGCCGACTTTATGGCCGATACACAAGCGTTGTATCAGCAGCAAACTAAGCCTCTAGAGGCGCCACACAGCCCCAAGCCAGAGTGAAATCTGTGACGGCACCAACATAATCACTGTTCAATAAACTATAGATAATTCAATTAGTTGCCATAAACCTTTACGGCGATCTATTATTACTAAGTGCGAAATGGCGAAACAGCCGTTTTAAAATGAATAATAAAAGCGCGTTGCAGTGAGCGCGGTTGCTGGGGAAAACAAGTGAGTGTAATAAACATTCCAGGATACAAGATTATTAAAACCCTGGGAGTCGGCGGGCAAGCAACAGTATACCTAGCGATTCAGCAAGGTTTCGACCGCGAGATTGCGCTTAAAGTGATGTCGCCAGCGTTAGCCGCTGATCCGAGCTTTGGCGAGCGCTTCATTCGTGAAGCTAAAATCGTCGCTAAGCTGCGCCATCCGGGGATTGTGACGGTATTCGATGTTGGTGAGCACGATGGTTTTTATTATTTGGCCATGGAGTACTTGCCCGAAACCGATTTGCGCCAGCGCATTACGCAAGGAATGAAAGCGAAAGATGCACTGCAGGTGATTGAGCAAGTCGCAAGGGCGCTTCATTATGCTCATGAACAAGGCTACATCCATCGCGACGTTAAGTCGGAAAACATTTTATTTAACGACCATAACGAAGCCGTTTTAACCGATTTCGGCATTGCGAAAGCGTCCAACTCGTCCACTCAGATGACCCAGCAAGGAAAGCTCATCGGCACGCCTCAATATATGAGCCCGGAGCAGTGCCGAGGCCGCACCCTCGATGGTCGCGCGGATATATACTCCTTGGGCATTATTTTATATGAAATGCTCACGCAAGAAGTACCGTTTGATGGCGAAGATTCGGTTGCGGTGTGTTTGCAGCATGTTACTAAACCGGTTCCTAAGCTCAGCGCGCGTCAGCAGCATTATCAGTGGTTATTGGATAAAATGTTAGCCAAAAAGGCCGCCGACCGATTCGACTCGGGTTTGCAGTTAGCCGATGAAGTTGCGCGCTTTTTAGCCGGTGATATCAGCTTGTCGCAAGCTAAAACTGTGGTCGGCGACTCCGATCAATCGCTGCGCGCGGAACGCGACAATAATTTCCAAGACTTTTTTAATGATGAACCCATCGCCGCTGAAGCGCGAACCCCCACCATAACGGAAAGCTCCGATGGCAAAGGCAAATGGTGGGTGATGCTGCTTCTGCTTGGAGGTCTAGGCGGCCTAGGCTATTGGCAGCAAGATAAGTGGTTACCATCAGCCAAGCAATGGCTAGCCGAGATGACCGGACCGGCAGCAACGACGCCGACTGAGCCTGAATCGAAAGCACAACCCAATGTCGCGGGAGCGGAACCGGCCGATGCGGATGCCGAACAAATTGCCCGCAAAGCGCAGATTGCAAAGTTAATTGCGGAAGCGGATTCGTTATTACCATTACCTGAGCTCTCGCCGGAGCAAATGGGGTTGGTATTGCAAAATTACTCACGGGTTTTATTGTTGCAAGATGACCACCCGAAGGCCACGGCGGCGCAGCCGCAAGCAATTGCAAAAGCGGTTAGTTTGGCCAAGCAGCAACTGAGTGAGGGCAATCCGGAGCGGTTCAATGCCTACCGCGAAGCGATTGCCAGCGTAGCTCCGGAACATCCGGTGCTGGCCGACCTAGACCGCTTTGCTAATGATTTAACCGCGCAACAGCAAGCGCAGTCAGCTGAGTTGGCACAAATACAAACCTATTTAACCCAAGCGGATGATGCCGCACAGCGGGGCGACCTTGCTGCGCCCGAGGAAAACAATGCTTGGTATTGGTATTCACAAGTATTGCTGATTACTCCGAATCATGAAGCGGCAATGCGCGGTCGTCAACAAGTCGTCGATCAGTTGGTTAGCCGGGCGCAAAGTGCACTAATTAACCAACAGTTAACAACCGCTAAAACCGCGATTAATCACCTGTTAACCTTGGCTCCACAAAATGAAGAGTTACCGGCTCTTGAGTCGCGTTATCGTGAAATAGCCAGTGAAATAGAGCAGCGTGAAAAATTAGCCCAGCAAGCGGCTGCGCGCAAAAAAGCGGAGCAAGAACGGCAACAAATGCTAGCGGATCCATTGACCCAGCTTAAAATCCAAAGCAAGCTCGATAGCGCTCGTTCGGCTTATACTGAGCTACGATTGGTGACTCCAGAAGGCGATAACGCGTTGGCTAAATATCGTGAAGTGCTGGCAATCGATGCCGCTCATGCGCAAGCCTTAGAAGGGGTTAAGTTAGTTCAACAAAAGCTGGTCGAGCAGATTCGAACCGCGGTGCAAAACAGTGATAAAGCTGAGGCCACTGCCTGGTTGGCCAAGTTAAAAGCGTTCTTTCCTGATCACCCCGATATTCCGGTTTTAGCTCAACAAATTGAAGAGCTTGACATAATCCTTGAGGTCGAGGTGAAGGATGAGCCCGCGGCGGTTTCAATTTGAGAGCAAAGCATTTGCAAAGCTTTTGGCATTGATCAACACTTTAGCCACAATAAGTCTTTATACTAGGTATTGGCTTCCGGTATAACTAACGACACAGAATAACCGTAAAGGAAAAGATAATGGGGCGTATGGCACACTTACAACCAAAGCATCACATCATACGGCGATTTAAAGCGCCGATTGCGCTAGCGGTTTTGTTGACCCTAAGCGCTTGTGGCGAGAAAAAACCACTGGTTACTCAGCAACAGATTTCCGCCGCCCGTGATGCTGGACAATTGGAGCAGCTGTATCAAAAAGTCAACGCTGACTTAGCCACGGCCAGTGGTTCCGCGAAGCAATCACTGACCGCTATTGCTACCCAGATAGCACGACAAATAGCTGCCGATAAGCAAGCGGAAATTTATCAGACGATTGAAGATCAACGCTTGCCATCCGGTGTCGTGAGCTTAGCGTTATTGGATCAATTGAAAAGCCAGGTGGATTCGATGCAAGCGCGCGATGCGCAGCGCGCAAATGAAACTAACCAGCGTCTAACCAATGAGCGCACTGCCACACAAACTGAACTTTCCAAGCAGCTACTAAAAGTAAGTCAAATTCCGGTAAGCGATGTGTTAAATCGCGTCAATGCGATGGCTATTGCTGCGCGAATGGCCGGCGAAGGCAGCCCGCAATATCAAAACTATCAACAACAAAAAGAACAAGCGATTGTTGACTGGATGGGAGAGGCAGACCGCGCTTTAGCCAACCGTGAGTTCACTTTAGCAGCAACATTTTTGCGTAAGGTTTTAGGGCTTGATCCGGGTAATCAAGAAGCGCAAGAGAAGTTATCGCAGTCGGAGCAACAAGGATTTGAAGCGGCGTTTCGTTCTGCGCTCGAAGACAGCAAGCCGGACTTAGCGTTGAGTGAGTTGAAGCGAATTTCAATGTCGCCAGTGTTTGAAGACGTAAAAGGCTCGCTCAGTAAAAGTATCAATTTACTGCATGACTTCTTTATTAATCGAGCATTGCAAAGCTCTTCGCAAGGCGCGTTGAAAACGGCGTATCAAAACTTCGCCAAAGCGCGTGACATCAAAGCCATAATGGGAGAGCCTCCACAGCACGATGCTGAAGTTGATTTCTTAAACAAGCTATTGAACTTCGCTGCGGTAAAAGGTCAGCAAAACGCGTTTGGTGAGCAGCTGGGTTATTTGGAAGCGATTAACGCGTTTAATCCAGAATTTCCGAAGCTACAACCGGCCCTGCAAAAGGCACGACAAGCGATTGTTGAATATGCAGCTACGTCAATGTTAGTACAAGACTTTGCCCAAACCGGTACCCATCACAGCGCAGGCAAGTCGGTATCGAAGCAAGTGTATGCTTGGGTGTTTGAGTCAATGCCCGGTGATATTGCCTTGGTGAATGCCGAGCAAATGTCACAAGCTGATACCAGTGCTCCGGGACGCTTACTGATGTTAGAAGGTGATATCTTGCAAGCGGGTGTTGAAGGCGAATCATCGAATAGCAAAAAGTCACTAAATGCGGTGGTCAAGACAATTAAAACACCTAATCCAAAATATCAAGAATGGGTTGAAGATGGACGCGAAGGTAATCCGCCGGCAGAGTTTTTAGTGGAGCAGCAACAGCAAAATGTCACGGTGACGATGATCCATGCTCGTAAAGTAGGGTTACTCTCTGTGAGCTATCGGTTAATCGATCAAAAGACTGGCCAAGTGCTATTGAATGAGTCTGCACGAGAGCAACAAATGTTCGAAGGCGAGGGTAACGAAGGGATCAGTGTTGGCGAATTTTCAATGCCCTATAAGCGGCCGAATATCCCAACGGATTTAGAAATTATGGAGCAACTTTCGAATGCAGTTGCTCTAAAAATTGGTGCAAAACTCAAGCAAACATTACAAGCACCCGACAATCGCTATGAAAGCTTAGCGGATTCGGCGATTAAGCAAAATAAACTGGAAGCTGCGCGTAATTATTATAGTTATGCCGCCGCTATTCGCAGTTTGCAGCAAGCCGATGCTAAGCCAGTTGTTGAAAAGTTAATTGATGCCGTGATTAACCGTTAATCGCGAAGCTCGATTAATCTTTAGTAATCAATCACACTATTCCTACAGCCACTATGCTAGTCTAAGTGGCTAACATAGGAGCGGGTATGAAGTGCGTTTTTGATACAACTATAAACTTAAAACAGTTAGTCGCGACCAGCGGTGAAAAGCTGATGCTGCCAGTGAATGGCAAGCCAATGTTAGAGCAGCATTTTGCCAGTATGAGCAAAGCTGGAGTCACTTCGTTGTTTGTGTTACTCGAGCACGACTCCTCGATGCGTGCTGCGATTGCTCGCGAAGCACTTAAGTTTGGCTATAACCCGACCTTTTTAGAAGTCGACGATAAAAAAATTGCTACCCGCACCAGCTTATTGCAGGCCGAGCCCTATTTAAAAGAAGCGTTTATTTATTGGCCCGCGAATCGTTTAATTGCTGACGATTTAGCCATCGAAATGGTGGAAAAACCGATTAGCAACCATCAAGTTTTATCCTTGGTCTACAGCAAGCATACCCACCCGCATTGCACTAAATCGAATGTTTTTAAGGTGAGTTATCAGCCCCAAGAGCAAGTGCGTGCAGCCGAAGGTACGCAAGGACAAGTGACTGGATTTGATATTGGTATTTATAAATGCGGCACGATTATTTTTCGTTTGATTGAAAAAGTGGCGCAAAAACGACCACTGAGTTGGAACCGGGTCCAAAGCGCGTTGACGCGTGCCGGCCGCAGCATTGTGGTAGTGACCGACAGCGAGCACTGGGCGGTGATTGAAACCGCAAAAGATATTGAGGTGCTTGAAGGTTTGCTGGCATCACGAACCCTTGATCAAGCGAATATAAACGCGCTCGATAAATCCGTACTGTATAACTTTTATTGCGCAATTTTACCGGGATTAATGAAAGTATCTTTGATGCGTGAGCAAGGTGCCATGTTATGGATTTTATTGATCCTACTGTGTTCTTTACTCATGTTGATGGGCAACTGGTTAGTCATTTTAGCCAGCTCGGCGGCAGTGGCAGCATTAATCAGTACCTACCCCGTGGTTGATTTTATTGCTAACAAACAACCCTTAACCAAACGCCTTAAACATATTGCACTGCCCGTTTATCGGATCAATATTGTCGCATTACTGAGCGTAATTAGTGCCTACCAGTTTGGGTTAGGGATTTGGGTATTAGTGCCCTTGATAATCTTTGCCGCTGAGGGCTTTTTCTTGATGAACCCTGAGCCAATTAATGATGAAAAGGCGGAAAAAATATCCAATAGCTTTTTTGTTCATGGAGCATGGCTATTACTGTCGATCTTTTTCTTTATTCCAACTCTTATGCTCACCGTATTTGCGGTATTGCCCTTTAGCATCGCTCTGACCAAAGGGTTGCAGTTTTACAAGCGCGTTCAGCGCGATAAGCAATAGTTAACCGCACTCGCTGTTTAGTTTAAATGGCCGACAATTTTATTTGCAGTGCGGATTAATTTGTCGGCGTTAAATTGAAACGTCATGGGTGCTGCCAGTCTTTTTTCCTGCTGTGCGATTGCCCAATCAATATGCTCTAATACTAAATCAGCGCTAACACTGCGTCGTTTGTGATTCAAGGCTTCAAGCGTTGCGATTGAACCAGGAGCGTTGCCGAGGGCGACCGCAATGTTTCGGAGCCAGCGAAGGTATCCAATACGACGAATCGGAGAGCCTTCAAAGCGTTGCAAAAACTCGGCCTCAGTCCAATTGAAGAGCTGTTGCAAGGACGCATCGTCGAGCCCATGGCGTGGCGCAAAGTCGGACTCATCGGTGGCGGAAGCGCCCCGATTAAACGGGCAAACCAATTGGCAGTCGTCACAGCCATAGATACGGTTACCCATCAGTGGCCGCAGTTCCAGAGGAATCGCGCCCAAGTGTTCGATAGTCAAATAACTAATGCACTTGCGGGCATCGAGCTGATAAGGCGCTACTATCGCACCGGTTGGGCAGAGTTTAATGCATGCATTGCATTGTCCACATTGGTTGGGCACGCTGGTTTCCGGGGTTAGCGGCAAGTCGGTAAATAGTTCGCCAAGAAAGAAAAATGATCCTTGATCAGGATTGATTAACATGGTGTTTTTGCCAATCCATCCTAGCCCGGCTTGCTCCGCGAAAGCGCGCTCTAATACCGGCGCACTGTCGACAAACGCCCGGTAGTTGAGTGAATAGCCGAGTTCACGGATTTTTTGTCCGAGGAGAGCGAGTTTTTTTCGCATCATTTTGTGGTAGTCACGGCCCAGTGCGTAGCGCGACACGTTAGCTTTGTTAGGATCGCTTAAGCTGGCGCAAAAGCCGGCCGGCTTAGGCACATAATTAAGGCGCACACTGATCACTGATAAAGTGTTTGGCATTAGCTGTGAGGGATCACTGCGTAAAGCAAGGCGTTCTTGCATGTAATGCATATCACCATGGAACTGGCGCTCTAGCCAGCCCCGGTAATGCTCAATGTGCTGCGCCAAATCGGTCGTCGCAAAACCACATTGGGCAAATCCAAGTTCCTGAGCATAGGCGTTGATCGAGGCTTGTAGCGACTCAATGTTGACGTCCAAAGCGATTTCCTGTTATTCAGTGAGGTAGGTATTATATCGCCTTGAGGCACATAAAGGCAGCTTAGCACTTGAAGGGCACTGAATTTCGCTCTGGATCGACGGCATCAGCGTATGTTGCCATTAGTAGTAACAACCTTTTTAAATTAGCAAATAATTAACCATAGGTGAGAGTATGAAACTAGCAAGTTTGGGTTTATGGATGATAATGACGTTAGGCGCTTCAACGGTAGCGGCTGACACCAGCTCCTGGGAAGGCAAAACGTTTCCTGATTATCAGCTGGCTAATCAAACCGGCGCAGTTATCGACAATAGTAAATTCAATGGACGTTGGGTGCTGTATTACTTCTATCCAAAAGACAACACGCCTGGCTGCAGTATTGAAGCGGATAATTTTGCTAAGCGGCACGAACAGTTCGTTGCCGACGGCTTAGAAATTGTCGGGATCAGCTTAGATGATGTTGAGTCTCATGCTAAGTTTGCCAAAGATTTTAACGTGAAATTTGATTTGCTGGCAGACGTGGATAAAGCTTTGTCCGAAAAACTCGATATGGTGAACATTCTTCCGTGGCCGCACACCCGTCGTGAGTCGTTTTTAGTCAACGCTGAAGGAATCATTGTCAAACACTACCCAACGGTGAATCCGCGTGAGCATGTTGAGCAGGTGGCGAAAGATTTTGCCGCGCTTAGTCAGCCAAAGGATAAAATGAAGTAAGGGCTACTGCCGTCGGATTTGTTGAAATAGTGACGATTGAAGTCGTTACTATTGAAATAGGTACTATCGAAATCGCTATTGAAGCGGCTCGCTGCATAATTGCAACAAACTTGGTTATCTCAGCCAATAGACCAGGGAAGTGTAGTCTTGCTCGCAAATAACAGCTGAAATAACCAAGCGGTTGCCGCTCTCCTTAGCATTCTCTGGCGCGATACACTATCGCGCCGTAATCATTGCATCAGCCAGCGTCAACTCAAAGTGACGCTATATAACCATGCGGCCTTGTAGCCGGGTGGCGATATCCACCGATCGCAGCATTTCTTTCTTAAATACTTCTTTCTTTAATGTGGTGCCCACAAACCACTTGCAGACCACGTCTTCTTCAGTTGCTCCAGTATTCATATAGCGATCCCGAGCATCTTCAGGTAGATCTTTAACAAAATTAAAAATGGTCATTTTTGTACCACCTGACGTTAATTGAACTAAGTCACCTCGTCTCATCTTAACCACCTCACATTGTTTTTTGCTGATTTCTGGTTTCACAAAGCGTTTCATCGCAAACTTTGATGAACTGCTCTGTGCTTTGAATCAATTTATACGCAAATGGAGATGTGAAAGCTGTGCAATTGTTGGGAAGATCCTTGGAAATTGAGATAAGTTAATTAAAACAATGGGTTACGTTGTCCTTATTCAGCATTAGCGAGGTGTTTTTCTTGTGCAGTTCACAGGATTCACGTTGAAATCACGTTGAAAAGTGTGCGTTTGTTCCGCTTTTTTGATGGAAATCGCTTGTTGTTAAGTCCCAAAGCTGAAATTTGGTAACAAGTAACGTAAATGGTAAACCTGTGGGGCGTTTGCTTGGGTTTAGGAGAGAAGAGCGAGCTCTGGTACGACAAATTACCCAAAATTTCAGCGGTGAACTATGGTTAATGGCATCGCAATCAAAATTACAAACTGGAAGGTTTTGATGTCAGAGTCTCCAAAGCTAAAGCCTTTGTTTGCCAGACAACCGATCTACAACCGCAAAATGAAAGTCGTCGCCTACGAACTCTTGTACCGAGAAAGTGAGCAAAATTCAGCGCAGTTTGCCAGCAATACGTCCGCCACCAGCAATGTAATGGCGCAATATTTTGCCGAGTACCACCCCTATCAACAAGTGATGCCAGTGTTTGTGAATGTGAGCAATGAAATGCTGCTCTCAGAAGCGATCTTTGCTTTGCCCAAATTCGCTGTTATCGAGCTTTTGGAAGATTGTGACGTTAGCGAGCAGTTAGTTGCGCGGGTGAAAGAACTGAAGCGAGCTGGCTATAAAGTTGCCATTGATGATTTTGGGTTTGAGCCTAAGTGGCAAGCCCTTGAAACCGGTGTCGATATTATTAAAGTCGATATTCCACCGGGAAGTGATTTTATCGCTGTGTTGGCCCAAGCGAAAGAATGTCGGCAACGGGTTCATAAGCAGGGTGGCTTCGCTGAGTTTTTAATCGAAAAGGTTGAAACCGATCATCAGTTTCAGTTGGCTCTGCTGAATGAGTTTGATTTATTCCAAGGATACTTTTTTGCCAAGCCTGAAATTGTGTCATCAGTGCGCCCTGCACCACTTAGCCCGAACGCGCTCTCATTAATTAGCGAACTGTCGCGCAGCGATGTGCAGATAGAGCAGCTTAATGAGCTGATCAAAGGCCTTCCTGAGCTGGCGATTAAGTTGGTGAAGTTAACCAATCTAGTGGAATACAAAGTCGTTCGAAAGATTTCAACCATTAAAGACGCCATAATTGTTCTCGGCTTGAAAAAGCTACGGCAATGGGCGCTGGTTTTCGCGTTGCTACAAGATAGTCAAAGTTCGCCGGCCGTAATGCACTTGGTTTTCCTACGTGCGTTGATAGCCGAAAAGCTGGCGTTAAAGCGTGACTTACCCTCTGAACAAGCGTTTTTTGCTGCTTTGTTGGCGAGCTTAGAGCTAATTTATTTAAGTGATTGCCGCGAATTTATTGCGGAGATGAGTTTGGCTGAAGAAGTAAAATTGGCTGCACTCAAACGCGAGGGCCCTCTGGGAAAGGTGGTTGCCGAGAGTATAGAGGTTTCCCTTTTGAGCCAAAATAAGCGAGCGGAACTCCCGCAAGAGCTGTATGACCAAGCCTTGCTCGATGAAGTTTATCGGCAAACGGATCGCTTTATTTCTGAGCTGCAACAAATTCAAGGAAGTTAACACTGCGCGCACCCTTACAAAGCGTTATACTTGGCTTAACTGGTTACACCGCTTTGCTCAAGGAGAAAATCATGTCCTATGTCGATGGTTATGTGATTCCAGTACCTAGCGATAAAAAGCAACAATATATCGAGCAAGCTTCATTAATAGCCACAATCTTTAAACAGGCGGGTGCGCTCGAAGTTGTCGAAAATTGGGCCGATGATGTACCAGCGGGTGAACTCACATCCTTTATTAAAGCCGTGCAATGTACCGAAGATGAGCAAGTGGTGTTTTCTTGGGTCGTTTGGCCATCGAAAGACTTACGTGATAAAGGTTGGGAAGTGTTGATGAATGATCCGCGCATGGACCCCAAAACTAACCCCATGCCATTTGATGGCAAACGCTTAATTTATGGCGGTTTTACCACGGTAGTTCGAGCTTAGTGAACAAATGAGTAAGGTTATATAATGTTGCAACGTTTCGCTTGCATTTGGCTTGTGGCTGCTGTGGTTCAATCTGTCGCTGCGACCAACCCAAGCACTGAGCAATTGACTCAGCGCTTTTATCAAATGATCATTAGTAAAATTCAGCATCATTACATTGCACCCGTTCCAGAATCAGGCAAAGATGCACAAGAGGGCATTGAGTGCACCGCGCAAATTGAGCTAATTGCTAGTGGTGAAATTTTATCTATTGAGTTTTTAACTTGTGACTCCGATGCGCTCAAGCAGGCTGCATTGCGCGCAATCAAGCTTGCGTCTCCGTTACCGGTTCCGGACAACCCGGAGGTTTTTGACCAGTTACGCCAGTTGTCTATTGTGTTTAAAACTCGCTAAATGCATTGTTGAGCCTGAGCAGTCGGCCATGCTTGGTATTAAATTCTGAGCGCGATGTATAGCGAATTAATCAACGCCACAGCCAATCTAAAGCACGATAAAGCCAATATGGAAAGGTTCAAAGCGCAGCGGATCGACATGGGGCTCACAAGCCGTTAAGATCGCGCAGGAACCTATCTTTTATAAGTCGAGTTTTTATGTCGCAATTTCAGGCTCTGGTTTTGGCCATTGGTGGATTCCAAGGTTTACTGCTGTTTATTCTGCTAGTAACCGATAAGCGAGTGAATTATGCGAGCAAGATTCTTGGCTTCCAATGCTTATTACTGGCCATTACGTTTGTATTACCGATAGTGGTTGCCGATGTCGATAATCCTTTCGTTACGTTACTCGGCTGGCTAATTTTTTTACCGGCTAGTTATGGCGCTTTAACCTATCTTTATTGTCGTTGTGCGATGATGGGCTCCGCGCTGCGCTGGCAAGACAGTGTTCATTTACTGCCTTTATTGCTTTGCTATGCTCTCAACTATGACTTGTTATTTTCGGCAGAGAGGGCGTTGAGCTTTGTTACCGCAACGAAGCTCCCGGGTGTTAAGTATTTACTTACCAATATTATCTTTTATGGGCAGTCATTGCTTTACGCGCTGCTACTGATTTATCGACTGTATCGTTATCAAACTCAGGCGAACCAGCGATTATCGACCTTTAATCCAGATATTTTTAAGTGGCTATGGTGTATTGCCGCATTTATGGTGTCGACGTGGCTGCTCAAAGTTATTTATCATGTAGCAAATGTGCCCCAGTCAATTAATCTGCTGGCTGATCTGCTGTTGGTTTTGATGGTGTATATTATTGCCATTTTACAATGGCGTAACCCACGCATATTTCATATTCAAAAACTCCAAGAAACTTTGGCGCAGCCACTTGAAAAAGCTGAAGAAAAGTCAAACGACGGCGTGTTAGATGAAGAGATCCGCAGCAGCATTTTGCAGCTAGTACAACAGCGAGTGTCTGAGCAGCAGCTGTATCGGGATCCTGAGTTAACCTTAACCTCACTGGCGGAACAAGTGGGAATAGGGACGCATCAACTCTCCGAAACATTAAACTTGGCAGGTGGTAAGAATTTTAATCGCTTTATTAACGAGTTCAGGGTGGCCGAGGTTTGCCAACAACTTGAACAACAAGACCAACGTAAAGTGATTGATTTAGCTATGGAGGCTGGCTTTTCCTCTAAGAGTAGTTTTAATGCAATATTTAAAAAGTTGACTGGTCAAACGCCGAGTGAGTACCGCCGTCAACTGGCATCTTAGCGGCGGAACAGTTGTGCTTAGGGGCTACCATTAAATTGTGCGTATTGCTCTAAGCCGCTAAATCTACTCTGATTTTAGGTCCAGTTTTATAAACTTGGACGCTATAAGACGCCATCGATGTTGCAATGAGCCCATCATTAATTGATGGAGCTCAAACATGTTTAAAACACTTTTCAAATGGATCTTAGGTCTTGTCGCGTGCTCAATTTTGGCAGCAGTAGGGTATCTGCAATGGTTTAAAAATGGAGTCGATTTTATCTACGGCGCGCATACTCAAGAGGTTGCGCATGGTGCCTTTGCGACCCCGCAAGAGTTACTGGCGATTACCAATGCTAACGTGTTAGCCCCTGATGGTAAGTCAATGGTGAGCGACCAAACGGTGGTGATTGCGCAAGGTGAGATTATCGCTGTTGGTGCTGATGTCGTTGTGCCAGCTAATGCGACCATCATTTCAGGGCAAGACAAATTTATCATTCCGGGTTTAGTGGATGCGCATGCTCACCTTCTGAAGAGTCCAAACGACTTATTGCTGTATGTGGCCAATGGTGTTACCCACATTCGTGATTTAGGCGGTCCTAATGAGCGCCTCCAACTTCGTCGTGAAATTGAGCAGGGTAGAATTGGGCCGAAATTATTTCTCGCATCGCCGCCGA
Organism: Gammaproteobacteria bacterium; assembly: GCA_013373545.1. GTDB lineage: Bacteria > Pseudomonadota > Gammaproteobacteria > Enterobacterales > Kangiellaceae > Pleionea. Next base: position 36,162 of record JABXHQ010000161.1, read on the forward strand.
TTGATTCGATGGATTGGCTGGCGGGGAGTTTTTGGGAATTGATCACTTTTCATAAAACAGCTCAAAGTACCGAGCAGGCACTTCGCATGGTTAAAGAGTTTCATCAGCAAGGCTACGATGCGATTAAAATTTATCACCTCGATATGGAAAGTTATCGCGCGGTTAATAAACTTGCCGGTGAATTAGGGATCCCAACCACCGGCCACTTTCCGCTAACACTGGAGTTGTCGGAGTTGGCGATTACTGAACAACGCGAGGTCGCGCACTTAGAAGAAATCGTACGGGTGTTAATTCGTGAGTTTGGTTCAATTAGTGAGCAGGGAACAGCGGCTTTTTATGAGCATGTAGCGGCGCGTAGTGATGCCATTATCGATGACCTATTGGCCAATGATATTACGGTTAATTCCGTGCTGTGGTTTATGGAAAGCATTCATGATCAATACGCTGATCTTGAGCAGGCGCTCAAGCAAGTACCCATTGCGTATGCAAACCCCGGGTTGGTTGAAGGCACTGATAATTCAGACGAATTCAAAGTAGGGTGGTTACCCGGCTTCAACCAATTCGAAGCCACCGCAGAGGTGAATACAGAACAGTATCGAAAAAGCAGTTTATTTTGGCAAGCGCGAGAACAGGCCCATCGAATTTTGTTGCAAGCGATGATTCAGCGCGGAGTTAGAATTGTTGCGGGTACCGATGCTGGTGCTAATCTAGTGGTGCCGGGCTTTTCTTTGCATGATGAATTATATGCGCTCAATCAAGCGGGTATGACGCCTGCGCAGGCACTAGCGAGCGCTACGATTACACCGGCACAGTTAATGAACAGTAACGCCGGTATTGTGCAACAAGGTTTTCGCGCCGACTTACTTATTTTAACCAACAATCCGTTGCAAGATATTCGCAATACACGCAGCATCGAAAGTGTGATTCTTAATGGCCGATGGTTACAACGAGAAAAGTTAGACGCGATGTTGACGGCAGTGAAACAAGCGAATGACAATAGTCGATTGATTAACATTGATCAGTACCGATAATAGCGTGAGCGATTGCGAAGGCCTAAGTGGGCATAATCAATATGAAACGGTTTGAACTGAGTATAAGAGGGACGTAGTCACCTTCTTATACTGTATGTTTAAGAAGACAGAAAAAAAATTAGTTCGATTAAAGTAGACTGAAATGTCGCATTAGCGGACATGCAAGG
>JABXHQ010000195.1 GCA_013373545.1 Gammaproteobacteria bacterium
CGCTCACGTTCAAGATCTGGCTTTTGCTTTTCAATCGCTAAGCGATGCAGGCGAGTAGCGGTGGTTAACATGCTGCCAACATATTGGGTAAAGCCCAATAAGGTATCGCGGGTAGCGGTTTGTTGTGACTTTTGCACTAATTGATCGAGATCGTTAAGTGCCGCGCCATAAGTTTGCTGGCGCTTTTTATCGCTGGCAATCCATGCGCGCAGAGCTTCATCGCGCTGATCTTTACGCTGCTGTGTTGTTCCTTTAAGGTAGCTTTCGATCATGCTGCCGCGGTTTTTCTCATAGTTAGCAAGACCGGCTAATGAGCTTTCATATTTAATTCGCGCGTCACTACCTTCCTTTGAGTTTTGTTTGATGGTATCGATTAACGATCCCATTAACTCTTTGCTTAGCGGGTAACTTTGGTTAAACGTAAAGTCGACTTCATTCGCCGTGCGGTAGCGATTGGTGCTCCCGGGATAACCTAACACCATAATGTAGTCGCCATCGGCTACGCCTTTGGCGTTAACCTTAAGGTGATGCTTAGGTTGATAGGGAACATTGTCTGCACTAAAGTCTGCTGGCTGTCCATCCTTACCTACATAGGCACGATAGAATGCGTAATCACCGGTATGGCGTGGCCACATCCAGTTGTCGATATCACCACCATACTTACCAACGCTTTTAGCGGGAGCATGAACCAAGCGGACATCACGAATGGTCAATTGTTTGAAGAGGAAGTATTGTAAGCCACCATGAAAATTAACCACAGAACAACGATAGGCTGGATCGGATTCGCACTCTGCAACTAATTTTTTCGACTGTTGATCAATCGCTGCATAGCGTTCATCGCCAGTCATTTTTTCATTTAGATCACTTTTAATTTGTGCGGTGACTTCGCGAATGTCTTCGGTAACGTAAATTCGTGAACCCGGCGCCGCAGGCAACTCAGCGGACAACTCTTTGGCAAGAAAGCCATTATCGAGCAAATTATTGTCTTCCGTAGAATTATACTGGATTGAGCCGTAGGCGCAGTGGTGATTGGTTACCACTAGGCCTTGGTCAGAAACAAAAGATGCTGTACAACCGCCTAGGCTAACAATCGCGCCCATTGGGAATTCAGTTAAATTGGTTAGATCCTTGGGATTAAGTTTTAACCCCGCTTGTTTTAGATCTTTCGCAATTGCGGGTAATTGGTGGGGTTGCCACATGCCTTCATTGGCAGCGGCGCTGAATATAGTCGCCGCGGCGGCGATTAATGTAAGTTTCTTCATAATTGAACCTAATTGTTTATTAAAATTATTTATTCAGAAGTGAGTGGCCATAAAAAAGGCAATCTATCAGATTGCCTTTTTTACGTCTGCGAATTTTTACCAAGCTATTCGACTCAATTGTTTCAAAATATCAATCGAAGGCCATTTCAGGTACTTCGCCACTTACGACGAGCTTGCCCGCAGTTTTTTGCTGAATTTCCTCAACACTTACGCCCGGCGCGCGTTCGATAAGGTGGAATGCGCCATCTTTAATTTCAATTACTGCCAAATCAGTGACGATTTTATTAATGCAGTTAACGCCGGTTAAGGGGAGGGTACATTGCTCTAGCAACTTAGAGTTGCCGTGCTTGTCAGCGTGCGTCATGGTCACCACAATATTTTGTGCACCAGCCACCAAATCCATCGCGCCGCCCATCCCTTTAACTAACTTTCCAGGAATCATATAAGAAGCGATGTTACCGGAAACATCAACTTCGAATGCGCCTAAAACCGTTAAGTCCACATGCCCGCCACGGATCATGGCAAAGCTTTCCGCTGAGCTAAAAATGGCGGCGCCGGTTACCGCAGTAACGGTTTCTTTTCCAGCATTGATCATGTCGGCATCCACTTGTGCTTCAGTGGGGTATGGGCCCATGCCGAGCAATCCATTTTCTGACTGCAGCATGACTTCCATGCCACTAGGGACATAGTTTGCGACCAGGGTTGGAATACCAATGCCTAAGTTGACGTAAAAACCGTCTTGCAGCTCACGCGCCACTCGCATGGCGATTTGTTCACGAGTAAGTGCCATGTCGTTCTCCTTTATTATTGGCGTAAGGTTAGGCGTTCAATTCGCTTTTCAAAAGAACCTTGAATAACGCGATTAACATAAATACCGGGCGTGTGAATTTCGGTAGGTTTTAATTCACCTGGCTCAACAATTTCTTCTGCCTCGACCACGGTGATTTTACCGGCGGTAGCCGCCATGGGATTAAAGTTCATCGCCGTATCTCGGTAGATGCAGTTACCATAGCGGTCTGCTTTCCACGCGCGCACAATCGCGAAGTCTCCCGTGATGGACTCTTCAAGTACATAGTCGCGGCCATTAAATTGACGTGTCTCTTTACCTTCTGCAACGGGTGTTCCGAAACCTGTCGCAGTAAAAAATGCCGGAATGCCAGCACCGCCGGCGCGCATTTTTTCTGCTAATGTACCTTGCGGAGTGAGTTCAACTTCGAGCTCTCCAGCTAAAAACTGGCGCTCAAACTCAGCATTTTCACCAACGTAGGATGAAATCATTTTTTTGATTTGTTTTTCGGCCAAAAGAATACCCAAGCCGAAGTCATCAACGCCACAGTTGTTTGAAACAAAGGTTAAATCTTTAGTGCCCATATTTTTAATTTGAGCGATTAACCCTTCTGGAATTCCACATAATCCAAAGCCACCGGCGATTACGGTCATACCGTCTTCTAAACCAGCCATTGCTTCTTCATAGGTTTTAACGACTTTGTCAAAACCGGCCATAAAAGCTCCTTGTACTTTATTAATTTTTAATTGGATGCATCATCCGCCAACGCGTTGGCAACTTTTGAAATCGGTCGTCGTTGCAATACGTCTGAAATAAATCGACTGGCGGATAACAGCTGTTCTAAATTGACCCCGGTGTCGATCCCCATACCTTGTAGCATATAGGCTACGTCTTCGGTGGCGACATTACCTGATGCGCCTTTAGCATAAGGACATCCTCCTAATCCTGCAATAGAACTATCGACGGTACTTATGCCTAATTGTAAGCAAGCAAGAATGTTGCTCATGGCTTGACCATAGGTATCATGGAAGTGGATCGCTAACGCGTTGAGTGGGACCTGCTTGGCGACGCAAGCAACCATTGCTTGTGCCTTAAGCGGCGTTCCAACACCAATGGTGTCACCCAGTGAAATTTCGTAACAGCCCATTTGGTAGAGCTTAGCTGCGACATCAGCAACAACTTCTGGTGCAACTGCGCCCTCATATGGACAACCTAAAACACACGAAACATATCCGCGCACTCGAATATTATTGGCTTTTGCTGCTGCCATAATGGGGGTAAAACGGTCGATGCTTTCGGCAATGCTGCAATTGATATTTTTTTGCGAAAAACTTTCTGAAGCGGCGGCGAAAATGGCGACTTCAGTGGCGCCAGCTGCTAGCGCGGCTTCGAAGCCTTTCATATTGGGCGTAAGCACCGGATAAGACACGCCCGGCAGGCGTTTGATTTGTGCCATTACTGCAGCGTTGTCACCCATTTGTGGCACCCACTTAGGCGATACAAAACTGGTCGCTTCAACCACGGATAAGCCCGCATCTGCGAGCTTTTCAATGAGCGTTACTTTAGCTTCTGTGGCCACCATGCTGGCTTCATTTTGCAAACCATCACGGGGGCCCACTTCGACTATTTTGACCTTTTGAGGATAGTTAATTACGCTCATTCATCCGCCTCAAATTGAACCAACTCTGCGCCATCTTCAACTAAGTCACCTTGCTGATAAAGTAACTCGGTTACGGTGCCGTCTGCCGGAGCTTTAATGGTGTGTTCCATTTTCATGGCTTCCATGACCAATAATGGCTGATCCGCCACGACTTTCTCGCCGGACTTAACCAGAACCGCAACAATGGTGCCCGGCATCGGTGCTTGTAAGTTGGCATTTCCGGTCGCAGCACTATCCACCACACCCTGTTGCTTGATCGCTAAAGTGAACGTATTACCGTTCATAAAAATACTTAAAATATTATCTTGCTCGACAACGGTGGCATTAAACTGTTGTTGCTCAAGTTGCACGGCTAAACGATGTGCCGTTAGTGTTCCAGAAACTGAAAGTTCTTGGCCATTGAGTTCAACTAGGAACCCATTTGCTCGGAAGTGAACGGTGACCGCAAATTCCTCAAGTGTTTCTTGATCAATAAAAGTGACTTGATGGTGATTGTCTTCGTTTAATCGCCATCCACTGGTACTGTCCCAGGGAGAAAATGGATCCGCGGGATCGGCAGGGCGCTCGCCTAGCTGGCGCTGTTTTAACATAGTGTATAGCGCAGCTACGGCTAAAACGGAGTCATCCACTTCTGGCTTGGCTGGGAATAAGCTATTGCTATAGCGACCGATAAACCCAGTGTCTAAGTCAGCTTCAATAAAGCCTTCATTGGCGGCTAGTTGAAAGAGAAAGTTTAAGTTAGTTTTTAGACCAACAATTTGATAGTCTTTTAAAGCGCCGCGCAAACGAGCTAAGGCTTTATAACGATCGCGATCCCAAACAATTAACTTGGCGATCATTGGGTCGTAATGAACGGACACTTCATCTTGTTCCGTAATGCCGGTATCAATGCGAACATAATCACTTGCCGAGGGTGTTTGCAAATGTTGTAAACGTCCGGTCGCAGGTAGAAAATCATTATCGGGATCTTCGGCATATATCCGCGCTTCAAACGCATGCCCAGTAATTGACAGTTGTTCTTGCGTGAGTGGTAAGGGTTCGCCACTGGCGACACGCAGTTGCCATTCTACTAAGTCTTGTCCGGTAATCATTTCAGTGACAGGGTGCTCGACTTGCAAGCGCGTGTTCATTTCCATAAAGTAAAACGAACCATCTTCATCCAGCAAAAACTCAACAGTGCCAGCACCTTGATAACCAATCGCTTGTGCTGCTTGAATCGCAACGTTACCCATTTTTTGACGCAAGTCATCGGTCATTCCCGGGGCTGGGGCTTCCTCAATGACTTTTTGATGACGCCGTTGTACTGAGCAGTCGCGTTCGAATAAGTGGACCGCATTACCATGGCTATCGGCAAACACTTGGAGTTCAACATGGCGTGGTTTAGTTAAATACTTTTCAATTAGAACGCGATCATCGCCGAAAGATGAAAGGGCTTCACGTTTACACGACTCTAGGGCATCGGCAAAGTCCTCTTTACGCTCCACTATGCGCATTCCTTTTCCGCCACCGCCAGCGGTTGCTTTTATTAAAACGGGGTAACCAATCGCAAATGCCTGAGTACTTAAGTAATCGGCATCCTGATTGTCGCCATGGTAGCCGGGTACTAAAGGTACATTGGCTTTTTCCATGATTTCCTTTGCGGCACTTTTAGAGCCCATCGCATCAATTGCACTTGCAGGAGGACCAATGAACACAATGTTGTTGTCTTCACAAGCGGTTGCAAAGTCGGTGTTTTCGGACAAAAAACCATAACCGGGATGGACCGCTTGTGCACCGCTCTGTTTTGCGACATCTAAAATTACTTCTTTGCGCAGGTAAGAGTCTTTGGCAGCTGCAGGTCCAATATGAAAGGCTTCATCTGCTTGTTTTACATGCTGTGCATTTTTATCTGCATCGGAGTATACCGCGACAGTTTTGATGCCAAGCTTTCTTGCCGTTTTAATAACACGACAAGCAATCTCTCCACGATTGGCAATCAGAATTTTCTCAAACATTTTTTTATCCTTTTACCCTAACCAATTAGGGTCACGTTTTTCTAAGAATGCTGAAACGCCTTCTTTGCCTTCAGCAGACGCGCGCGTGTCGGCAATCTTTTGTGCCGTTTCACGAATAAGTTCTTCATCAATCGGGTGACGTTCAACAAACTGAATAAGATCTTTGGCAGCTTGAATGGCGAGCGGACCATTTTTAAGCACCGCTTGGATATAGTTTTGAGCATGTTCTTTAAATGAATCATTGGCGATGACTTCATGCACTAAACCAATGGTTTGAGCCGCTTGTGCAGTGAAAATCTCGGCCGAAATAAAATAACGATTCGCTTGGCGTGCTCCGATCGCTTTGATTACATAGGGACTAATAACCGCAGGAATAAGTCCCAGTTTAACTTCTGATAAGCAAAACTTAGCTTGGTCGCTAGCCAAAACGATATCACAGGCGGCTACCAATCCAACCCCGCCACCAAATGCGGCCCCTTGGACCAATCCAATGGTTGGTTTTTTTAATTGCGACAAAGTTTGCATTAATGTAGCGAGCGCTAATGAGTCTTGGTAGTTTTCGCTCCAAGAGTAGTCCGCCATTTTTCGCATCCAGTTTAAATCGGCACCGGCAGAAAAACTTTTCCCTTCCGCTTGAAGTACCACTACACGCACACGGTCATGCGATTGCAGCTTTTGTAACGCTTTGGTGAGATCTTTTATTAATTTTTCATCAAATGCATTGTGCACGTCGGGGCGATTCATGGTGATAATGCCCGCGCCTTCTGCCGTAACTTCTAGTTTTAATGATTTTTCTTCACTCATAACATTCTCCTGATTCGCGGCAGACTACATTCTGAAGACACCGAATTTGGTTTCTTCTTTGGGAGCATTAAGGGTAATAGAAAGATTGAGCCCTAATACCATACGAGTATCTGCTGGGTCGATAATGCCGTCATCCCAAAGGCGGGCGCTGGCATAATAAGGATGTCCTTGGGTTTCATACATTTGCTCGATCGGCGCTTTGAACTCTTGTTCTTCTTGTTCCGACCAATTAACACCTTTACGTTCAAAGTTATCACGTTTAACTTGAGCTAAAACATTCGCCGCTTGTTCGCCGCCCATCACTGAAATTCTCGCATTAGGCCACATCCACAAAAAGCGTGGGCTGTATGCTCGACCACACATGCCATAATTACCGGCGCCAAAACTTCCGCCGACAATAACGGTAAACTTGGGTACTTTCGCGCAGGCAACAGCGGTTACCATTTTGGCTCCATTTTTCGCAATGCCTGAGTTCTCGTATTTTTTACCGACCATAAAGCCGGTGATGTTTTGCAAGAACACTAATGGGATATTGCGTTGACAACACAGCTCAATAAAGTGCGCACCCTTCAGTGCCGACTCGCTAAACAAAATACCATTGTTGGCAATTATTCCAACGGGATAACCCCAAATTTTAGCGAAGCCACAAACCAAGGTTGTGCCGTATAAAGGCTTGAATTCATCCAACTCGGAGTTGTCCACCACTCGCGCAATAATTTCGCGGATGTCATAGGGTTGTCGGGTATCACTCGGTACAATTCCGTATAAGTCGTCTTGTGGATACTGAGGCTCTTGTGGTTCAACTTGTGGCCATTGAGGTTGCTTTTGATGATTCAAATTAGCAACCACACGACGACAAATATGCAGCGCGTGTTGATCATTTTCAGCGTAATGATCGGTAACCCCGGAATTCTTACAATGCACGTCGGCACCGCCGAGCTCTTCTGCGCTGACAACTTCGCCAGTTGCAGCTTTTACTAGCGGCGGTCCTCCGAGGAAGATGGTACCTTGTTCTTTTACTATGATGCTTTCATCGGCCATGGCGGGAACATAAGCGCCTCCGGCCGTACAACTGCCCATAACCACCGCAATTTGTGGTATGCCTTTAGCTGACATATTAGCTTGATTAAAGAATATGCGTCCGAAGTGATCGCGATCCGGAAACACTTGATCTTGTTGTGGTAGATTTGCACCGCCGGAGTCGACCAAGTAAATACAGGGTAAATGATTTTGCTCCGCAACTTCTTGTGCTCGTAAATGCTTTTTAATGGTTTCCGGGAAGTAAGTACCACCTTTAACCGTTGCATCATTGGCAACAATCATGCACTCGACACCACTGACCCGACCGATTCCGGTAATGATGCCAGCAGACGGAACTTCATTATTGTACATGTCATAAGCGGCAAATTGAGAAAGCTCTAAGAAGGGGGAGCCAACATCTAATAGTTTACGAACTCGGTCACGCGGTAATAGTTTTCCGCGTGCAACATGTTTTTGGTTTCTTTCTTCACCACCGCCATCAGAAATGACCGCCATTTTGTCGCGCAAATCATCCACTAAAGCGGTCATTTTCTCCGCATTGGCTTTAAATTCGGCGCTGCGATTATTAATCTTTGATTGAATGATCGACATAATATAAATTCCATTAATTTAAGTGCCAATAAAAGGCTCTTAATTATTCATTTTCGAGTGAGCGACTAATGACCAACTTTTGTACTTCACTGGTGCCTTCATAGATCTGCATAACGCGCGCATCGCGATAATATTTTTCCACTGGGAAGTCACACAAATAACCATAACCGCCATGAATTTGTATCGCTTCAGAGCAAACTTTTTCCGCCACTTCAGAAGCAAATAATTTGGCCATAGATGCTTCCTTTAAGCAGGGTTCTTTGGCATCTTTTAGTTGTGCGGCGTGCAGCACCATTTGGCGTGCGGCTTCAACTTGAGTTGCCATATCGGCCAATTTAAAAGCAATCGCTTGATGTTTATTAATTGGTTTGCCAAAGGCTTCACGATCTTTAGCAAACTCATTGGCAGCTTCGAGCGCGGCACGCGCTGTTCCGACACATTGTGCGGCAATGCCAATACGACCGCCTTCAAGATTACTCAATGCAATTTTATAGCCTTCACCTTCTTTACCGAGCAGGTTAGCGGCGGGTACGCGGCAATCTTCAAAAATAATTTGGCAAGTATCTGAGGCATGTTGGCCCATTTTTTCTTCTACTTTTGCAACAATGTAGCCATCACTATTGGTAGGAACTATAAAGGCGCTGATCCCTTTCTTTCCTGCACTGGGATCGGTGACGGCAAACACGATGGCAATATCGGCATTTTTTCCGGAGGTGATATATTGTTTAACACCATTAATGATGTAGTGATCACCATCGCGTACCGCCTTGGTTCTTAAATCCGAAGCATCGCTGCCCGCGTGAGGTTCTGTTAAACAAAATGCACCAAGGTATTCACCGCTGGCCAATGGTTTTAAAAAGTTTTCTTTTTGCTGTTCATTACCAAACTGATAAATAGGCATACTGCCAACTGAGTTGGTGACGCTGATGATAGTGGAGCAAGCGGCGTCGCCAGCAGCAATTTCTTCTAATACCAGAGCGGTTGCGGTATAACCGATATCACAGCCATTGTATTGCTCTGGAATTAACATTCCGTAGAATCCCAATTCGGCAAGACCTTTAAGCGCTTCGGCTGGAAAGGTTTTATTGCGATCCCATTCAAGGGCATTGGGTTTAATGACGTCTTGAACATACTGACGAGCTGCGTCACGGATCATGCGCTGTTCTTCATTAAGAATCATAAAAGTAAAACCTATTGTCTAGTAAACAGTTAATAATGATTTTTGACAGCAAAAGGGCGCCGCAGCGCCCTTTAGTTTTATACCAATTCAATGGCCATAGCGGTGGCTTCACCACCACCAATACACAGCGACGCAACGCCACGTTTTTTGTTATAGCGACGCAGGGCTTCGATTAGCGTAACCACAATGCGTGTGCCAGAACAACCTATAGGATGTCCTAATGCACAAGCGCCACCGTGAACATTTACTTTATCGTGGTCGAGTTCGAGATCTTTAATGGCTGCCATAGTAACCACGGCGAAAGCTTCGTTGATCTCGAATAAATCGACATCATCTTTGGTCCAACCGGTCTTTTCAAACAAGGTTTTCATTGCACCAACTGGAGCGGTGGTGAATTCGGCTGGCTCACGAGCATGGGTCGCGTGGTCAATAATTTTTGCAATAATCGTCAGGCCACGTTTTTCTGCTTCTGATTGACGCATTAATACTACCGCAGCAGCACCATCTGAAATCGAACTGGCGTTAGCGGCGGTGACTGTTCCATCTTTTTTGAATGCGGGACGCAACTGTGGGATTTTATCAAGGCGCGCTTTTTGTGGCTGTTCATCGGTATCGATGGTTATTTCGCCTTTGCGCGATTGAATGATCACGGGTGCTACCTCAGCGCTGAAAGCGCCTTCTTCGATAGCTTTTTGTGCGCGTTTTAATGAGGTAATGGCAAACTCATCTTGTTGCTCACGAGTAAACCCATATTTCTCGACGGTGGCTTCAGCGTAGACGCCCATTGCTTGGCCTTCATAAGCATCTTCGAGCCCATCAAAAGCCATGTGGTCGAGTACTTTGCCATGGCCAAAGCGGTAGCCGGTTCGTGCGCGATCGAGCATGTAGGGTGCATTGGTCATGCTTTCCATGCCGCCAGCAACCATTACTTGGTTACTGCCTGCTTTTAACAAGTCATGCGCCAACATGATGCTTTTCATACCACTTCCACAAACTTTATTAATCGTGGTGCAACCGGTCGCTTTCGGTAAGCCTGCTCCGAGAGCGGCTTGGCGCGCAGGAGCTTGACCGACACCTGCCGGTAGCACGCAGCCCATAATCACTTCCTGAACATCGCTTGCGGCAACCTTGGCTCGCGCGATCGCAGCAGCAATCGCAGTCGCGCCCAGTTCCGTTGACTTAACCTCAGACAGGCTGCCCATAAATCCACCCATGGGGGTTCTGGCTGAACCTACGATAACAATTGGATCGCTTGCACTCATTTTCTTATCCTTAGGTTGTGGTGAGCTGGACTCACCAGTTATTCATTGCACCGGTTTGCAACCTTTCGTAAAAAACCGGTGACGATAATAATGATTGGTTAAAATTAGGTTGCTCATACTACCAATATAATCAAGCGCTGACATATCGGACTTTCGTTGTGGCACCTGGTGATTGCACTTTTATCTCGTTTCGTTAAATAACTCTCGACCGATCAGCATCCGGCGAATCTCGGAAGTACCGGCGCCGATTTCATACAATTTAGCATCGCGCAATAGACGACCAGTAGGGTACTCATTGATATAACCATTGCCACCGAGTAGTTGAATCGCGTCCAGCGCCATTTGGGTCGCTTTTTCCGCGGCATATAAAATGACTCCTGCGGCATCTTTACGAGTCGTTTCACCACGATCACAGGCTTTAGCAACGGCATAAACGTAAGCGCGCGATGCGTTCATGGTGGTGTACATATCGGCAATTTTGCCTTGAACTAATTGAAATTCACCAATCGCTTGACCGAATTGCTTACGCTCATGGATATAAGGGACCACTATATCCATACACGCTTGCATAATACCCAGTGGCCCTGCGGATAATACTAAGCGCTCATAATCGAGGCCACTCATTAATACTCTAACGCCCTGATTCAAGCCGCCAAGAATGTTGGCTTCTGGAACGCGACAATCTTCAAATACCAATTCGCAGGTGTTGGATCCACGCATACCCAATTTGTCGAGCTTTTGTGCGGTGGAAAAACCGCTAAAGTCTTTTTCGATAATAAAGGCGGTAATGCCTTTCGAGCCAGCATTGCTATCAGTTTTTGCATAAACGATTAATACATCGGCATCGGGACCATTGGTGATCCACATTTTGTTGCCATTGAGCACATAATGATCGCCATCTTTCTCCGCTTTCAACTTCATGCTGACCACATCGGAGCCTGCGCCGGGTTCGCTCATTGCCAGCGCGCCAATATGCTCGCCACTGCAGAGCTTAGGAAGATACTTTTGCTTTTGCTCGTGTGTGCCGTTCTTATCCAACTGGTTTAAGCACAAGTTTGAGTGAGCGCCGTAAGATAAACCGATCGAGGCCGAACCACGTGAGATCTCTTCCATGGCCACTGCGTGCTCTAAGTACCCCAGTCCTGATCCACCGTATTCTTCTGAAACCGTCATTCCCAACAGGCCGAGCTCGCCAAACTTCTGCCATAGTTGATTAGGGAAAGCGTTTGCTTCATCGACGGCAGCCGCTAACGGTGCAATTTCCTTTTCAGTGAATCCGCGCACGGTCTCGCGAATCATGTCAGCGGTTTCGCCGAGGTCGAAATTTAAGCTGGGAAACATATCCTGTCCTCTTGTCTGAATACTTGGGTAATAGTTTTACGATGAAATTAACCGGTTATCAGATCAGCGCTTTTTAGTACTGATTCGTTGTTCAAGATCATCGATTTCATCCAGCATTGACTTAATGTCATGGAGTTGTTGCTGGAGTTGCTGTCGTCGTAGCTCAATTTTGGCCAAGAGAAATTCGGTTTGTTTCTCTTCACCGTGTGGAAACTGATAGAGATCGATAATTTCTTTGATTTCAGCGAGTGAGAAGCCAATCCGCTTACCCCGCAAAATCAGTTGTAGGCGCGTACGATTTTTTGCGCTGTAGACGCGATAAGTCCCTTTCCGTTCCGGAGTAATGAGACCGTATTCCTCGTAATGGCGAATCGAGCGAGTGGTGATCCCAAATTCTTTCGCGAGATCACTAATCGAGTAGTGGTTGTCGAGTTCGCTCATTCCAGATTACCGCCGTTTATCGAATGCCAATATTCTGCCATAACCTTTACGTTAACGTAAAGGTTAGCTCTGGTCGGATCTGTTTCGGAAAGCCATTTGTGGTGAAACTTGATTTAATAATTTTTTCCGCTTGAAAAAGTATTTAATATTCTTAAGTTAAGCTATCTATCTTGTTGAATTAACGGAGAATAACCTTATTGAAGCCCAGTTGGCTTAGTAAAATAACTAATTTCCAGTTGGTTGAGACAAAGGGGGACGTTTTCTTAGGTTTTAGATTAATAATCTATGTAAAACAATAGGATAGGGTGGTTAAATAGTGCTCAGTGCCAACCTATCTAGATCTTTTCTTATTAGAAAGAGCGTACTTTATAGCGAATTTTTATTGGAATTTGTGGTCAATAGCTTCTAAGTTCAATGTATATGTGGATGTAAGGATCTTTGCTACCTTCGAATTGGATGGGAAGAACGAGCCTAACCACTCGAATGTCTAAGCCTTGCATCCGCACCACTTCTTCCAAGAAGTGGTTGATAGTTACTGCCACTGAAGGGTTTGGTGGTAGTCATCACTCAAGTAAAACAGCAAAGCAAGAGGGGAAGCCTATATATGAAAAGACAAAAGCGTGATCGTCTTGAAAGAGCTCATTCTCGTGGATATCAAGCCGGACTTGGAGGTAAATCTAGAGAAAATTGTCCCTACGGGGCCCTCGAGGCAAAAGAACAATGGTTAGGCGGATGGCGAGAGGCTAAAGAAGACATCAACAGCGGTCTATTCAACTAAATCCTACTTATTCGACAGAACATACTCCGACATGTGCTAAAAGCACAAAAATAACA
>JABXHQ010000027.1 GCA_013373545.1 Gammaproteobacteria bacterium
AGCAGCACCGCTTACCATTGGACCTTATTGCCAAAAGCCTTATACCGCGCCGAGCTTCTTTAATATTTCCGGAATGAGTTACGGCGCATTGTCACGACCTGCCATTAGCGCGCTATCAAAAGGTGCAGCGATGGCGAATTGTTGGTTAAATACCGGTGAAGGCGGACTATCGCCACATCACTTAAGTGGCGGCTGTGACATTGTCATGCAAATTGGGACCGCCAAGTATGGGGTACGCGATCACGAAGGACGTTTAAGCGATGAAAAACTGCGCGAGGTCGCAGCACTCGAACAAGTAAAAATGTTTGAGTTAAAGTTATCACAAGGCGCTAAACCCGGTAAAGGCGGTATTTTGCCGGCAGCAAAGGTTACCGACGAGATTGCTAAGATACGCGGCATTCACCCTGCTCAAGCTTCCATTTCGCCAAATGCTCATCCGGAAATTAAATCGCCAGCCGATTTACTCGATATGATCGCGCACATTCGCAATGTTAGCGGCAAACCCGTGGGATTTAAGGCTGTTTTAGGAGAGCTAAACTGGGTGATTCAGTTATTTGAGGAGATTAAACGACGTGGCATTGAACATGCACCTGACTTTATCACCCTTGACAGTGCCGATGGCGGTACCGGTGCAGCCCCACAACCGCTAATGGACTATGTGGGGTTAACCATTCGCGAAAGCCTACCCTGGCTGGTTAAGACATTGCACGAGTTTGCCCTGCGAGAACGCATTAAAGTCATTGTATCGGGAAAAATGATCACGCCATCAAGACTTGCCTGGGCCTTATGTACCGGCGCCGACTTTATCGTTTCAGCGCGCGGTTTTATGTTCTCCCTCGGTTGTATTCAAGCTCTTCAGTGCAACAAAAATACTTGCCCAACGGGTATTACAACGCATAACCCCAAGTTACAAAAAGGCTTGAACATCGAAGAGAAAGCTTTGCGGGTTAAACAGTACCATCAAAATCTCGAATACGACGTCGGTATGATCGCTCACTCATGCGGTGTGAGCGATCCAAGAAAGCTCACCAGTAAACACATTCGCATTGTCAATCACCAAGGTCAATCAGAAGAGGTTGAAACCCTTTAGCGCAACAGCAATGCTTTAGCTGGCTTGCTGTTGCAAATAGTGAATAATGTCGCGGCTTTCATACATCCAAGTGACTGATTCGGCATCAACAATTTTTAAGCAAGGTACTTGGGTTTTGCCGCCACCAGCCATCAACTCATTACGATAATCAATATTTTCCATAATATTGCGCAGTTCAACCGCTACCGTTAACTGATTTAATTCACCTAAAACCATCTGGCAATAGGGGCACGACGGGAAATAAAATAATTCAAATGTCTTCATTACTTTTCTCTAAACAGGTTGTTCGCTGTGACGCGACATCTTCGGTTGCCAAATTACTGTATTAAGGTCACATCCGTCAACGATAACTCGCCGTGATGCCAGCGTTTAAATTCGACTTGGTCAACATAAAACAACTGGCCACGAGTATCGGGACGACCGCGCATCATAAAGTGTTTAATACTACGATTGCGGCGGTGCCGTGGAGCAATTGGGCGCAGCTCTTCTCCTTCTAAGTGAACCAGCATCCAAGGCGCATCCGGCACCTTAAACCGGCCGGTGACTTCGGGCTGTCCACCGAGTCGTTTCACCCACTTTCGCCATAACGGACCATGGCCGGTGATCCGATCATGCTCATAAGCCAAGGCATGTGCAACTTCGTGCAATAATGTGTCGATGATGGTTGCTTCTGAGTTAAGCTCAATGTGGTGCGCACTAATACTAATCATTTTTCGCTGCACATAACATGCGCCAGCACGGCGTCGTGCGCGGTCGAGCTTAATAGACCATGAAGCGAGTTTGGGATACTGCTGTTGCAACGCCAAAAAGCGCTGATTAATTTGAGTAAAATTCAATCGTTAAACCTAGATTGTTTCCGGTACCTAACGCGCACAGAATAGCACAACTCGCAGTTAGCGTTCTTCCAATATTGAGGGAGGTCCAGCCGAGTATAAAATTGGCGGTGAGAGAGGGATTCGAACCCTCGATACGCTATTAACGTATACACGCTTTCCAGGCGTGCGCCTTCAACCACTCGGCCATCTCACCGGATATCGGGCAGACCAGAAGGCTCGGCCCGACGGGGGCGTAACTATAGGCAATTCAGCAGCATTTGACAATGCTTATTAAACTTTATCACGACAATTTTTTAAATTTTTACTTGGCTCTGCCGCTCATTTAGCTAAACTAAACACTACCTTTAATTCTTAAAATCATTACAACGCAAAGGTTAATTCGTGGATATTAAATTGCTTCTCCGCCTCATGGCAGAACGCTCAGCTTCTGACTTGTTTTTTAGTACTGGTGCACCTCCGCATATGAAAATAGAAGGCGTCTCAACGCCGATGGGACAAGGCCCGCTTCCACCGGGAGCGATCAAAGATATTGCTTATAAGCTAATGGATGAGCATCAAATACGCGAATTTGAAGAAGAGTGGGAGCTCAACTTTGCCATCTCTGTTGAAGACATTGGTCGCTTTCGGGTGAATGTTTTTATGCAGCGCGGTGAGGTCGGAATGGTTATGCGCCATATCAAGTCTGATATCCCGTCGCTAGAGCAGTTAAAACTACCCGAACCGTTAAAAGAGCTGATCATGGGACGCAGTGGCCTGGTGCTGGTGTGTGGTCCTACCGGCTCCGGTAAGTCGACGACTTTAGCGGCAATGATTGACTATCGTAACAATCGCGATACTAGCCACATTTTAACCATTGAAGATCCTATCGAGTTTTTACATCCCCATAAAATGTGCATTATTGACCAACGTGAAATTGGGGTCGACACAAAGAACTACCATAACGCTTTAAAAAACGCGATGCGGGAAGCGCCCGATGTTATTTTAATCGGCGAAATTCGCGATCAAGAAGCGATGGAATACGCCCTATCCTACGCCCAAACGGGGCATTTATGTTTAGCCACTATTCATGGTAACAACTCGAAGCAAGTGCTCGAGCGCATTCGCAACCTTTTTCCGGCCGATATGCGCGGCAATGTGATGAAAGAGCTTTCGAGCGTACTCAATGGTATTGTTTCCCAGCGCCTTGTTCGCAGCACCAGCGGTCAACGAATTGCCGCCCATGAAATTTTGATGAAAGCGCCTGATCTAGTGGAGATTATTCAAAAAGGAACCTTGGAAGACTTGCGCAAAGCCATTGAAGATCATCAAAAAGATGGCATGATGACGTTTGATCAGTGCTTGTTTAAACTTTACAAACAACGTCTTATCACGCGCGAAGATGCACTTCACTTTGCCGAATCGAAAACCGACTTAAATCTAAAAATGCGTTTGGCTGAGTCGGGTAGCAAACCACGCCCTCCCGGTGCGAAAAAACCAGCTGGAGGAGACGGGCCTAGTTTTAAAACCAAGCTGTAGCCGTAACAAGACAATTTCTTTATTAATCTAGCAAAAAGAAAAAAGCCGGCAAATGCCGGCTTTTTCATACTTATTTTTCAAGTGGCTTAATAAACTTCAGTGTCATTCGATCACTTTCGCCAATGGCTAAATACTTATCGCGATCTTGATCGCCTAAACGCAGGCTCGGGGGAAGCGTCCACACGCCTTTGGGATGATCAGCAGTATCTTTTGGATTCGCATTAATCTCCGATTTAGCAACTAATTTAAAGCCGGCTTTTTCAGCCATTTCAATGACTAAACTTTGCTTCATATAGCCAGACTTTTCCATTGCTTGCGAACTCGCTGACTCTGGCAAGCGATGTTCAACCACACCCAAAATACCACCGGGCTTTAGGGCACGGTAAAAACTAGCGAAAGCTTTCTCAGTGCCCTCTTGGCCTGAGCCAAAATACCAGTTGTGAACATTTCGAAAGGTTAACACGCGATCGGCGCTATTCGCCGGTGCTATCTCTAATTTGTTGGGTGGCAAGAAAACCGATAAACGAATATTGCCATATTGATCTGGGTCAGAGAAAAATTTGTCCTGATATTTTTTCAACGCTTTTTGGTAATAAGCAACTTCCGACTCAGGGTCGAAGTGGGCAGCAATTAGCTGGCCTTTGTCTTTTAACAGCGGTGCTAATATTTCACTATACCAACCGCCACCGGGCGATACCTCAACCACTGTCATATTCGGCTCTACACCGAAGAACTGCAAAGTTTCAACCGGATGTCTAAAAGCATCGCGCGCCTTAGCTTTAGCGTCGCGCAGATCGGAGTTAACCGCAGCGCTGATCGCATCATTGGCATTAGCAGTCGACATTGTCGTGGCAACCACTGCAAACACCACAAGGGCTAAATATTTTTTCATTTTATTGGTCCTTTTGGTTTAACGATTAACAAATTCTACCATTCGAGTGAGCGGCACCAGCGCACGTTCTGCAACAACCGGATCAACGTGAATCTCTACGTCATTACGATCGAAAACGGTCGCCAGATTTTCTAAAACATTCATCTTCATCCAAGGGCAATGCGCACAACTGCGGCAGGTCGCCCCTTCTCCTGCGGTTGGCGCGATAATAAGTGTTTTCTCAGGTGCCGCTTGTTGCATCTTGAAGAAAATCCCTTTATCCGTCGCCACAATAAGTTTTTGCTGGCTTAGTGTTTGTGCAGCTTTAATCAATTGCGAGGTTGAACCCACGACGTCGGCTAATTCAATGACCTCCGCTGGTGATTCCGGATGCACCAACACCGCAGCATCCGGGTGTTGTGCCATGGTTTGCTTTAATGCTTTCGTTTTAAATTCATCATGGACAATACAATGCCCTTGCCACAGCACCATGTCAGCGCCGGTTTGCTGTTGTATATAGCGGCCGAGATGACGATCCGGCCCCCAAATGATTTTTTCTCCAGCACGATCCAAATAGTCAATCACATCTAATGCAATTGAACTGGTGATTACCCAATCGGCGCGCGCTTTAACCGCCGCCGAAGTATTGGCATACACCACCACGGTTCGCTGCGGATATTGATCGCAAAACTCGGAAAAAGCTTGTTCAGGACAGCCCAGATCGAGTGAACAAGTTGCTTCTAATGTTGGCATAATCACGCGCTTTTCGGGACTTAAAATTTTAGCGGTTTCCCCCATAAACTTCACCCCAGCAATAATTAGGGTTTGTGCCGGATGGCGTGCACCAAATTTGGCCATTTCTAGTGAATCACCGACAAAGCCACCGGTTGCTTCCGCTAATGCTTGAATTTCCGGATCAGTGTAATAATGGGCAATTAACACCGCGTTATGTTGTTCAAGCAGTATTTTTATTTCAGTCTGTAGGCGTGACTGCTCTTGCGCTGTGAGCGCGCGTGGCGGCACCGGTAACGGTACGTCAATATCAATAATTGGAGGGGCTTGGATACTCACTTCACCGGTCATGATTAACTCAATTTCAAAAACACAAAGATGCGCTATTATACGATGACAAACAGCAAAAGTGATCCCTAGATATAAAAAACCCCGCTAGTAGCGGGGTTTGACAGCCGAGTGAGCTGTTATTTTTGTGCTTTTAGCACATGTCGGAGTATGTTCTGTCGAATAAGTAGGATTTAGTTGAATAGACCGCTGTTGATGTCTTCTTTAGCCTCTCGCCATCCGCCTAACCATTGTTCTTTTGCCTCGAGGGCC
>JABXHQ010000053.1 GCA_013373545.1 Gammaproteobacteria bacterium
TACTTATCAAGCCAGAGCCTAAAAAGCGACAAGTCCTTAGCCTACTAACTAATAAAGTTCCTTTTGATGAAATACAAATTGATTCTCAAGTGATGGATCTACATTGCAGTTGTAATTTTGAAATTAACGGTGAGCTTTTACCTTTACGGTTATCTAGATTAAGCATCTACTACGCCATTGATGTAGCAACAGATTGCATTCTTTCTTATAAAATTTGCTTTACACAGCATCCAAATCAACAAGACGTTACTGACTTGATTATAGGAATAATAAAGCCTTGGAAACCTATGCATTTGAAAATCCCTGGCTTAAAGTATTCTCCTGAAGCCTGCCTGCCTTCCAATCTTGGAGTAGAATTTCGCGCAATAGCGATTAATATGATTAGGATGGATAATGCTCTCTGCCACATGGCACATAGTATAAGGGATTTAATATGTCATAAACTAAATGCAACATTGAATTTTGGCTTGCCGAAAAGACCTAAAGGCCGAAATTACATTGAACATGCTATCGCAATAATAAGCAAAGATCTCCATCGATTTGAATCTACTACCGGCTCAAATCCAAATTCTCATATAAAAGAGAAAGGCGGGAGTAACAAAAAAATACCAGTAATCACTCTAGATGCACTTGAAGAAGTGTTGAGTGTATTGATAACTGACCACAATATTAAGTCTCAAGCAAAATTAAATCGTTCAAGCCCCCTTCAAGTATTGAAGCAATATGTAAGTCAAAATTATATGAATCTAAATCCGACTCAAATACATATTGCTAACAGCCTTCACCTGAAGCAGAAGGTGGTTCCCGTTAAGTGGATTAAAAGTGAAAATCGACGCCCCCATATTAATTTTGAAAATCTTCGCTACACTGGAAACTGTTTGTCAGCTAAAGAATTGCAAAACAAGGAAGTTATCGTTGAGTATGACGAATCGGATATAAGAACCTTAAAAGTACTTAGCCTTGATGGCAAGCCTATTGGAACCGTTGTCGCTCCTAGAACTTGGCAATCTAAGCGGCACAGTGTTAGAACCCGAAGTAGAATTTTTAAAATAGTCAAACATGAAAGAAGCTTAAGTGCCGATCCATTATCTGGTTACTTCAATTATATCTATGAGAAGAGGCATCTTCCAAAATACGCAACTGAGTTAGCTAGAATTTTTAGAGAGTTCAGTAGTCAAACATTTCATACTGAAGACATCAGCTCTGCTTCTAATGATGATACATCAAGCGACTCTACTCAGCTTGGTTCAAAAAGACGAAAGCATAAAATTCCAACATGGACTCCCGAAATAGAGTTGCTTCCGGTTAGGAGGGGTTAAAATGTCAAAACTCGACCCAGATGTAATTTTTAACCCTACTGAGTTATTCATTCATACTCCTATGTTAGAACAACTAGAGAAACAGCTACACCATTGGCTAAGAACAGGATTAACCGGAGGCCTGGTACTAGGAAACTATCGAATAGGTAAAACCCGAGCTATTGAGTACATTTCTAAGCGATTATTTAACAGGAAAGGTGAAGAGATTCACGCAGATAGAATGACAATTGCTCAAAGAGACGTATGTACAGTGAAAAGTATCTTTAGAAATCTTTGTTTTGCTCTAGATATGCCGATTAATGATCGTACAAACTCGGATGAGATGGCAAGCTGTCTTACACATTACTTTGGAGAAAAAGCGCTGCAAAATAGTACCAAACAGGTAGTTTTAATTGTTGACGAAATGCAGAGATTAAAAGTCAATCAATTAAATGCATTTGCAGAGCTATATGATAACTTGGCTAAACTTAAACTCAATATGAGTGTGTTCTTTGTAGGAAATGCTGGATCTTCGAAGCCCTTGCTTGAGGCTATTAGTGATGATAGATATGAGCTCTTACGAGGACGATTTTTCACCCATGTGTATGATTATTGTGGAATTCAAAATAGGAAACAGGTTAGCTACTGCTTGAAAGAATTTGATAGATTATTTACCAACCATTTTCTACCAGATGATTTTAAAAAGGGCTGGAGATTAGCTTCTTTAGACAAAACTATTTGGAGTATATTCGAAACAGACTTCCGTCGGCCTTTAAATTTGAGGTCGTGGGCAATGCAGTACTTTATCTCGACTATCCGTATACTACTAGTGGACTATTTGCCTAGGTATGACATATATGATCAAGAAGCATTGGAAGAAATGATTACAGCGAGTATAGATGCTTCGGGCATTCGTTCTAATTTAGTGTTAGCAGCCTAAATAATGAACACAGGACTATTATTAAAGAAACCAGGTGAAAGTCCCTACTCGTCGTATAGAAGGTTTTTAATTGCAAATTTTGGGTGCTATAAATCGACAACCAATTTAAGGAGGCAATTAATTATAGAGTTATCAAAAAAATTTAGTCTATTAAAAATTGACCAAACAATATTAACTTCAGAGTTAGCTGTAATATATGAAAAAATTGTAGTTGATAGTAAATCAGACTATCTATGCACTAGAGACAATAAAATCCCGAGATTCTATAGGCCGATAAAACACTGCCCTGAGTGTACCAAAGTTTGCTTTCATAGCGAACTATTCGATCTTCCATGGTTCAATAAATGTCCAGTGCACAATATTTACCTACAGGACTATTGTTTAAAATGTGATAAAGTACTTCCTCCCTCAAGTGAGATTCTTAAAAATAGATGTCATGTCTGTGGCGTAAGCCTAGATATAACATTGCTACTACATTGCCTCAAAGACTCATTAGAATCAGATTATATGATTTTCAATAGACTTTATATTTATAAAGTAAAAAGAAGTCTATATCCCACTTACTCTTTTTATTCTTTTTTTAAAGATGAAATTTCTCAACGAACAGCGAACGCTAACTCAGCACTTTACGCAAGCATTCTGATGCATAACAAAGTTATTCAAGTAAACGATTTAAAAGTCACAAGCCTACCTATTTACAAAATAACCTCGAAGACTTTTTCTATGCAAGAAGCAAATGCGCACAGCTTAAACTATAAATATATCCAAAGTATTCAAGAAACTGTAATTGCTAAAGTTTCAAAACGCATAAAAAAATTGACTTTGAAACTCATGAATAAAAAAAGAAATTCAACATCGAATATCAACAAATATTCCGATACAGCATATGACATGTGGGTCAAGACGTTACCCTTTGATTTGAGGTACAAGTTTGATTTCCATACAAATGACAAGGACTGCTACAAACAAACATACAAGATGAGATCAATAATAGGTCCAAATCATTTAATGGAGTGCCCCGAGCTACCTGCATTTATGAGTCTCGAGTATGAGGAAGAACACTTGATTCCAATACCGATAGAGCTTTCTAAATTTATTTACGAGCTACAGTTGTGGACTTTGTTTATTCATATATTCAATTTCCTGGATCAATATGATAGTTTCGCCGAAAAAAAGAATAAAGATGAGTCATTAGAAGAACTTGAGCGAGCCAAACCAGCTATATTTGGAAGAAAGCTACCTTTGTACCCGTTTTTCTTGCGGATAAAAGAAAACGTAGCATATGTAGAATACCCAAAGATATTGGAGTCTGACGATTTAAATTCGTTTGAAGTTCAGCAACTCTTCTATTAGTTATATATCGACCGCTCACCTATATCTCTTTGCTTGTCTGGATCTTCTACTGCTTGAATTGATGCGATTTTCTGTTCTATGTACTCTTGTGGAACATTGCCCTCTCGAGCACCAATAAGGCAGTGTTCGGTGTACCAAGTATATGGCTCAAGATCATCAACTAAATCAGTTGCGTAATAAGTAACTGCAAGGATACGCGCACCGTCGTTAGATTGAACTTTTACTTGCTTTTCGCTGTATCCGAACCCTAAACCTTCAGCTTTATCTAGCAAAGGTTTATGTGCAGGGTCAATTTCAAACAAGATTCCGTAAACCTTATCCTCTTGATTAGATGTGAAAAATGCATCGCACTTCGACGAGCCATCCTTACTTCGTTTGTGAAATTTCAAATCATGCTTCTTGAGAACGTAGCAACCATGAGAAACAGCACTTTTCACGCGTGCTTTTAGTCTGGCTATAGACATATTAGAACCATAAGCAAAGTAATACATTGGTGAGGAACCATCCCTTTTAACATTAATGGACGTTTGGTTAAGTAGGTTAGTTGGTAAATCACCCTTTTTCTAATTTGAAATTCAAATGTCTCGATTTTAAGTAAGTTACTTGGAATAGAGAAATCTATTTATTAATAAAAACAGACAGATACGAATTTATGAGATTAGAGAGTTACTTGGCCGTCCACCAGCTGAATCTATATGTTCATTCTTTGACCAATGGACAAATAGGAAGCTTAAGGATGTTGCACTATGACCTTTCAATCAGTTAGTGAGTATTATCGCATTTACCAATTGCGTACTATGTGCACATTGGCTGCACATTACGCTAACCACCAATTTTTTCTTCAATTAAAACAATAAGATAACATTTGGCTTGCTGTATCAACGGAATTCAAACTTGATATAAAGCTATTTGCATGAGTAGTTTTGAATTTTCCATTCACTGGATGAATTATGAGCAATAAACCTAAGTTATTGTCGCAAGTCAGAACCAGGCTCTGTGCGCTATCGCTTTCCTTTACAAACATGTTCTTTTTCAAGAGCTTGGTGTTGTGTTTAGCTCAATAGTAGAGACTCATCCATTTAGCTTCACATGTTTCTAAATTTAAACTAGTAATAATTTATTTCACGATAAATCGTATCTTTTTTTTCAGAGCCACTCGAGCTAATACGGGTTTTTATAGCTTTTATCCAGTTCCCATGCTCGTCAAAAGCTAAATATGTAAATTTACTTTCTTCCAATATTTTTTCTTTTCTATTTTCACCACTTACAATCTCTGATCGAATAGAGTTTAGTTTTATACCTTGCGCACTATAATAGCTCTTCTCAACTCTTTTTCTAAACCCTGTCTCTTGCGAGACAACAAACGAAAAGTCACTTAAGTTCAAGTTATACTCTCGCGTCTCCCAATATTCGCCTGTGTTAATTATTTTTTTAAGGGTCCACAAAATTTCTCTATCTCTCTTGTTTTTTTGCACATAAAAACTAGCTTCATCTGAGAGGAAATACTTATCGTTTTGTTTCCAGTAAGTTCTTATCGTTTCTGTTTCATTAGTAGCGAGGTATTCCTCGTAAAAATCCACTCCCTCTGATAAAAAATGCATTTTTTCCAATCTTCCACTTTCATCAAAGTACCACATTGCAGTACTCTTATCAGTCCTTTCGATTAAAACATGAACCGGACCCGATAGATTCAACATAAGTTTGTACTTAGATGAAGCCTTGAAAATTTCCCATATTTCAGAATTATTTTTTTGCTCCCCTGTTAGGTTTAACGTAAACCCCAAGGAAACCGCTATCAATAAGGCATATAGCGCACGAGAAGTACTTTTCAACATTTTATGAACACCATGGCAAGTTATTCTGAAAGCTTCCCGAATAAAAATCATTATAATAAAAGCAGGAGCTAAAATATGGCCATTATCGACCGAAAATTACACTTCGGCATTATAGACCATTTTTTCCGCTATCTAGAACAGGAATTCATGCCAGCTTACGAATGCCAAGCCACCAAAACAATAGCATGCCTTTGTTTTGGTGGCTTGGATAATTACTAATCTTTCGCTATCTTCTCTTTTGCTAAATTAATTAACTTATAATAAGCATTAACCCAGGCGTTAATATAGGCTTCTGTCCCTCTTAAATCATCAATTACCACAGGACCTGGTTCTCTGTGCTTTAGGCCTTCCTCACAATCTGCGGATTGAAAATTCCAATAGAGCATATCTGATGAAGTCAATATTCCAACCAAGGATTTTGATGACGGCTTCGGAGTACACAAAAATATTTCATCTTTAATCCCATTGAACTTGCTGTGCAACTCCATATCTTTGTACAAAACTTGTAACGGGAGGTGACTTTTAGCCAAGCTCTTCGCGTTAGACATATCTGAGCGAAAAAAAACAGCTGGATACATTACAGATTCCACGCGAATAGTCCTATATAATTTATGGTCGGAAGAACGATAAGTAACTTCAAGATTTAAAATCCATGGTAGAAAAATAGGAATCAACATATAAGGTAGAAAAACTATTAGACTCCACATAGCTAGCTTCCCGATTAGATTCCATTTTCGCATCGACTTTGCAATTTGTGCCTTTATTTCCTTCTCGAGCTCTGCCCCACTGGTTTTCTCTACTTTAGTAGGTTCTACACCCTCTTCTTTTAACTCCTTTTTCACTGTAACGATCCTAGGCTTATATTTTTGAATTGAGTGTATTGATATTATTTAAATTCATCCACCCTTAAAAGCCAAATAATTACTTAATAAAAGTAGAGTTATAAGCGTTTTGCGACGTTTTTTAGCTGTCTACTAGAAGTGTTTTTAAAGCTTTCTTTACTAAAAAGCTCATAAGCTATTGCGGTCACTTAAAGATCTTATAATTATTTTAAGTGGAAATTAGCCCTGCTTTTACTATGTTTACTACTGAGAGCCACAGCCATTAGATTGATTAAAAAACACACTACAGCTTGGCATAATAACTCTTAATCCGGCTTAGACAATGGAATTTATTGAAATGAGAAAAGTAATTACCCTGATATTTGCGCTAGTTTGTATTACCCCAACTACATACGCTAGCGATTTAAACCTCTTATTGATACCTGAACTTGAAAAGCAACGAGATGACTTTATTGGAGCCGAAAGTCCTTCATTCGACAAGGCCGTTAACATGTTGGTAGAACAGTTAGGCTCGCTCGGCGTGTCCGTCCAAACAAGTGAAGCTTTAACACTGGATGAATCGCAATCGGTGCAAGAACTTACCGACCAGCTTTTAATTGATAATATGAAAACTGGCCAGATTAAGGCAAACGTAATATTAAGGTTAGTACTGGAACTAAAGGTGAACAAAGTTGAACAAGGAAATCAAGCAGACTTCGGCATCAAAGCTCGCTTTATTGGTCCTGAAAAAAGTGCTGGTATTGAAGTAGCCGGAAATAAACATCAGATGTTTATACCAAGTAACTGCAACGCAGCTTGCATTCGCTATGATGCTCTAGTTAATGGTTACACTGAGCTGTTACAGAATAAGCA
>JABXHQ010000146.1 GCA_013373545.1 Gammaproteobacteria bacterium
AACAAACCGTTTTTAAACAATACGCCATTAAACATCAGACTTTTAATCAATGAGCCTTTAAACAACAGACTCTTAAACGACAGATTAAACAACAATATCGCCGAGCAGTTCACGAGTCCCGGTATCATCACTGCTCGAAATGGAAACAATATTAAAGCCATCGTGTTGCTCAACCATGTTAATCCCTCGAATATCGATGCCCTGTTCACTTAGCTGTCGTGAGAGTTTGGCAAGCGCTCCCGGCTGATCAAAAACCTTCACTAAAACACCCGCGTAAGAAACTGGATTGAAATTATGGTCCGCTAATATTTGAAACGCGCGATCGTTATCGTTCGTCACCACTCGCACTAATGCAGTGGTATCCGATTGGTCGGCGTTTATTTGTTCGATGTTGACATCGTTTTGACTTAAGCATTCAGAAATATCGGCGATTAAACCGCGATAGTTTTTTGTCACAACCGTAATGGTTTTCATACGCGCGCCTCTTTTAAGTCAGCCACAAATTGATCGATGTGTGATGTTTCAACATTCGGCATACATAAGATATGCGTGATCCCATTGGCTGTGGCTAATTGATATTTAATTTTAATGGCTTCCGGAACTTCCGGCAGAACCACGGTAATTGCATTGGGGTTACGCCAAGCCTCTACCCCGATCGACTGCAATGCTTGCAATGTATACTCTGCGACATCTAAACAGTGTTGCGCTCGTCGGCGTAAACCCTCTGCACCATATTTCTTTATCGCATACCAAAGCACTACAGGAGTAAAGCCATTTCTAGAGCCGGTAATAGTCGTGTCTAAACAACCTATGTAGGCAATTGAGCGCGCGATACGATCCACTCGATCTTTACGAGCGACTAAAATGCCACAGGGGATGGGAGAGCCGATAAATTTATGTCCACTAATAGAAACGCTATCGGCACCATCAGCAAAATCAAACGATGGTTTTGGCGATAAAAAGGGATTAATCGCACCGCATAAAGCAGCATCGGAATGAATGTAATGTTGCGAAATTGCAAACTCATTTAGTATTGACTTAATTTTGCCAATGTCATCTTTCGCTTCAGTCATGGTGGTGCCGCTATTGGCAAAAATGATAGCGGGCAAATCGCGATGAATGCGCAGTGTCTCACGGAGATCTTCATAATCAATTTCGCCGTTTGCTTGCGAACGAATCATAATATGCCGCATATTGAGCAAATGAAGGTTTTTGCTCACTGAATAGTGGGTATCTTGCGAGAAATAACAAATACCTTGCGGAAAGATTTCTCGTGCTAAATACAACCCATACAAGTTGCCTTCGGTGCCGCCATTAGTAACATAGCCCCACCAGTTGTTCTCTGGTGCGTGCAAAAGCTTAGCAAAGAACTCGATGACTTCACGCTCAAACTGTCGACTATCAACTTTCCAAGTAGAGTCAATAAAGGGATCGCCAAGATTGTTTAGCGGATATTGAATAAGTTCAGCCAGCTCCTGATAGTCAAAGTCTTTACTGACCGGATAGCCGAGGTATTGTTCAGTATTATGTTTAACACGTTCAATAAATTGGCTGAGTTGTTGTTGATAAGATTCCATGGGGACCAACAGTATTAATCTAAAGTCAGAGTAGTCATTTGAGTCTAAAGAAAAATTCTTTAGCAATAAAATAGCCACTCGTCATAACGAGTGGCTAATATTCAAACGCAATAAGTCAGAATTTTAACGCGTTACTTATTCGGCATGTTTTTCGAATAAAATATTTCGTACATTTCCTTTTCAACACTTTGATTAATTTGCTTGAGCTCTTCATCGGTGAACTCACTGGTTCCAGAGCCAAACAAGTAATCGTCAGTATCAATTTCTTTGCGAATCATTTTGGTGTGAAAGGTATTCTCTTGATAAACATTCACATCAATCATTTGAAATTCATCTTGAGTATCATCAGATAAATAGTTTTGAATCGAATTAATTTCATGATCGATATAATGCTTAGTGCCATCGATATCACGAGTAAACCCACGCACCCGATAATCCATTATGACAATGTCAGAATCAAAGCTATGGATTAAATAATTTAACGCTTTCAATGGCGAGATAACGCCACAGGTTGAAACATCAATATCGGCACGAAAGGTACTAATACCATTATCCGGATGACTTTCAGGATAGGTGTGCACAGTAATATGGCTTTTATCTAAGTGCGCCACGACCGACTCAGGCAGTGGCCCTGGTGTTTCATCAAGCTGCTCTTCTTTCGGCTCAATTTCATGCTCGGCGATTAAAATGGTCACCGATGCGCCATGTGGATCGTAATCTTGACGCGCAACATTAAGCACATGAGCGCCAATAATTTCAGTCACATTGGTTAATATTTTAGTTAAACGCTCGGCGTTATATTGCTCATCGATGTATTCAATATACTCATTTCGATGCTCAGGAGTTTTCGCGAAGTTAATATCGTAGATATTAAAGCTTAGCGACTTAGTCAGGTTATTAAACCCGTGGAGTTTTAACTTCTTATCCATCTAGCGTTTAATCTCAGGTTAAATAGTGTTCAATAAAGCCCGCTATTTTAGTTCAGATAACAGCTTTTTTACAGCTTAAATTGCCCCAAGTCACCGCGACTACCGCGGCCTTGACCGACAACGCTCGATGCACTGAGTAAGCGGCGCTTGATAACTAGCGCCAAACAGATTTAAGTGATTCAGCCAGTGATACAAATTGTAGTAATCAACACGGTCGCGCCAATCCGGTGAAACATCGCTATGTTGCTGATATACATCATAAAAATCTTTAGGTGGTGCGCCAAACATTTGAGTCATCGCCAGCTCGGCTTCGGGCCAGCCATAATAACAGGCGGGATCAATCAAGCGCGGACCCGCCGTGGTAAACAGCCAATTACCACTCCATAGATCGCCGTGAATCAAGCTTGGCGACTGCTGAGGAATGACCTTTTCTAAGTCGGCGAGCAGGTGCTCCAGTTGCTTCAGGTTGTCACGGCTCAAATGCCCACTATGCTGCGCACGTTCGAGTTGTGGTCGTAGACGTTGCTCACGGAAAAACTCGACACCGCTGTTATGCCACTGGTTATTCTGTTTGCTCGCGCCACAATAATTATCGCGCTCAAAACCAAATTGCGCCTGCTTGCATTGGTGTAACTCTGCTAATAACTCGCCAGCGGCGCACCAATCGCTGCGGCTTGGCGCAATTTCTGACAACCACTCCAAAGCCAACGCCTGTTCATTACACCCAATCACGGCCGGCGTCGATTTGGGTCGCATGCGCTCAATGGTTTCCAACCCACACGCCTGTGCCGGCAAATAATCGGGCGCAGCTGTCGGTGCGGCGAGCTTTACCAAAACCCGCGTGCTGTTGGCGAGCTCAACGCCATACACAGGATCACTGCAACCACCGCTAAGCGGCTTGGCCTGATG
>JABXHQ010000147.1 GCA_013373545.1 Gammaproteobacteria bacterium
CCGGATGGCTCGACGTACAAGTGAACGCCGATGATACACTGGCTGCTGGAACTGGCGTTACTGACATTCACGGTCAAGTTGTATTTGAGGTCGGTCAAGGCCTTTCGGATATTGGCAAGACTTTCGCTCTTGCGGTTAGTCGTAATCAATTCTCGCCTTATATATTTAACGAAGAAGACACTTGCCTATGGCGCGGCAGCTTTAGTCTCACTCTGTCTGGACATCATGCAAGCGCATTATTACCGGATGCCAATATTGATCCGGTTGGAAAGTGGCTATTACTGAGCACTCAGCCGGCACAACCGGATCATCCTTTAGTCAGAACAATGGTGCGTGTGGTTGATGCAATTGAAGACATCGATCCGGTGACCGCTGAACAAGTGACAGAAATTTTCTGGGATACGCCACTCGATAATGATTTTGATCTCGAAACACTGGTGGTGCGCGGTAACTTAATTCCAATTACCGCCGGACAAACGGTTCCGCCAATGACCGCTGCGCCGTTACAGTTTCGAGTGGGGCCGGTAACCGACCCAGCCTCACCGGAAGCTGATTTTGCACAAACGCTGGAGCGCTGCGGTGCTAACTCGCAATTGAGTCAAAAACATGATGCAGTGGGCCGGATAAAACATCTTATTCCGCTTGAAAGTTCAGCGGCGGCCGAATTGACTTGGCTCGAGAATGACGGGGCTAGCCAACCAGAAATTATATTGCACGATGGTGACGGCACTCAGTGGTTTTGGTTACCACAGTTTATTGGTGAAGAAGTGGCCACCCCCACTCAGTCAGTGTTTACCCTAGAGTATGGCAGTTATAACACCATCTTTAACAGTGAAAGCCCGAAAGAAAAAATATCCTTTGTTGATTACGCAAGTAATAACGGCGTGACAATTCGTTTAGGTGACGGTGAGTTTGGCAAGGCCCCGGCAAGGGGGCAAGTGTTTGAGCTGCGCTATCGGTTAGGGAATGGTAAGCGCACCAATATCAGTCGCGATTCCATTTTGCGTTTCGTCTCGGAGCTGGCTGAACCGCCGAGCAAGCCCAGTTTTGTTGACTCAGTTACTAATCCCATCGCTTTAATCAACGGGCGCGATCAAGAGTCGATGGAGCAAATTAAGATCAATCTTCCGCAAGCTTATCAAGCAGAAACTTATCGTGCCGTTACGATTGATGATTATCAAACAATTGCTGAGCGCCTCGAATGGATCCAACAAGCGGGGGCATCTTTTCGCTGGACCGGTAGTTGGCCGACGATTTTTGTCACTCCCGATCCCTATGACAATGTGGGCTTATTACCGGAGCAAAGAGAGACGTTGCAAGCGCACTTAGCACGAGTGCGGATGGCGGGACGTGATGTTTGCGTTAAGGAGCCGCGCTACGCCAATGTTGATTTGGAGATAAAAGTTTGTGTGGCGCAATCAGCCTACCGCGGGCAGGTTAAACAAGCCGTACTACGCACTTTATTTGGCTATGGAACGCAGAAAGGTTTTTTTGATCCGGATAACTTTACCTTTGGTAGCGCACTTGAGCGTGCTCAATTGATGTCAGCTATTCAAGCAGTTGCCGGAGTGAAAGCTGTTAATGGTATGCGGATCCGCCGTCGCGGATTTTTTGATTGGCGAAATTTTACCGAGTGGAAATTTTCAGTAGCGGTCAATGAACTCATCGCTGTTGCCAACAATACATTGTTGCCGGAGCGTGGCTCGGTACGATTAATCATGGAGGGAGGCGCATGACGTGTCCATGTGATGAATATGACTTTCCACAGCTTGCGAATATTGCTGCAGGTTTGGCGACGTTACCACGTAGTTTGGGCTATTTCCCAGAATGGCGATTAGCGTTACTGGACGATATTGGTGCGCAATCTGCACTTGCTCATTGGCGCGCACGTGATGATGAAGATTTTGGCATGATGCTCGTTGAAATGGCGGCTTATGTTTTCGACGTAGTAAGTTTTTACGATGAAGTGATTGCGAATAATAGTTATCTAACTACGTGTTACTTATCAAAGACGCCAGCTCAACTAACCCAAGTGCTCGGCTACGTTCCGCGTCCTGCAATCGCCAGTGAAGTGTGGTTAGCGTTGCAAGCAGAAGGTCGACAGTTAATTGAGGTTGCTGAGAAAACCGCATTTCGCTCGGGTGAGTTTGCGGACCAAGCGCCACAAGTTTTTGAATTAACACAGTCGACCCAGCTTGAACCGAGAATTAATCGATTGACGGTGGCTCGAGTCAAGTCAGATGTCATTCAAGAGTCTACATTAACCGCAGTATACGTTGCTCCGAATAGTTTACGAGTAGCGATAGGACAACCGGTTGTCTTAAGTTTTGATGGTGAATTAGAGGCCACTTATGTTGCTGCGATCAATTCTTTGGTATTGCCCTCTAAACAGGCTGTCTCGGAGATTGTTTTTTCCACGGCGGTTACCGTACCCGCTGGCGCTACTTTTTCCAAGTTACGAGTATTTACCTTGGGCAATGTGACCAGTTTATGGCAACGAGCTAACCCTTTTAATGGTAATAACGTTGCGTTAGAAAGCCGCGCCGGTATTCGCAATCAAGACATAGTGCTTTTTGAAAATGCGGGCGAGCTAAAGGTTCGTACAGTGCAAGCGCACAATGTCATCGAGAAGACGGTGCTCAGTGGATTAACCTCTTCCTTGGTTAACGCGGATGGGGAAGACGCTGGAGAGGTTACCAGTCCTGATATCAAAGCTACTGTATCTGATTTGACTCTGAACTCAGCTTTAGGTTGGAGCAGTTCAGAGCGAACTAAAATTAACCTTTACTTTAGTCTGTCCGATGCAGCAAAAGTTATTATTCCAGAAAAGAATGAGTTGGAAAATAATGATCCATTAATGCTACCCAACTTGGTTGATGTCCCAAGAGTTGATGCGGATAAATTTCTTCTCAACGATCAGCATCAAGAAGGTGCTTTGGTTTCTGGGCGCTTGGATAGTTCGAGTCAAAGCGCGATTATTGACGATAATTCCGCATGGTCGAATCCGCTCAGCGCGCCGGTAGAAATTTTTGCCAATGTAGTGAAAGCGACCCGTGGTGAGTCGGTACAGGGAGAGCTCCTAGGCAATGGCGATGGCAGCTCACCGTGGCAATCTTTTGAACTAAAAAAGAAGCCGCTAACCTACTTAGCCGCTGAGAACGCCAAAGGTTTTCAATCCACACTGGAAGTTTTTGTTGATGGACAGTTATGGACTTGTGTTGATAGCTTTTTTGGCTGTCTCGATGATCAGCGTGTGTACACCGTTGTGCACGATGAAGAGCAAAATACGCGGATTGAATTTGGTGGTGGCGCACGGCTACCTTCGGGCGCAACGGTGACGGCGAATTATCGTTTTGGTGCTGGTGCCGCGGTACCCCCAGCGCATTCAATTACTCAGCTCGCTCGTCCAGTGGTGGGAATTGCTCAAGTGACTAATGTATTGCCTGCATTTGGTGGCGGCGATGCTGAATCGGTAGACGACCTAAAAGCTTATGCACCCAATACCGCATTATTAATGGGGCGAACGATTTCATTGGTCGATCTTGAAGCTGCCGCGCATCGGGTAATGGGAGTTGCTGCGGTGAAGGGTGTCATGCGTTGGGACAAAAATCGCTTTGCACAAAAAGCGGTTATTTATTATATCGGTGATCCACAATTGAGCGCGAGTGTGCTGAGTCACTTACAAAGTATGAGTGAGCCTGACGCTTTTATTGAGGTGAAGTGTGCCGAGGCACAACCCATGTCTATGCAACTTGATTTAGTCATTGCAAGCGACTTTATTGCGGCTGATGTTGTGGCCAAAGTTCGTCATTTACTAACGGCAGCCGCAACCCCTTCAGAGCCTGCTGGCTTGTTAAATCCAACCCGTTTAGGACCGGAAGGCGCGGTATATTTTAGTACTGTTATGGCCGCCGTTCTACAAGTGCCAGGTGTTTCGAGTATTGCGCATTTTACAATTAACTCTGCACCGATCTCAGGATATGGCATTAAGCCGAATGCGGAGTGTTACTTTGATTTTATTTCGACCAGTGACGACTCTGGAATTTCCATTAATGGAGAGCTATAGCAATGGCGATTGCAAATGATCAGTATGAAAAGTTCTTAAGTGAGAAGCTGTGGCAATGGATCCCTGCGGTGTACCGTGAACAAGATGGTTTAGTAGGCGGGCATTCTCTTAAGGCTTTTATTGAAGTAATTGCTAAACAAGCCGCATTACAAAAACGTAGTCAAGATCGACTTTGGGATGATACCGCTATCGAACTGGCAAGTGATTGGGCGGTTCCTTATTTAGGTGAGCTGTTAGCCACGCGGTTGGTTTCTTCACTTAACCCAAGAGGGCGCCGCGTTGATGTAGCGAAAACAGTTTATTACCGCCGTCGTAAAGGAACGCTGTTGGTGCAAGAGCAGCTCGTTTCCGATATTGCTGGTTGGGACAGCAAAGTGGTGGAAGAGTTTAATCGTTTGGCGCGCGCTTGGCATCTACTGGACTGTCCCATACAACAAGGTTTGCTAACCCAAACACCAAGTGCCGGTTTTGCTGATTTTCGTGCGACTCGTGGTCGCGATATTGTAGGAGGACCCTTTGATGAATACTATCGTATACCTTCGCAACGCGCCGTGGATGGTCGGTTAGGCCGCCAGCAGATAAATGTTCTAAGTTATTATTTATATCGCTTAAACAGCGTGCGTTATGTAGCTGTTCAGCCGCGACATTTTGCTACACTGCCTGATGGTCGGGAACAAATGACCTGTGATCCCAGTGGCCGCGATATTCAATTATTCAGTGGTAACACGGT
The DNA here is from genome assembly GCA_013373545.1 of Gammaproteobacteria bacterium. Taxonomy (GTDB): domain Bacteria; phylum Pseudomonadota; class Gammaproteobacteria; order Enterobacterales; family Kangiellaceae; genus Pleionea. The sequence continues at coordinate 4,797 of JABXHQ010000147.1, forward strand.
TGCAAAAGATTGGGCCGATTGGCGTTCAGCGAAAGAGTGGGAGTTACCGAAGCCGATTAGCTGCCAATTGCTAAGCGAAGAGATATTTTCGCCATCGGCAGAGGCAGTTGCTTGGTTAATGACCGATGCGCCCATTGCATTACCCGCTGATCGAGAAGCGGCAGTAAACGACTTTTCCTTATTAGTCGGGCAGCGCTTCAATCATCGACAGGCACTTCTGCGTGTGTTATCGGGGCTCTCCGCTGCCGCGACCTTAACTTCGCCGGGTATTCAAACTGAATTATTAGCGCGTAGTTTAATTCGCGACTGTGGCAGTGCCGCTTTGTTACCGAATGGTAGCGATGTACAGCCCTGGTCTAGCGAAGGTGATCCTGAAGACGGGTCTTACGGTACTCCGGCAATTCGCGTTGGATTTATAACAGAATCGGATCCGATTGCGCGTCCGCGCACCCGCGCGGCGAAATTGCGCGACTGGGCGCCGCCACTGCTTCCTAATGTCGATCTAATGATAAGTCCCGCGGATGGACGCATGGTCTTAGAGGCAGACGGGCATGCATTACGTACCGTTATGGTGAATTATCAAGTGGGAATGATGGCACCAATCGGCGCGGGCGCTTACAGCCGCGTTACAGATTTTCCAGCTGCAGACGCGGTGTGGCAAAGCAGTTCGGTAGCCGCCGGTACACCCGCTAATGGTGTGGCCGCCGTGCTTGATAGTCATACCTACGCATCGCCACAAAATCAATTAGCTGTCATCAATACTCAAGTGTATGCGGCGGCGGATGAACGTCCGTACTTTGTGCTTAACAATCACTGGCGACTAAGCGCAGGGGAAGACGATGCTCAATTGCTATTGGATGGCTTATGGCTTGGCTGTCGTAATCCAAGGAATGTGATCTTAGATGGAAACTTTGAAACCGTCACCATTCGTCATTGTACGTTTGACCCAGGAGGATTGGCCACTGATGGTTCTGTATTACCACCGGTAAATTTAATTATCGCGGGGTATGTTGAGCGTTTGGTCATTGAGCAAAGTGTGATGGCGTCGATTCGTCTACAAAGTACTGACGCTCGCGTCGAGTACCTTATTGTTAATGATTCCATTATTCAGGGCCGGGATGGGGTTACGATCGATTTACTCAGTGCTCAAGTTGAGTTACAGGGCACGACCGTTATGACTTTGAGTGACGGCGAGTTATTAATTGATTGCGAACGTCTGTACGCCTCCGATTCGTTATGTGCCGGTGTCGTTGATGTTACTGATAATCAAAATGGATGCTTTCGATTTAGCGCCGCACAAACTGGCTCACAAGTGGCTAAGCCGTATCGCAGTATTTTTCGCAACGATTTTAGCGGCGTGTTTCAGTCAACACGTTTTGCTGATTACCAATTTGCCAATATTACGCCACGATTATTTCCGGAAATGGCACAAGGGGCAGAAGAGGGACTCGAAATGGGCGCTTTTAATCAAATGATTAATCCAATAAAGCAGCGCAGTGCGCAATTAAAAGTGAATGAATATTTGCCGTTCGGTCGGATGCCGAACTTCATCATAGAGATGTGAGGGGACAACACAATGTCAACAATCGATTTATCAAGGGAAGCGACGAATTTCGCTAAGCATTACTCGAGTGTACGCATGCAACAAGGACGTGTACTCGATGATCAAACGGTGAATGAACAGGCTCGAATTATTGAAGAAGATATGCGTCGCACACGGCTGAATACGATCGGGGCTTATGGTTCTCCTGATGCTGGCTTTTCGTTAACGGATTTTGTCTTAATCGATGGTAATCCGACATTTACGATCAACCAAGGTTCACTCTATTTGGGCGGTCTGCATTTACAGCTAGAACAGGACCAAGCCCTGCATTTACAACACGACTGGCTGAACTTTTCGTCGAGTGAAGACGGACCGTCGGTACCGGCTGAAGGCGAAAGTCGCATCGATATGGTCTATCTCGACGCTTGGCAACAACCGGTATCGGCGGTGGAAGACAGCGAGCTTTTTGAAGTGGCATTAGCTGGTGCTGATACGTCACAACGTATGAAAACAATGCAGCGGGTGCGCGTTTATGAAGGTGTTAGCGCAGACGAATGTCATGAAGCTTGGCAAGAACTGCAAGCCGCTTGGGCTCCGTTTGGAACCATTGCGCCGGATATGGAGCTTGCGTCTCAGGCTAAATTAAGAGTTAGTTACAGTGCGCCGACGGTTGCCGCTGATCTTTGCTCGCTTGGGGAAAGTGGTGGTTATTTGCATCATGAAAATCAAGCGATTCGCGTGCAAATGACCAGCGCTACTCATTTTACCTGGGGGTTTGATAATGCAGCGCCGTTGTATCGAGCTATTATCGAAACCGAAGAAGGGCAGCGGGTTCGATTACGTTTATTGAATGAACCCAAAGATGCCGTACATTGGCCACTGCAAGGACAAGCCGTGGAAATTCTACCTTGGTCTGCCGTGCTGCCTAATGGTGAGCGAACGGCAGAGACTTCGGGAATGATGGCGAAAGTCGCGCGTACTTACTCGCCGCTCGATGCGAGTTTCACGGTCGATACCGTTATCGCTGACGACTACGGTATGGAGTGGGAATCTCGTAGTGACAAAGATGATTTTTTTGATGGCACTGCTGATCAGCGCTTTGTGTATGTCAGAGTATGGAATCGTGGTGATGATGTCACTTCAGCCGCTGAAATTCCGATTGCCGAAAACACTCTCGGTAACACAGGGTTAACAGTTGATTTCATCGATGGCCCTCTGCGAAAAGATTTATTTTGGATCATCGCCGCTCGTACCGCATCTCCGAACCTGGTGATCCCTTGGGAGCTAGAAGCGGTCGATGGTGCTGGTTATTATGGCTATCAACACTACCGTGCGCCCTTAGCCTTGGTGCGCTGGCGCACCATTGGCGGGATTACCAGTGGCGAGTTGATTCATGATTGTCGGGTACCTTTTTTACCATTAACCCGGATTAAAAGTTGTTGTGAATATTCGGTTGGTGATGGTACTCACTCGCATGGTCAATTCACATCGATTCAAGCAGCAATCACCGCGTTACCACCTAGCGGCGGGAAAATTTGTGTACTTCCAGGAGAATATCAAGAAAGCATTGTGATTGATCGGCATCACGTGATGATTCATGGCTGCGGCGAGAAAACTCGAATAGTTGCCGAGCCGGGACGTGCGGTAGTTGAAATTCAGGATGCCCATGACATTCATCTTGAGCAACTCATGTTAATCGCCGATGAGGCGCACCTGGGTATTCATGTGTCAGCGGAGCAGCAGATACCGCACTTTTTAACCTTTAACGAGTTAAGTATTTTTGCGGCTCAGTTTAGTGCTTTGTTAATTGAAGACGCTGCCCACGTTACCATTACTAATAATCGTTTTGTAATGGAAGATCGGCCGAGTGATTATCATGGGGTTTTCGTAACGGCGACAGATGTCTTGATCGAACATAACAAGTTTTTAGTTCGCGGCCGCAAAGAAGCGTTAAGCAGTGCTACATCTTTAGCGCGTAGTAGCGAATTTGCTCATGCCGCTCGCGGTGGTCTACATATTGGTGGTGGATCTGAACAAGTTAGAATTGTCGATAATTTTATTCAAGGTGGTATTGGTAATGGAATCACCTTGGGTAGCGTAGAAGTTATTAGTGATGATAATCAACGCCATCCTTTTGGACCCGGTTGGATTGTTGGTCTGGGCGATCCTTGTGATCCCTGCGCGCCGGGAAGCGTATATTTTCCTCCGCGTTCAGATGATGATGAAGACGTCGAGCGTTATCAATCTCGCGGTAGTCTTTATCGAATCTCGATTGAACGTAATCGCATTATCAATATGGGGCTCAATGGCGTTGGCGTTATTGCGTTTTTCAATCTAGCCGCAACCGATGAATTTATTAGTGTTGATGATTGCTCAATTCTTGGCAATCATATTGAAAATTGTCTGTTGAGAGACTTAGCTGCAACGCCGGATGAAATGCTGAATAGCATGGGGTATGGTGCCATTGCGTTAGCGGATGTTGAAAATCTAGAAATTGTGAATAATCATTTGTTGAATAATGGTCGCAATCATCTTGAGCCTATTTGTGGTGTGTACGTACTGCATGCAGAAGGCGTTGACATCAGTAATAATCGTATTCTTAATAATGGCGCGAAAACGACGCAGGATGCCAATGAAGCGAATCCTGGCGCTCGTGCTGGCATTTGGATTGAGTTTGCAACCGCACCCAAGCGTTTCGTAGCTAGCCGTGACCAGATGTATCCACGACAAAACGGTGTACCTGCGGTTAAAGTCCATAACAATATTGTCACTCAACCATTAGGGCGTTCCTTATCGATTAACGCTTTGGGTCCTGTTTCGGTGGTCGCAAATCAATTAACCTCGCAAGGTTTTGTATTTAACTCTCAAGCACCCTCATTTTTAGTTTCGAATGTTAAAATTTTCAATCTAGGCATTTCCAATGAGCTGTATTTACAGCAGTTATTATACAGCGGTAATCAGCTCGATGATGTTCCGGTAACTCAGCCTGCGGATCCTGACTACTTTGTAATTTCGCAGCCCGGTCTCGATAGTCAAAAAATGTTTGGTTACTTGGGTAATGGAAATGTTTTATTTAATGATAATCAGGTTATGTTGGATCTCACCGATCAAACTGGTTTTAAACTGGGCATTATGGCTATCGGCATATTCACCTTAGATGATTTAAGTTTTCAAAATAACCAGTGTGACATCAGCTTTGATTTTGTCTTAGATGAAATATTCTTGGCGCAAAGTTTTCTGTTCGGCTGGACTGTCAGGGCGACTAACAATCGGTTTAAAGAAAGTATGTTAGGCGCGCTATTTTCGGGTTTAACCATGGGGCTATTTGGTAATGTTACTGCGCAGAATCAAGCTACGCATTGTTTGCGGGCCTATAACCTAGTGCCGTCGAACCTGACCGCCAGTCCCAATCATATACTGTTTGATATTTTTAATAGCTGTGAGTCGGATAACGGTTTTTTGCCTAATCGCACTCATGGTCAAGTTATTACGCCAACGGCTGGTCAAGGTCAGTCCGTTCTGCACTTGTTAAGCTAGGAGACGACAATGGCTATTAACAAAGGAAAGAAAGTGTCAATCGCCGAAGCAAATCGCGTAGTTGAAGACGGTTTAGCGGGGCGTGATCAATCACGGGTGAAAGGTTTAGCGGGGCTAATGCAAATACGGAAATCAAAAGCCAAGTTGCAGTCGCGCGAGCAAAATCGATTGAAGCAGCGTTACGGTTCTAAAGATGAGCGGGTTGTGCAGTTGCAACGAAAGTTTGAAGCAAATGAAACCTATCTCAGTGGACTTAAGATGGAAACGTACCGAGCTCAGCCCGATAAAGAAGTTATCGGTGATGATCGTTGGGTGGCCAAGGGACGCGTATACGATCGTCGGGGCTGTCCTATCGAGGGGGTTAAAGTCACCGTTATGAGTCACTCTGATAAACCGGTTGAAGCAATTAAACCGGTGATGACCGATGCGCAGGGGCGCTTTCGCATAGAATATAAAGAAGCCGCAAAAGAAGGTGAGGTAACCACACCCGAAGCCGGCTCAGTGGAGAATGAAACGGCCGCGAGTAGCAACACTGCTTCAAGCTCGCGGATTTCTACCAACCTTGACAGTCAAGCGGCACTCAGTAGTGGACTGCGGATTAATCAAGGGCGCTATCAACAATCGATTTATCTGTTAGCGGTTGATGGCAGCGACGATAGTCTGTGCGCCCAGACAACGTTAATGGTACCAAAGCTTGGCAGTATTAATTATCGGGACATCATTTTTGATACGGATCGGTGCAGTCATTTAGTGAGTGATCTTGAAAAGGATCGCCGGGCTTCGCGGTTTCTCGGCAATGCGTCAACGACTGAGTTACATGATCTTGAAAATGAAAAAGCATCGTGTCAAATCAATGAAATTCGCATCGATCGTTGCGTTCGTTTTAAAAGTATAAAAGAAGCTCAAGCGCTAGGTTATGACTTTTGTGCTTATTGTTTTTCTAAGCAGCGTTCAAAACGCTAAGCGCTGCTACGCCTCAACCTGTCGTCGCAACAATGCCGCTGCTTCACAGCGGCTGCGAACACGCAGCTTATCTAAAATAGAGTGGACATGATTTTTAACGGTTGCAACTTCAATGCTTAATGTCTTGGCGATCTCTTTATTGGACTGTCCTGTTTCCAGCAGTTCAAGAACACGTAGTTGACGATTGGTTAGCCGGCTAAGTCGCACATCCTGTGTTTGTTCGGAGCCAGATGCGACGACTTGTTGAATTAATGACTGAGTAATATCGGGACTAAAATACTGACCTTCTTGGCAAACTTTTTCAATGCACTTACGCAAACAATCAATATTGTCTGACTGTGAAATACAGGCGTGGATGCCTAACTGAATGCATTGAAACAGTCGCTGCGGTTGATCAAATAGATTGAGCAATATGATCTTTACCGGACTGTGCAGCTTTTGTATGCGTTTAATGATTGCTGATATTTTAGGTAAGCTAATATCAATTAAAATAATATTGAATGGATTGAGTTGCTCGCTAGAGAGAGGCGAATGTGATGAATAACCTTCGCTTAAGAACTCTTTATATAAGTTCAACTGGCCAATTAAACCGTCGCGATAGAGAGAAACATCGCTTATTACGAGAATTTTAAGTTGGTGCTGCGGCTGACAGTTCAGTGCTGGTTGGCTCACAATAGACTCCCTTCTATTTTACAAGCTAAACAATGGTTTAATTCCAAGCAATTTCTAAGCTCTAATGCAAAAAGTAAACGCTGCTCGGAGTTCAAGGGAGCACGGCTGAGTGACACAAACATCTCAGAACCCATAACGCCATTAAACGCAACTCACTGGAAGCTGTCAATTCAAAACTGGCTCGGAATCTCAACAAGAAATTAAACTTGCTGTTGATATTGCAATGGGCAATATTTGAATGGGCCTAATTTTTTTTGGACTGGGTGTTTAGTTGATTCGATTTCGCTTCGCAGACTATCGTGTCACAACTAGGCGACACGATAATAACGTTCATGGCGATGAAATGTCGTCAATCACCCGACCCATCATAGCGGCTTTGAAGTTTAATTCTGGGGGCCAGTTTGAGCGTCAAGAGGGTGCAAGATAGTGCGCGCAGGCGCTAAGTCATAAGGGTACCATAAGGTATCTTGAAGTACCCAAGCATCGCCAGTGTGACGTTCGGGGCTCGTGCGGGATCTACCGGTGTAGACATTGCTTGCATTACCACCGTCGATAAAACCACTGCCATCGTTCCAGTGCGGCTTACTGGAACTTTCAAAATAATTATTTTCCAATTTGGCTTGCGCACCATCACTAACCGCCACGGCAAAATAGGTAATATTTTTCCATAAGTTATTGAACAAGTGCGCGCGGGTTGCGGAGCCGGTTAACTTTGGATTCCGGCCCGATGTGTGATTCCAAAAATTATGATGTAAGGTGATTTCAGTATTGTGGATCAAGTGGGTATAGTGATGTTGGTTACCGCAAACCGCAGGATTGTAACCTTCAAATCGATTCCAGCCTAAAGAAATATTAGCACTATTTTTGATGTCGACATGACCGTCACTGATCAGGCGAAAACGAATGTGTTCGATGACCACATGACTGCTATTTTCAATCGTGATGCCATCGCCCGCTTCAACTAGCTCTGGGTTGACGTCTTCTATTTGCAGGTTGCGAATAATGACATTTTGAATGCTTTGTAAATTAAAGCTTGCACCTCTCACGCGTGCATTTTTACCCAAACCTTCAAGTAATGTGTTAGAGCCAATGTTAATTCGTTGCTCACGGCGAACTTTATTGACGCGCTGTTCACTCGCGGCGCCGAGAGAGCGACAACTTTGATCCGCGACCGGGATCCGAAAGATCGACTTATTGGGATCTTGATAATCTGGGCAGCGAATTTCACAAGTCGGTTGGTTCCGCGCCGGTGTGCGGCAGTCAATAGTGGTATTATCCGGTATTTGTAAGTGAGTTGGACTATTCGAGTGAGCAAGCAAGCGCAATTGCTCGCAAGAAGTAACAATAACCGGCTCACTCGCGTTACCACCATCAGTGGTTGTTAATCCATCAGGACCCGCAACACCAGCAAAGCCAATCACTTTTGACTGTGGTTTACAGGGCTTATTAACCGGATTTAAGTACCATTTTTGCGAGGCGTTTGAGGCATATTGTTTTTGATAAATATTGGCACCATTGTCGCTGCCGGCGACGGTAATCGACTTACTACTATGACGCGCGACGATATTAAACCCTCCGGTAGTTGAACGACGCAATCTCCATTGTTGATTCGTGCCAGTAGTCGGATGCCATTGAATAATGTTTGCGCCATTTTGGGTCGCAAGATCGAGAACATCCAAATTCATACCACTGTGTTGCGCTTGAATGGTCCAATACTCATCGTCTTGTTGATGAAAGTAGAAATGCTGGTTAGCACTGCCAGTGTATTGCCAAGCGAGTACATTGGCGAATGCATCCTGCGCGGCACCTGCCACGTCTAGTGCGGCGCCTGAACTCACATTAATGATGCTATACAGCTGTCCGTCTTGCGGTAATTCGTCGCAATTCTCGTTGGCCGTGACGAGCGGTAAGTTAATCAGCAAAGCGATTGCTAGGTAATGTTTCAAATAACGGCGAATCGCCTCTAAGAATAAAAGGTGTTTCATGATATAGTCCTTTATCACCGACGGCACAAGCCGTGATTTTGCGTTGATTTTAACGAGGGCCAGAATGCTAGAGATCGTTTTTGATGTCTGTCTACTCGCTCACAGTTGAGACCAATAAGAAGGGTAACTATTAATTATTGACCGTGCATGTCCAAACCAGGCGCATGTGAAATTCTTTCTAAAGAGTTTTTTGCGGGCAATCAATGAGAAAGGATTATTATGAAATATCGAGTCATTCTGGGCTGTCTAATATTAACACTGAGCGCAGGAAAAGCTACTGCCGACAAACGTTTGAGTGAAGCCTTGAACTTGTTGCAAGTGCAAGCCGCCGCAAAGGCGATAGAGCAGCGTTGTCCTGGTCAATTAAAATTAACATTACCAACCATTGACGAGGATTTTTTTCTCTCTATAACCGGGCTAACCCTCACTGAATTTGGCGCGGCTCCCTATGGCGATGGTACTAAAGTAGCCGACACTTATTTAAACACTTTAGATTACTATATTTTTCCCGAAGATAAATGTTCAGACATTAACTGGTCATTGACCCGCGAAACGCTACAGGTTGATTTCGAAAGCTATTACGGTTACTTAAAAAGATTAAAGCCTTTAAAACTAGAAGAAATCTTTATCTCTCGAAAAAGAGCTAATCTTGATGTTACCGCGCAACTGAAGAAAATTTTTGCTAAATCGATTACCGTTTCGGTGGTACGAGTTTATATGACTGAAGAACTAAAGGAGTTGGGGCAATTAAAACCGGGTATGGATAGTCGTTTCAGTGTAATTGTCGAAAATATCGAAGGTTGGAAAGAGCAACCAAAAAAATATGTGGGATTTAACACATCGGCTTCCGTTGATTATGCAAATGGTCATAAGTGGGTGATGTTTTTATTTGAAAGAAACAAGGTAGGGTTTTACATGCCGCTGGTTGAGCTAGGCGCTTATCAAAGCACTTTAGGTCCGCTAGAGTGGCGCAATCCTTAATAGCTAAGCCATAATGAGCAATTGAAAAACATTTAGGACGAATAAAATGCATAGAATAAGCTTGTGTCGACGGAATTTTCGCAAAGGCGCCTTCGTCATGCTGTGTGGTTTTTGGTTAGTTGCTTGCCAAGTGGGTAATAGTGAACCGGTGCTCTATCAAAGTGATGTTGATCGGCAAATTGCTTTGATTCAGCAAGATTTTGCCAAGCTAACCGAGCAAACTTTTATTGCTAAAGAAGCTTGGACGATTATTACGCGTTTGGATGAGCAAGTGCAGCGTGATTTGCCCATTCGTTATGAGTTGCGGCAAGCGCAATTAGATCAAATTCGCGCCATGATTTGGCGTTCGCAAAAGCAGTACAGTGATCAAAAGCTTCCGGTGCCGGAACAATTTAATTCCGCAATTTATCAACGTATCGTTGAGTTTATTAACAATGAAGTGACGTTAGGGCGATCAATAAATCAAGACGCCAGTGACTTTTATGCCGATGGCCAAGAATACTCCGCGAAGCGGATGCATTTTGGCCGGTTAGCGTTGGTGCTATTGGTCCCAGAGCGCAAACTAGGCCAGTGCTTTCACCCGCAACAGCAGCAGTGGGTTGAGGTTTCGAGTGAAATGTTGGCTGAGCTTACTCAAGCCATTCGAGTTCCAAGTCAAATCTCCCGCGCTAATTTGCCCGCAGGCTTTCCGTGTACTCCAGGTTAATGGAGGCTACTGCTGAAATATAAATGTGTAATAATTTTATCGATGTCCACACTAAACAGCTAATGTAAAACTTGACTCATCAGTGAGTGGTGATAACGCTTAGTCGATTACAGGAGTGGAAATGGATAGATTATTTTTAGGTATTAACAGTCATGTGGTTTGTATCGACAAGAAAGCTGGCACTGAATTGTGGCGAACCAAATTAAAAAGCTCAACCATTACTAATGTTTGTTGCGATGAGGGTAAGCTATTCGCCTATGCGGGTGGTCACCTGTTTTGTTTGAATGCCGATAGTGGTGCCATCATTTGGGAAAACCCTTTAAAAGGACTTGGCTACCGGACTTGTATTATTGCCAATGAGGGACAGTCAACGTCGGTAGTGAGTCAAGTCGACGCGAATCAACAAGCCGCCGCGGTTGCAGGGATCGCCGCGGCCACGGTCGTTACGACTGGGTGAGCTAACCTATTCGTCCCGGCCGAAATTAACCAGCGGTTTAAATAGCGCCTTCCATAAAACGTTTCATAATATTGTCTGTATCCCCCATGGTGGAAATGCCACCTTGGGGGATAACGCTTCTGTTAACCAACACTGTAATGACTAAGACTTAATTATCTTTGGCTTAATCATCAATCGGCTGTACATCAATTTCAATGAGTGCAACATTGGAGTCAAACTGACCATCATTGGCTTTAAACTCAATAAAGTCACTACCCACGAACCCAGGATTTGGAGTGTAGGTGAAACTTGTTCCACTGACCGACAAGACTCCATTAAGAGGACCGCTAACAATGATAAAGGTTAACGGATCTTGGTCTGGATCGAAGGCGAACAAGTTAAACGTCACACTCGATTCTTGCTGTGTTTCAATAAATCGATCTTCAGCGATGGGCGGACTGTTTCCACTGTTAGATGAGATGGTAATGGAAACATTGGCCGTATTAGAGTCGACTTGTCCATCATTCACTTTATAACTAAAACTATCATCGCCGACATAACCGATATCGGGCACGTAAAGATAGTCTGGTCCATTGCCAATCAGTTCACCGTGTAACGGCGCGTTTACGATAATGAAGACGAGTGGATCATTGTCTTCATCGACCGCAAACAAGCCGATTTCAATGGCAACGTCTTGCGTGCCTTGGAATAAAGCATCTTCTGCAACCGGCGGCGTATTGTTATTGACGGCAATTACCTCAATGGTGGCAAAGGCTTCATTACTAAAGTCTTGCCCATCACTGGCGACAAACGAAAAACTATCGGTGCCAATAAAACCCGGATCGGGTGTATAAACATAATCGGGACCTGTGCCACTAAGCGTACCGTTTTGTGGAGGTTGCAACACTTGATAAGTTAAAGGATCTAAGTCGGCATCACTGGCAACAACCGTTAAGTTTAAAGCTTCGCCGCTGGGAGTTTGCAGTTCAAGATTTTCAGCGATCGGCGGATTGTTGGGGGCAGGGGCGACGGTAATACTGGCAACGGCAACATTCGAGTTATCCTGTCCATCATTGGCTAAGAAGGAAAAACTATCATCGCCGACAAAGCCGGGATCCGGTGTGTAGACATAATCGGGGCCGGTGCC
>JABXHQ010000125.1 GCA_013373545.1 Gammaproteobacteria bacterium
ATGATTTTTAATCTACTGAGTCGGTTGTTGAGAAGATTCATACCGTGGCTTATTGAAATACCAGTAAAACTGCGGCTTTTTCTCCTTTAAGCGAATTTTAGCCGCATTTTAGCGTAAGTTATTTTGTTTTGATCGGATTTTACTTTATTCAGTCAATCTGAATGATGATGGTTTGCACGCCGGTATTGAGTGATTTGGGATCGAAAGCAGTTATTTGCAGTTGATACTCACCTGCGGTTAAGTCTTGAAAGGTTGCGCGAAACTCTGAGTCGCCAATAAAGGTCAAAGCTTGACGAGCTATTGGTTGCCCGGTTTGTTGCAGGGTCGCTTGAAGTTGATAGTGGGCAGCATTCCATAAACCGTCCGGTTCTACTGGGCAGCCGCACAGTAAGTTAACTAAGCTGTCGACGGTAACCGTGGTGCCTTCTTGTGACCAATTAGTGTCAATAATAAACCCTTGTAGGGTCATTAAAATGCCATCGCCATGCTGGTAATCTTTTCCCGGTAATAGCCAAAGATCACGACTAGCGCTGAGCACACGAGCGCCGAGGAAGCCTGGTCCTTGAATCAATATTCGAACTAAGGTTGGCTGATTGAGATCAAGTTCAACTGAGAAGTGGGCGCTGTCCGCAGTCGACAGCTGCTCGAAACGTTGTTTCGGGGATTTCATCAATCGGTTGGTGTCACCGGTTTTACCTTGGGTTTTGCCCTGCGCGAGGATTTGGTTATCTGTCAATCGGGTCACCGTCACACTGACCCCTTCCGTTTTGTCGCCAATGAACTTTGCATCGTGCGACAAGACTGTGACTTTAAGTGGCGTATTAATGGCGAGTGAAGGAATGCTGCAACATAACATCAGCAATGGTAACAGTAGCGCTGGTAGTGGGTTCATAAACACCTCTTGCTTGTCGAGTGTAAAGTGGTCGATAACAGTAAGTTTACATTGTTATAGGGATACTAACATTTTTCTAAAAGGTTACTTAAAGTGATAGCACGCCATCTTTATTTATTCGATTAGGTAACCAATTCGCAGGTTTATCTGCTGAACTAAACTCTAAGCGGCGGATTTGTCATAAAGATGTCATCTTAAAGTGAATTAAAAGCGCTTACACTTATATAAATGACGCATCAATTAAATGCCCACCGTGAGCGCAAACTCCGCGACTTACTGCAGACTCGCTGCCCTGAATTGGTTGAACTGGAGCGTTTGCTGGTAAACTTTAATGAGCTCCTCTCCTTTCGCGTGTTAACGCAAGTGGAATATCAAGCGCATCAATTTCCCATCTACTCGCTCACCTTGGGTAATCCGGCGCCTGAACAACCAACCTTATTACTAACTGCGGGCGTCCATGGCATCGAACGAATTGGTGTGCAAGTGGTGTTGGCGCAATTAAAAGTATGGTTAGAGCGACTTAAGTGGGAGCGCTCATTGCAAAATTGTTTGCAGCAAATGTCGATTACCTTGATCCCTATCGTTAATCCAGTGGGCTTGTTTTTGAATCGAAGAAGCAACGGTAAGGGAGTGGATTTGATGCGCAATGCACCGATTGAATCACGCGAGGCTTCGTTTTTAGTTAGCGGTCAGAAATGGACGCCAAAGCTGCCTTGGTATCGTGGCGATGTGAGTCATATGGAGCCAGAAAATCAAGTACTTCGAGAAGAAATTGAACGCCTTACCGCGCGTGCGCCGATGGTTATTTCGGTTGATTGTCATTCCGGCTTTGGCGTTCATGATCGTCTGTGGTTTCCCTATGCATATCGTCGTCGACCAATGCAAGATATTGCGCCTATGGTGGCGTTAAAATTATTGTGGGAAAGCAGTTACCCCAATCATCAATATATTTTCGAGCCACAGTCGAATCATTATCTTACCCACGGTGATCTCTGGGATTACTTTTACAAACAATTTGGCCGTAAGCAATGCCGTTTCCTGCCGCTCACTTTGGAACTGGGATCTTGGGCATGGGTTAGAAAAAGGCCACTGCAATTACTTCGTTTTGATGGTTTATTTAATCCGCTCGTGCCGCATCGGCAGCAGCGGGCAATGCGTCGCCATTTACCTTTAATGGATTTTTTTCGTCATGCTGTGCACAGTTACCAGCAGTGGCTGCCGGGGCCGGCGGAGTTAGCAAATCTCAAGCAGATGGCAAATAGTTTATGGTATCGTTGAAGCGCTTGGATTAACCGCGAGAGGAGTGGTGCAAAATGTCCGACAGTGAAGCATTTAGGGCAAGAATTGTATTGATCCGTGGTTTAGGACGTGACCAATTGCATTGGTCGCCGTTAATCGCTTCCTTGCGCGCAATGGATAATCGATTGCTGATTGAAACTCCTGACCTACCTGGTGCAGGCCGTCTTTATCAACAGTCGCCACCGCTTAACTTGTCTGATTATGGAGCCATTTTACAGCGCCAAATCAGCGCGAGCACATTGCCCACCTTGGTGGTAGGTTTATCCTTGGGGGGCATGGTGGCCTTGCAATGGGCCAGTGAGCAGCCCGAGCGTTTTCAACACGTTGTGGCCATTAATTCGAGCAGTGGCTTGTCACCGTTCTATTGGCGTTTAAAAGTTTATAAGGCTTGGCGCTATCCTGGCGCTATATTTCGCTTTAATTACCGCAGTAAAGAATCCGCGATTTATCACATGACCTGCAATGCGCGCCCGATGCCTAATGGCTTATTGGAGCAATGGGTGGCGATTCAACATCAACACCCGGTGAATTTTGCCAGTCAAATACGCCAAGTGATCGCGGCCTGGCGCTTTCAGCCGCCGCTGAAAACGCGTTTGCCTCGCTTAACCTTTATTAACTCAAACGCTGACCGCTTGGTCGATCCGCGCTGTTCGATGGCGTTAGCCGATTATTATGAAGCGCCACTAAAAACTCACGATTGGGCCGGACATGACTTGCCGCAGGATGACCCGCAATGGGTCGCCAAGATTTTATTTGAGCTTAGTCAGACACTCAAATAATCCTTTTCTTCCATTAGATTTTCTAATGCGAACCCCTAGAAAGATTCGTTGTTACTTCTCAATGAGAGGCGCTACTATACGCGACCTTAAACGCTTGTTTGCTGTAATTTTAACCAGTGCAGGCAAAGCACCATTGAGTTAGTTCAGTTTGTAGGAGGTCCAAAGATGATTCGATTCCAGGCAAAAGCCGATGCAGTGGCATTAGCGGCATTGATCTTGGCGATCTTAATTTGGGCATCTTCATTCGTATTTATGAAGATTGCGGTGGCTGAGTTTGGCCCGATGTTAACGGTTTTTTTGCGTATGATTTTAGCCAGCGCAGTACTGTTTTTCTTCATTCCGGTATTCCGCAAAGAGTCGTATCAAGCTGGTGACTGGAAGTGGTTTTTAGCGTTAGCCTTATGCGAGCCATGTCTCTACTTTGTATTCGAAGGGCTAGCACTCACTTACACCACAGCATCTGAAGCGGGAATGATCACTTCTTTACAGCCACTAATGGTAGCGGTCGCTGCGTTCTACTTTTTGCAGGAAAAACTGAATGCTCGGCTGCTGACTGGATGTGGCGTAGCGGTGGCGGGAGCGGCTTTGCTGTCGCTAACCGGTGAAGCTTCGGAGTCAGCGCCAAACCCCATGTTAGGTAATTTTCTTGAATTGATCGCCATTGCATTCGCCGCCGCTTACAGCATCGTGGCGCGCCGCCTAATGCACCGTTATTCGCCGTTATTTTTAACGGGTATTCAAACCTTTGTTGGCAGCGTTTTCTTTTTGCCCGCGGTATTACTCAGCGGTGACAGCATCCCAGCGTCAGTAACTTGGGATGGTGCAATGGCCGTATTATTTTTAGCTTGGGGTGTAAATATTATCGCCTTTACTTGTTACAACTTCTCGCTCGGTAAAATGCCTGCGAGCCAAGCCGGCGCTTGGTTAAATTTATTGCCATTGGCTTGTCTATTCTTTGGCTGGTTATTGCTGGATGAAACTTTGACCCTGTTGCAATACGCGGGTGCTGCGATTGTTTTAGTGGGAGTGATAATCAGTCAAACCAAGCCGCGCCGCAAAAGCGTCTTTATTGAGCAAGAAATGTTGGAAAATCATGGTGCGATTGCCCAACAAGATGAACTTGCGCAACGGCCGGTTGTCTCAGTTAACAGTTAATGAATTTGTGATCCCTACTTCTATTCTCCCTGGTTTAGCAAGTCTTTGTCACATTACCCCGCTTTTTGCGGGGTTTTTTTTGCCTTGTCGGTCCTATTGGCGATTGAGTTATTTCATATTCAGGTATATGGTTACTAATATAGCCCTGTGTCAGGAAGTCAGTGGCTAGGTAATATGATGCGAAGGATTGGATATGGACATACCCTTACCGGTTGAGCTTAACCCCTCCAGTGAAAGTCAGTATTGGGCGTTACTGAAGCTACAGAAAGTCATCAATGAAGAGTTAATGGCGCGTTTTAAAGCTGTTCAAGACAAAGGACGCGCGACGCTTATTCAACAGCTATTAAAAAAAGTAGCAGCGATTGTCGATTTACTTAATGCCCATGGTTATCAATTTGAGCGTTGTGATTTTGTCGGCGATATTGATTATGAGAGCAGTGAGCAGTGGTTTGTGGATCGCGTTTCGATGGAACATCGAATGGTGATTCATTTTAATGGTTATTCTGCTCAAGCTTATTTTCAAGAGACGGAAACCACAGAGCAAAGTAATAGCATGTTTACTCTGCGGCATGACTTTTTGCCGAAAACTGACCGCTAAATAATGACTCTCTACAACCAGCCTTTTTGCTTGGCAATGCGGGCGGCTTCGATGCGATTTTTAGCCAATAGTTTTTGCGCCGCTTGGCTCAGATAGTTACGTACCGTGCCGGCCGACAGATGTAGGTTATCCGCGATTTGCTCGGTCGTCATGCCTTGATGCGCTAACATCAAGGCGCGGCGCTCATTATCAGTGAGTGGGTTAACACTGCCCCAAGCATTGGACACCAGCTCAGCATCAAATACTTTGCCGCCAGCGTGTACCTTACGAATTGCACGCGCAAGCTCATCGGTAGAGGCTTCTTTGAGTAAGAAACCCTTAACTCCTAACTCCATTGCTCGATGCATATAACCACTGCGATTAAAGGTCGTAACAATTATTACCTTAGGATCGCCTTCGCCTTGTAACTCACTGGCAACGTCTAAACCACTGAGAATGGGCATTTCAATATCCGTCAGTAAAATATCGGGTTGATGTTGGCGCACTAAATCAAGCGCTGTGGCACCATCTTCAGCGCAACCGACAACATCTAAATCGTCTTCCAAATTGAGCAATGCCGCTAACGCATTATTCAATAAGGTTTGATCTTCTGCCAAAATGATTCGAATAGTTTGCGTCATAACGTCAGTGTTCTTGGTTAGTTAAAATCTCAATCGTTATCTTAAACCCATGGTGAGTGGTTTGTCCGTCGTTGTTTACCTGTAACTGACCGTTGACCGCGGCTAGTCGTTCTTGCATTCCCCTCAATCCATTTCCGAACTCAAGTGCGCTTGGCGCCGAGCCATTATCGTGTATCTGCAAACGGATACTGGCGGCAAGACTTTCAAGGGTAACCTCGACACGGGAGGCATGACTGTGTTTCGACACATTGGTGATCGCCTCGCGTAAACAATATGCCAATGTTGCATCAATGACGTTGGTAAACTCAAGCGCCTGCCATTGGGTATCGAGTAAATTACTGCTGAGCTCGATATCACTGACGCGACACAGGTAACGGGCTTGAATAAATTCGTCGGCGAGGGAACGTCTGCGGATACCGGTAACGGCTTCGCGTACTTCGCTCAGCGTCGAGCGCGCGAGCGCTTCGATATCGGCAACTTCTTGTGCGGCTTGGTCTGGATGCGACGGAATAAGTTTGCGCGCTAACTCGGCCTTCTTAGTTAATAAGCTAAAGGTGTGACCGATTACATCGTGCAGATCACGTGCAATGCGTTCTCGCTCAGCAACCGCTGCTAGGTGTTGAGTTTCGTCTTGCGAAATCTTAAGTAATTTATTTTTCTTAGCAATTTGAATGAAATACAAATTACTAAGACCAATTAGCACAGTAAAGAAAATGGCCGGCAGATAAAAAAAGCTGGGTAACTGAAACGCCCAAGACCACAGTGTAATGACGCTTACAATCAGCGTGATACCGAACAAGCTGTTTCGCGGTTTGCGAAACTGAGCACAAAATGAACCTGCATAAACGAAAAACACACTTGCGCCTAAATTAAACTGACTTAATCCGACTCCAATTAAAATGATAGTTAAAATATGAATAACTAACAGCCCATCTTGGCGGCGAAAGGTGGAAAAATATACCGGCAGGAAGATCGCAATTCCAACGACTGATGCGATAACTTCAGCCAGTGGGGGTGTACGAAAAAACCAGTTAAAAAAATAAATCAGTAAATACCCTAACCAGACATATGGCTGGTAGCCGAGGTCTAAAGCCGGCGGTATAAGATAGCGATGAAGTCGCTTTAACAACTGGGTCATAATGGGCTCGGTGTTAGGGATTTAATTTTATAGTATCAATTAATAAGCGAAACTGCGATTGCTCTTGGCCCGCGACCCATGCCAATCCTTGCACTGCTTCCCAGTTGACATTTGGGTGTGCGGCAAACTCAATGGTTTGCTTAGAACATTGCTCGTTCACGGTAAACGTTATCATCTTGGGTTGCTGTTGATGCTCACTGAAAATTAATAATCGATAACGACCAACATTACCAGCTGTGTTAAAGCTAAGCGATGTAAAGTCGCTCAGATCATAACTGGCTGAAAAATTTCGACTAAAGTTTAGCATGGCACCGGACCAAGGAAACGCAAAACCGGGCTTTATATCTCCGCTAATCTGTACTCCAAGTATTTCTGGTTGAGCGCACTTACCCTGAATAAAGGTTAGCGCCGCGCTTGAGTTTCCGGACATCATTTGATCACTGGTTGCAATGAATTGAAAATCGGATGCGGCGACTTTTCCTGCGGCATCGATTGGGAATTCAGTGATCGGTATTGAAGGTGCTTTAGTATTGAAGCTCTGCAACTTGATCCAGCGGCCATTTTTCATGACTTGTTCAATGCTTTGCGTGTGATGAATATTTGTGGCTGGATCTTTACCGAGCACGATTAAGTCAGCCCGATCACCGACGTGTAATCGCCCGCGTTGTGGTAATGATAGCTCAAGTGCAGCGCCGTAAGTGGCCGCTTGTAATGTTGCCGTTGCGCTTAAACCCGACTGTTGTAATAACGCTAATTCATGATGCAGGCTGACTCCGATTAAGGTGCCTGGATTTGGCGCATCCGAGCCGGCCAGCAATGGGACATTAGCCTGATGCAGTCGCTGCGTATTTCTCATGGCAATGGCTAACAAGTTTTGCTTTGCAAAGGGGACATTGAATGTCTGCGTGAGCTGTTGTCTCTGTGCTTCGCTTAAGCGGTTGTAAAGCCGCAGTTGTGGTTCTAGCCAGGTTAATTGATGGCCTTGGTTCATTGCCGCAATGACCGCGAGTGTCGGAATAATAAATATTTTTTTCTGCTTGGCGAGCGCTATAAACTCTTCGTCAATATCTTGATCGCTGATCATATGGACTAACCCATCAGCACCCTCGGCGATTGCGTGTTTAGCCGCTTCTAAATGAGAAACGTGAACGAGAGCGAGTTTATTCTGCGCATGAGCGGCTTTGATCAGTGCTTGTAATGTTGCTCTATCAATACTGGTGAACGGTCCGTAGTTTGCTTCATGATGGTAAACAATTTTTATAAATTGAGCACCGCGATCGACTTGTTCTACAACAAACTTTGCGGCCTCTGTTGGCGCATTAACAGTATTGACCGTTACACCAAACTGAGTTCCATGTCCGCCTTGACTGGTTGCTAAAATTCCAGCGGAAAATATATCGGCATACTGCGCTTGCTGAATATCTTTTATGCGTTGATTGAAAACCTTAACGTCAGAATCGGAGAATAAGTCGACCATGCTGGTTACGCCAAATTGCAGACTTTGTTGTGGAGCATCTCCCCAAATATGGGTGTGGGCATCTATCAAACCAGGAATTATAAATTTTCCTGTTAAATCGATAGTCTCGGCGGCGCTATCTGGATGGGCTATGACCCCTTCATTAATATATAAATCGGACTGCTGCCATTTTGTACCATCAAACCATGATGCATTTTTTATCCGCAGTGAAGTCGATGTTGGCTGTTCTTCAGTAGGCGTTGGTAGCAGTAAGATGAAACTTACTAAAGCAGCAATGAAAAACAAAGGTAGTAGTTTGTTCATAGTCTTCTCCTAAGCGCGACGATAGGCACGCATGGCGAGCGCAACAAATAATAGGGTCATCGCTACTAAACTCAGTAAATGCACGACTATTGGATAGCCTAAGCTTTGCTCTTGTATTGCCAATACAATTTGCGCTAAATGAAAAGCGGGAAAGATCCATGCAAAGTACTGAAAAAAATCTGGTAGCATTTGAATGGGTAACCAAAGTCCGGATAAAAACGCCATTGGTAAATAAATCAGATTGACGACGGCGGCGGCGGCTTGTCCTTTGACTGATAGTCCCAATAGCAGGCCTAACGCAGCAAAAGGTAAACTGCCAAGAATAAGTGCGAGCAAACTTAACAGCCACTCGGCATGAGTAAAGCGAACATCACCGAATAGGGCGCCAAGGGTAAATAAGAGCATCACGATTACAAGACCGAATAGTGCGGCACTTACCGCTCGGGCAAAGAAATAAGCGGAAATGGGCATTGGACTGGCTTGCTTAAGCTGTAACCAACCTTGATCCTTTTCGATAGCCACGCCCACGCCAAAAGAGAATAATGCCGGTCCAATAATTCCAAATACAGCATAGGTTGCCATCAAATACGCAGCATGTTGCGGATGGCTTCCAGAATTAAACATAAGTCCGAAGAAAATATAAAACATGGCAGGGAAAATTAAGCTGGGTAATGTAAATGCCGGAACTCGAATAGCCTTAAGAAATTCGAACTTGGCTTCTAAATAATAAATTCGTAGAGTGGCAGATTTCATTGGTCTACTCCTTTGACAACATCTGAGTTTTGTTGGCTAATTTGATACATGATATTTTCCAAGGTCTGACTGGAAACTGTCAGATCACTTAAGTTGACATTGGACTGAAATAGACGCGCGAGTACTGCTTCCACATGATGGGTCACAATCGATACTCGATCTTGATTGCGAGTAACCGCGGTTACTGTGTCCCAGGCATCAACCTCATGAATATCTAGGTCGCTGATGGCACAAATTGTCTTGGCGTTGAACTGCTTTTTAAATTCGCTCATTGCGCCGTCGAATTGAATCTGCCCTTTTACTAGATAAACTAAACGTTCTGCGAGGGCATCTGCTTCTTCTAAATAATGGGTGGTCAAAATAATAGACTTGCCAGCTTGTTGTAATTTTTTTATTGCATTCCAGAGCTGTTTACGTGAATGAATATCGAGCCCAACCGTAGGCTCGTCCAAAAAAATAATATCGGGGTCGCCACACATTGCTAGGGCCAAATAAAGCCGCTGTTTCTGACCACCCGATAACTGGTTGAGCCTACGATGTGCAAAATCTTCTAAGCTGAGCAAATCGATTAATACTTCTAAGGGCAGCGGTGTTGGATAGTAGCTACTAAAAAGCGTTAAATGTTCAATCGGAGTTAGAGTGTCGGGCAGCTGTGTATCTTGTAGCACGCAACCAATTCGTTGCCGCGCGGTTTTGGAACCGGCATCAGCGTCAAAAACTTTTACAGCACCTTTGCTGTGTGCGGTTAGTCCTAAGATGGTATTGATTAAAGTGGTTTTTCCGGCGCCATTTTCGCCTAATAGTGCGACGACTTCACCATGATTTAACTTGAAGTCAATGGCGCTTAAAACGGTGGTGTTACCGTATTCTTTGGTAACATCAACGACGTTGATAATCGGTGTTTGCATGTTTTGCTCCTGGCCGCTTCTGTGTATTGTCCATTATCCATGAGCGTCATTTTTAGCCTAGAGTCTATTGTCACCAATCACTAATGACATTTGTCATCAGTGATGCGAGCGGTAATAATTGTTACTCCGCTTAGACTAAGCGCCAGATCAATGAATTATTTCAAATATTGAAAAGGAGTTAGTATGTTAAAAACAACAACATCGGTGGTTGAAGGTAAAGAAATTGAAGCCTATTTAGATATTGTGGTCGGTGAAGCTATTTTGGGAGCGAATATATTTAAAGATATCTTCGGTGCTATCCGTGATATTGTCGGCGGACGAGCTGGAGCTTATGAGCGTGAAATGGGCAACGCTCGCCAAGTTGCATTCGAGGAGATGGAACAAAAAGCACGTCAACTAGGTGCCGATGGCATTGTCGGAATTGACATCGATTACGAAGTTGTGGGCGCTCAAGGCGGGATGATGATGGTGAGTGTTAGTGGTACCGCGGTTAAATTTAAGTGATAAACAATGAATACTCAATCAGCTGTTAATTTACATCATCAACTGGCTAAGATTACCGAGCATTGGTCACCACGAGTAATTGCTCAATTAAACGATTATTATTTCAAATTGGTCAAGGTTAAAGGTGATTTTGTTTGGCACAGTCATGAAGATACGGATGAGGCTTTTCTTGTGTTAGAGGGCCAATTAACCATTAAATTTCGCGAGTATGATGTGGAGCTCAAACGCGGCGAGTTATTTGTGGTTCCGCGTGGTGTTGAGCACTGTCCGGTGGCAGCTGATGAGTGTTCAATTTTAATTATTGAGCCACGTGGCGTGGTCAATACCGGTGCGGTGAGTAGCGATTTGACGGCCGCGACCGATCAGTGGATTTAGCTATGCAAGTCGTTTTCTCTCACGGTAAAGAAAGTGGTCCATGGGGACGTAAAATCCAGCAGTTATCGCAAGTGGTGGCACAGCAGGGGTTGGATTTCTCTAGTGTTGACTACACCGATCTTGAGTGTCCGGAGCAACGTGTTGTACGGTTACAGGCAATCCTAGCAGAAGCGACCCAGCCGACAGTGTTGGTTGGCTCGAGTATGGGCGGTTATGTGTCGATGGTAGCCGCGGGTGAATATCCAGTCGCCGGTCTGTTCTTATTGGCGCCTGCCCTATTCATGGAGGGTTATGCGCAGCAGCTTTATCAACCTCAGACTCCCATCATTGAACTCGTTCATGGCTGGCAGGACGATATTGTCGCGGTAGAACATTCATTGCGCTTTGCCCAGAATTTTGAGTCACGATTACACTTGTTACACGATGATCATCGGTTGCGTAAAACGCTTTTGTATATAGAAAATCTGTTTAGCAGCTTTCTAGATAATGTTAAACAGCATGCGTTGACAATAGATTAGTGAGTGGCGATTGTAGCAGAAAAAAAACGCGTGTTATCAACACGCGTTTTGCTAAGATAAGTATCGGTATGACCAAACCAAAGCTTGCGCCAGTCCAGGCTTGCAAGGTTATTCGCCAATCGCAATGTCAATGCGTTGGGCAAAGGTGGCAGCATCTTCAAATCCTTCCGCGCGCATCGATTTAACTTCGTTACCATCTTTGTCGAAAAATAAAATTGATGGCAAGCCAAAAATTTCAAAACGTTTCATTAACTCAAGATCAGTTGCATCTCCCGCGGTTACATCAGCCTGTAATAAAATTGTATTGCTAAGCGCGGCTTGGACTTTTGGATCCGGAAAGGTAAGTTCCGCAAATTCATAACAGGCAGCGCAGTATTCAGCGAAAAAGTCCAGCATCACGGTTTTATTTTCGGCTTGTGCCTGCGCAAGATAACGATCGAGATCGGCAGAACTTTTAATTAAAATAAAGCCAGCGTGATCAACATAGGCCTGACCTTCGTTTTTGTTCCCCGCTGACTGGTTGGCCTTAGGCGCTGCACCGTGTCCGCCAGTGGCTTTTAATGGTGAAAGAATATTGCCATTGCCCATCGCCGCACCAATGATGAGTGCTGCACCATAAGTAAGTAGCACTAAACTAATGCCTTTCCAAAAGGTCGGCCAGCCGGCCTCGACTTGTCGTAATGCGCCCATATAAACCGCACAGACACTAAATAGTGTGCCCCAAAGTAACAGATTGATAGGGCCAGGAATTAAATGCTTGGTGATGTATAGCGCCACACCGATCATAAGCACGCCAAACGTTGCTTTTACCGCATTCATCCAATTGCCTGCCCGAGGCAGTAATTGACCGCCGCC
>JABXHQ010000190.1 GCA_013373545.1 Gammaproteobacteria bacterium
ATTTTGAAATTTTTCGCCTTTTGAACCAAGAAAGCCTGCAGACAAACCACGCTCTACCGCATAGTTGTGGGCGATGTTGGCCAGAGCTTCGGTAATGGCGACAATTTCAATATCGCGATCAGAAAGTTCCAGTTGCTTAAGGTTCGAGCTAACGGTTAACGCACTAAGCACCACAATCAATAACCAAAGAATGGCTTGAACAATGATCAACCGGGTCGATAAAGTTAAATTTTTCACTGGTTTTTCCTTAACAGGTGAAAGCTTAACCAAAAGTATAGATTGCATTGCCTGAATAGCGACCATTTGAGGGTTCTTTTGCATCACTTTTTGAACAAAAAACACGCAGAAGTTAAAGCAGTTAGAAGCTCCTACCTGTCAAATATTGAGCTTAAGCTCATTTTTATTCATACTGTGTCGCAATTCTAATATCGCTAGGTGTAATTTTGACTAATCAATCTTCTAACTCTCTACAGGAAACCTCAACCAAAGGCTGGTTTAATCGATTCTTAGCAACCGTTGAATGGTTAGGAAACTTATTGCCTCATCCAGTGACTTTATTCGCAATGTTCGCGCTGGGAATTGTTATATTGAGTGGCATCCTTGGCTATTTTGATGTCAGTGTGGCCGACCCAAGACCCGAGGGGAGCTCTGGCCGCGCCGCGGATGGATTGATCACGGTCGTCTCGCTTATGAACGCTGAAGGGTTGCAGCGTATTGTCACCGGACTGGTGACCAATTTCACCGGCTTTGCGCCACTTGGCACCGTATTGGTCGCCATGCTTGGGGTTGCAGTCGCTGAACATTCTGGCATGTTATCAGCCGCGATGCGCGCGTTGGTGATGAATGCCTCTAAACGAATGGTAACGGTAACGGTGGTGTTCGCGGGTATTGTATCGAATACGGCGAGTGAACTCGGTTATGTAGTGTTAATTCCATTAGCGGCAATGATTTTTCACTCCCTAGGGCGCCATCCGCTTGCTGGTTTAGCTGCGGCGTTTGCCGGCGTTTCTGGCGGCTACAGCGCTAACTTGTTATTAGGGACTGTCGATCCTTTGCTTTCGGGTATTACCGAGGCGGCTGCGCACTTACTCGATCCGCAATATGTCGTAGGACCAGAAGTGAATTGGTACTTTATGATTGTGAGCACCTTTGTTATTGCCACTGCCGGTGCTTTCGTTACCGAGAAAATCGTTGAGCCGCGACTAGGCACCTACAGTAATGATGAAGCGTCTATCGATTTGGGCAAGCAAAGTATGGAGCCGCCAACTGCGCAAGAAATCAGCGCACTAAAGTATGCCGGCTTAACCTTCTTAGCCGTTGCTGCATTGTTGGTGATTACCATTATCCCTAATGTCGACTTCCCGGGCTTTGGTATTTTGCTAAATCCAGAGACAGGTGCGGTTGCCGGTTCGCCATTTTTGAAAGGGATCGTGGTATTTATTTTTATCTCCTTTGCATTAACCGGATTCGTATATGGTCGTAAAGCGGGCACCATGAAAAACGATCGCGATGTTATTGACGCTATGGCCAAAAGCATCGGCAGCCTAGGTCTTTACATCACCCTAGTATTCTTTGCAGCACAGTTTGTAGCGTTTTTTAAGTGGACCAATTTAGGTACCGTTTTGGCGGTAAAAGGCGCGGCTTTATTAAAGTATTTGGGCCTCGATGGTCCGGAAGTGTTCGTGTTATTTATTATTATGTGTGCCTTTATCAACTTAAGTTTGGGCAGCGCTTCGGCGCAATGGGCCGTTACCGCTCCTATATTTGTGCCAATGCTAATGTTGATTGGTTTTGCGCCCGAAGTTATTCAAGCGGCTTATCGAATTGGCGATTCCGTTTCAAATGTTATAACGCCCATGATGAGCTATTTTGGATTAATACTCGCAATTGCAGCCCGCTACCAGAAAAATATTGGTATGGGCACCTTGATCGCTATGATGCTTCCTTACTCCATGGTGTTCTTCGCGGCTTGGACGTTATTGTTTTATATCTGGGTATTTTTACTTGGTATGCCGGTAGGGCCAGGCGCGGCAACTTACTATACGCCGTAGGCAGCCAAACCTGATGGTTAGGTTACCCGCTGCAGGATCGTTAAGCATTCTGCGCGTGGTAGCCTAAAAAGTAGTTACCCATAAAAAGGACGCTCTGAAAGGGCGTCCTTTTTTTATGGCGAAAGGAACAATAGGTCAGTTAAAGTAAAATCTTAGGTGTTTTTATTAAATATAGCAATAACAATAAGATAGATGGATAACTTAAGGTAAATTCTCTTGTCGTTTGCTGTCCTTTAACAGGGCGCTTTAACAGGGCGCTCCAGCACTCGGTAAACGGCATCTGTGTGCTCATTAGGAGTTTTTCGTGGCGACTCCTGGTGATAAATAGTTAACAAGAGAGGGATGTACTAGGTGAAGGTAGGGGCCGTTGGTATCCTCGTTTTGAAAAATCTGCTAACAATCAATCTACGGTGTAAGTAAATAATGCGACTGTTTCCGGAGTGAATATTGTTTAAACTGCTGCGCACTGAGTAATGATTCTAAAGCAGTTATTACGGTTGACTCAAAGCTCTAGTTTTTAAAGTTGTTTACGCATGCCTTTGCTTTGCAAACCCAGAGCTGCTGTTCAAGTTAAGGAAGATGGCAATGACGTTCAAGTTGTTAACGGTTACCGCACTAAATTTTATCGTTGGTCTATCGGTAGGGCTTGCCCAGACACCGGTGCAGTCAGCCGATGAGCTAGCCTCCACGGCCACAACACCTGCAAACAACCAAGCTGCGGCTAAGCTAGCGGCACACCCAATGACCCAACCGGCGACGCAAGAATTAACTGATAAGTTTGCCAAAATACGCGAGCAATTTTTATTAGTAGGACTTGCCGCAGTCGCGGTAACGCCCGAGACTAACGCTCCGCTTGTAGCAGTCGGCTACCGGACTAGTCGCGAACAACACGCCGTTAGCGCTAATGATCAATGGCACATCGGCTCCATAACAAAATCAATGACGGCTACGTTAGCGGCTATTTTGGTTAAAGAGCAAAAGTTATCTTTCGATATGCAGCTCCAGGCGGTTTGGCCAGAAATGCCGATGCATGATTCCTATAAAACCGTCACACTGATGGAGCTGTTATCCCATCGTTCAGGATTAACTGAAGACATTGCTAAGACCACCAATTGGAACCAACGTTTTTTTGATAAGCGACCGATCACCGCGCAGCGCAGCGAGTGGGCGCAAGAAATTTTAGCGACTACGCCCGAGCATGCGCGGGGTGAGTATGCTTATTCAAATGCTGGCTTTGTGGTTGCAGGCGCGTTAATGGAAAAAGTGACTGGGCAATCTTGGGAAGCATTAATGCAAGAAAAATTATTTACGCCTTTGGGAATGACGCGCAGTGGTTTCGGCGCGCCAAGTAAAGAAGCACCCTGGGGCCATCAAACGTCTTTTTTCTCCACCAAACCGATGGATCCAAACGCGACTGATAGCATTGCCGATAATCCTGCGGCAATGGGGCCCGCGGGAACGGTGCATGTTAGCTTAGCCGATATGGCGCAGTTTATTCGTTTGCAGTTGGGACAGTTTCCAGACGTTTTAACCCGAGCGCAGCTAGCGCCGCTGCAACAAGCGGATTTATCCAAAGGTGATTATCACGGCGGATTTGTGCACTTAAGACGTGGATGGGCCAAGGGCGTTGCGCTACATCATAGCGGTAGCAATACTTTTTGGTACGCCACTATTTGGATTGCGCCAGAAGTAGGGCTTGGGTTTTTCACGGCTACTAATAGCGCTGGCATGTTAGCGCCAAAAGCATTAGATGCCGCTACGGTTGAGCTACTTAATAGTGTTCAGTCGAAACCTGCTAAGTAGTCGACCCTAGCGGGGGCTATCGGTTAAATATTCGCGTTGTGGAAGACGTTTTGAACGTCGTCCAAATCGTTTAACATATCTAAGAATTTCTCAAACAACGCTACATCATCGCCGCTAATTTCAGTCGTGGTCTGTGGCACAAATTGAATTTCGTCCACTTCGAAAGTTAACTCAGGAAAAGCATCACTGAGTGCTTGTTTGGCTTTAAAGTATTCTGAGTGCGGCGTGAATACCGTAATTTGGTCCGCTTCGTTTTCAATATCCGTTACGTCAACATCGGCTTCCATCAAGGCATCGAGTACCGCTTCTTCATCATCATGAGCAAATACAAAGATCGCACAATGATCAAACATATGACTGACAGCACCTTGGGTACCAATTTTGGTCTTAGTTTTGGTAAATGCTTGACGCACATCGCCAAAGGTTCGGTTGGGATTATCGGTTAAGCAGTCAATAATCACCATCACGTTGCCCGGGCCATAGCCTTCGTAGCGTGCAACGGCAAAATCTTCACCAGCACCGCCTTTAGCTTTATCAAGTGCTTTTTCGACCACATGGGCAGGCACTTGAGCGCGTTTTGCGCGATCTAATAAGCTGCGCAGGGCAAGGTTACCATCAGGATCAACGCCCCCTGATTTGGCGGTCACGTAAATTTCGCGACTAAATTTACTGTAAACCTTGGCATTTTGGTCCGAGGTTTTGGCCATCGATTCTTTTCGGTTTTGAAACGCGCGTCCCATAATCTACTCGTTGTTGATGTTTTAAGTTAATAAAATTTGGAGTGCTATTTTACTCATCTCATTGAGAACTGTATAGAGCCAATCATACTCCCAATAAGCGCTATCTAAAGCCGTTATTGCGGCAATAAAGGAACCCGTTGAAGGCTTCTATATTGCGGTGCAGCGCAAAGGGAAAGCGGTGGTTAATATTCGGTCTTCGAACTTTGGTTAATCAGTGACAATTGCAAGACTCACTGATTGGAGGCCAACAACATTATCAAGTGGCCTATCAACAGTTAAAGAATATTTTGCAAGAGCTGAAGCAAAAGGGCGCTTATGGTCATGAACATTCTTAATGTCTGGCGGCTCCAAAAAATTATCACCAACCATTACAAAACAGCTCAATATTTAGCGGGAAATTAATAATTATCCCAGTAGGGTTGTTGGCCAAAATAATCACTTAGAAAATCGATAAACACTCGCAATTTTGGGGCGAGCATTTGGCGATGCGGAAACACCGCGTACAACCCTAAAGACTCTGGTGCGTATTCTTCAAATAAGGGGCACAAGTCACCAGACTTAATCGCGTCCCCAACGATAAATGTAGGTTGCAAAACATAACCTAAACCAGCGATAGCTGATGCCATTAGTATTTCACCATTATTACAGCTTAGTTGGGTGCGTTTTTGCTGAGCATAACGACGCAAAGTTTCAAGTAACGGATTTTCACTCGTCGGTAATGTCATATAACTATACATTAAGAAGTCTTCCGGCAGCAGATCTTCTGGTTTGGTAAGCGCGGGTACCCGCGCTAAGTATTCGGGCGCAGCACATAACATGAGCTGGATTGGAGCGAGTTTTTTGGCGATAAGAGACGAGCTTTTCAGCTGACCGATACGCAGTGCTACATCGTATCCTTCTTCAATAAGGTCAACTTTTCGATCATTTAACTGCATGTCGACAGTGACTTCTGGATAGTGCTGCATAAATTCAGCTAAAGCTTGTGATAGATGCAGCGTCGCAAAGGATACCGGTGCATTGACGCGTAAACGACCTTGTATACTTCCTTCAATTGCGGCGAAATGATCGGTTAGATCATTGAGCGATTCGAGTATTGTTTGTGCAAACGCAACACCTTGCTCACCTGCCTCAGTTAAATTCACGCGTCGGGTGGTGCGGTTTAAAAGCCGAACGCCGAGCTGGCGTTCAAGTTCAGAAACGTATTTGCTAACCAGTTGATTAGATAAGCCAAGTTTTTCTGCAGCCTTGGTAAAGCTACCTTCTTGGGCCACGGTCAAAAAGGCGTTTAACGTATCGATACGGTCCATAATAGCGCTTATAATCAATATATTGTTGATTATTATGCAATATAATCGCTATATATCAAATAAAATGTAGATAGTAGACTGTGGTTAACTTAAATCAACAGGAGCTTTCTAATGAAATCCAACGCTTTAAAATCTTTACTCAACACCCATGCCGGTCTTGCGGCTTTAATATTGCGCGTTCCTGTCGGGATAATTTTAGCGGCTCATGGGGCGCAGAAATTATTCGGCTGGTTTGGCGGCTATGGTCTAGAAGGTACCGGTCAATGGATGGCGAGTATTGGGCTGGAACCCGGTTATTGGATGGCTTTGCTGGCCGGTTCAGCTGAGTTTTTCGGTGGAGTCGCGCTGGTACTTGGGGTTTTCACCCGCCTAGCGGCAGTGAGTGCGGTTATCACAATGCTTGTGGCCATTGTCACGGTGCATCTTAGCCAAGGCTTTTTTATGTCCAACAACGGATATGAGTATGCGTTAGCCTTGATGGCAGCCAGTGGCGCACTGCTAGTACAAGGTGCTGGCAGTTGGTCGCTCGATTACTGGTTGGCCGATCGATTACAAAGACGCCAAGCCTAGTTGAGCGATGGTGAGTTGGTTAGTTTCAATACGCTAGTGATAGCAAACTTTTTTGCGCGGCTCGTAGTTTGTTTGCAAACTGCGAGTCGAGTAAACCATCGGTTGCTCGCATTGTTTGTTGATAACGCTTTACCAACCATTGATAACTGAAGCGCGAAACCGAGTTGCCCAAATTCATTTAATCAAAGCCGATAAAAGGACTGTATGATGAAACCAGTACGTTCATTGTTTTTATCCCACGGTGGTGGACCTTTGCCGTTATTGGGTGAACCAAACCACCATGAAATGATTGCTACGTTGGACGCTATTGGTAAACAAATTGCTAAGCCAATGGCAATTATTGTCATCAGTGCCCATTGGGAAGCGGCAACAGTAAAAATTACTGCCCACGCTAAACCGGATTTAATCTATGACTATTATGGTTTTGCGCGCGAAGCCTATGACCTAAAATACCCTTGTGTCGGTGAACCAGAATTGGCGCAACAAGTATTAAGTGCCTTCAAACTTGCCGAAATTGAAGCCGAGTTGGATAGCACTCGAGGTTATGATCATGGAATGTTTGTCCCGTTAATGCTGATGTATCCGCAGGCTGATATTCCCTGTATTCAGATTTCCTTGCAACAAGATTTATCGGCCACTAAGCATTTACAGATCGGGCAAGCGTTAGCAACATTACCGAATGATGATTTACTCATAATTGGATCGGGATTTTCGTATCATAATATACGCGGTTTTGGTGTCGAAAACGCTGGCGTGCAAGAGGAAAATGAACAGTTCAACGCTTGGTTAGTTGATACCATGATGAATAAAACGCTCAATGAAGCAGAGCGGGTTAAGCGGTTAAAAAATTGGTCGATAGCGCCAAGCGCTCGGGCCTGTCATCCGCGCGAAGAACATTTATTACCGCTGCACGTTTGCTACGGATTAATGGGACGGCCGGCGAGTGAGCATTTTGCAGCAAAAATTTTACAGCGTGATGCATCCTTTTTTCTTTGGTAACGCTAGTCGAAAATTAACCAGATACTGATGAATTGTTTCGCCTCCAAGATCTAAAAGGCAAGTAATTGTTTGGCTAGAGATTTTAGGCGATTAAACCGGATCTGGATTTTTAGTTAGCTAATAGGTTCTAAGCAGGGCAGCTAAATTTTAGTTAGGCTTGAGCTCATTGTTAGATTGATAATCGAGAGGTAAGCTTTCATTCAGTTTCATTCAGTAATTCGCAGCGAACAATGGTGATGTCTTCGTGAAAGCCAAGTGCGGCTAGAACAAGATTTTCTAGATCGGCTCGATCACCAACCGATGTTTGGTCAGCATATAAAATAAATTCACCCTCAGCATTTCGAGCGATAGTATAATCGGTTTTTAGCTCTATCCGACTTTTGTAGCCACCGGAATTATAATAAGTCACTCGATATGTATTCATCATTTATTTACCGTTTGATTACTAATATTGAGAAAGCCTGAAGATTGAGAAACTCACTAGCAGGTGAATACAACAGCGTTAAAGTAGGTTCCACTGTGAATTCCAAGTGCCGCTTAATGCCTATGTTATGCTTTTCATTTCGTTTTTAAAATATAAAACAAACAGTCATTGAGCGCGATATCCGCGCGCATGGTTGCCATAAAACATTTTAAATTGGCGTTCGCATAGAGCGCTTGTTCTTGCTGGTGAAATAGATCGCTTAAGCAGTCATGACCATCGTCGCCAATCGCTTCAAAAGTCTGTTCAAGTGGTTGTCGGCTCCAACCAAAACATTGCTTTGCGGTTAAGCCGGTAAAGTTGAGTTGTTCAATATCCGGTACTAGTGTGATATCAAAATTGGGATCAGGCTGTTTAGCATAGGTGAGCGACAAGTTGGGTTGAATAGAAACGCGGACCGGATGATGATAGAGCTGAATGGGTTTGGTAGCTAATGAATCTAACCGGTCATTATTTAAAAACTTGAGTAATCCTTGATAAGCCGCTTCATGAGAGCGTGGATCATTAGCGCCGCCACATTCAATGGTAACCACTGGGCAATTGAAATTTTGTTCCATTAAAGCCCCCACATTGAGCTGAGTCACTATCATATTCTCGGTGAACAATGCGGCGACTTTTAAAACTTTTTCATGCTCATTTATCGATACGGCAAACGCCGGACTGGCACCGGATGTATTGTGCAAGTCGACCACTGCGGTTGGACATCGATTACGAATGTATTCGGTTAATTGATGGGCCAACTCAGTAACTTTATCTTGCGCTTTTAACTTACCAAACCGGCGATTGAGATCGTATTCACCGGGCACAAATCGATGGCGATGCATTGGTGGTAGTCGAGCCGCACGAACCGACGCAATACTAATAGCGAGATCGGTTGCGGGAGTATGATTTTCCAAAAGGTAGCGATGCACGGCATAAAAACCAGAGGGTTCATTGCCATGAATTAATGTGGACACAATACGGCAACGGGTTCGATCTTTGCCGGGCACCTCAATCATTACCGGTCCGGGCAACTGCTGCAACCATTGTTCGGCAGTTTCCGCGAGGGTTAATTCAGAGTGTGGGATAATGGTTAACATAAATTAAGCATAGCGTGCGGATCAAGGCTTCTCAAATGTCCAGTCACTGACGGGTAATCCAGTTTTTTGCCACGCTCGATAGCGCTCGAACATTTCAGCCAGAGCCTGTTTGCGATCCATTGTTTCATTGCACAGTCGCACCTGTTGCTTTTGCCACGAAGCCCCAGTTTGACGACGCTCCAATCGGTTGATGATGTTGCTAAGATAGCGATCGCGTTCGAGTTTGCTAACCCCTAATGATTCAAGTCCATTCGCCGCAATGGGAAGCATGGCTTCAATAACGGTTGCAATAGCTTGTTCCTGCGGCTCATGATTAGACGGAGAGGGCCAAACAACATTAGCATCGAGACCGCGTTGGGCTGCACGGTAAAAGTTATACTCGGCAAAGCGAAAAGGGATCACCGCTAATAGATCATCAATATGATCGATCAGACCTTTGGTTAGGCCGGTATAAAAGGCTGCATTGGCGCACATGTCAGCAGCCGTTGGTCCAGCTGGCAGGGCGCGCATTTCGATTCGAATGTGACCGTTTTGTGCGGGACAATAGACTGGGCGATTCCATGGCCAGATGGTTCCCATGTGTAAACACAGTTCTTCAAGCGCTGGTAGAGATTGTGTG
>JABXHQ010000036.1 GCA_013373545.1 Gammaproteobacteria bacterium
AATTCAGAGGTGATACTTTGAGGAAGGCCGGAATAACAGATGAATTTGAGTATGGAGATCCCTTGACGTTATTAGTAAACCCTTCGGTCGAAGAATATTATCAGGTAGTATCAATTGAGAATTAAAAAACTTAACAAGAAACAGCTGAAAGAACAGCACAAAAGTCGTGCCTTCTTCAGTGTTGAGCGTTAAATAAGGTCGGCTATGTACGTATTAAGTAAAGATATCGATCATCTGGAATACGAAGAGTTCAAGGTGAAAGCTGATGAATATAGGCAGTACTTGGATTCTATAAAGGATAAGTTGTCATTAAGTCCTAAGGATTTCATTTTTGAAGATTGGTACAACGAACCGAATAGCCATAAGTGCCCACACGACTCTTGGCTAGATAGGTTGGTAGTTTCAGAAGATAGTGAAAGCACGGTTCAAATTGAGCTTAGGCTTCTTGGCGCTTATCATGATGGCTTTATTACCTTCAGGTACTCTGGTGTGCAGTATTACAACCTGGCCAGACATGAGTCTAGCATCGTCGAATCTTCTCATGGTGATCTACGGTACCAAGAGTTTCGGTTAGATTCTGATGGCAATGTTATTCATGAGTTTGATTGGTACAATCTAGGTGAAAACGGATTGTTTCTAATTGCATGCAGGGAAATTGAGTATATTTGGGAGCCCATTCCGGAAGGGGCTATACCGGATCGTAAGGCTGAGTGGGAAGCAAAATGAACTTAACAAAAAGATCAAGAGGGAAAATTTATACTGGCGCCGGCTTTTGCTGTCGTTGCACTATAGCAAAATCAACACCAGTATAAATTTCCCCTTATCTTGGCGTTAACCAACATTAAACTGTCCGCTGAGCCTACAAGAACAGACTCTTTAAACTCGATCAAAAATGTCTCAAAAGGGAACAAAGCAGACATCACTAGATTGATCAATTGCCTAACGAAATAGAAGCGTCCGCTAACCTTTTTCCTCATTACTGACGCAGGAATTGATTTTTATTACGACAATAAAAATATTGAACCCAAGCCTAGAAACGCGACAAAACCAACAATATCGGTAACGGTGGTTAAAATAACAGAACCGGAAAGGGCGGGGTCAATTTTTAGTTTATCTAAAATTATCGGAACCAATACACCGGACAAAGCAGCGGCTGATATGTTAATTAAGATCGCGCAGCAAATAACCGCACCAATCATGTAACTATCAAACCAGAAGTAAGCGGTAATGCCGATCACAATGGCCCAAACAATTCCGTTGAGCGCACCTACGCCAAGCTCTTTCTTTAATAGTGCCCAAAAGTTAGCTTTGGTGACTTGGCCGAGAGCTAAACCTCGAATAATTAGGGTCAATGTCTGCGAGCCGGCGATGCCGCCCATACTGGCAACTACGGGCATTAACACAGCGAGTGCCACAACTTCTTGCAACGTCGCTTCGAACAGTCCAATAAACCACGAAGCCAAAAATGCGGTCAATAAATTGATCCCCAGCCAAATCATTCGGCTTTGGGTACTCTTTAAAATTGGCGCGAATAAATCCACGTCTTCATCTAAACCCGCGCGCGCCATCACTTTGGCTTCGTAATCTTCGTTTACGATCTCGCACGCCGCGTAAATATTCATACGGCCGAGAAATTGATTGCTTTCGCTAACGACGGGTAGCGCTGCTAAGCGCGAAACCTGCACGCGTTGTGCTGCTTTTAGCGCGTCTTCATTACCCATAATGGGTTCGATTTCTTTATCGACTAAATCAGCAATTGAGCTGTGTTCTAACGCGCTAAAAATTTCTTTTACTTCCACCACTCCGGTTAAATTTCCAGAACGGCTAACTAAGTAAATTAAGTCGGAGTAGTCGGGTGTATTTCGGCGCAGCAGTCGCAATGCATCGCGCACTTTCGCATTCGGGGGCAGGAGTAACACGTTATGGTCAACCCAGTGACCTGCTGATTTAGTATCGTATTGCTGAGCGCCCTCAAAATATTGTTGCTGTTGTTGATCGAGGGCATTAAAAGCTCGCTCAATCAATCGCGTAGGCATTGAGTCGGCAAGCTCAATGAGTTTTTCTGCGTTTAAGTCTTTAAAGATGGCATCGAGATCTTCAAGTGCCATAGAGTCAATAATGGCTTCACGCGGATCGCCACGCATAACTAATAGAATATCGAGGCGATCTTCAATATTAATGTTGCCCCAAAACTCTAACCGTTGCTCTAGTGGCAATGACTCGAGAAACAAGGCTATGTCCTCGGCCTCATTACTGGTTATCATTTCATCGACTTTTACTGCAATGGCTTCTGGCTCGGTTTCAACAAAGTCTTGAATGAGTTCAGAAACTTCTTGGTTCATAAGCTAACCACCTGCTGGTGAAGAGTTAATTATTTTTGAGTTATTGATGTCGAGTAAGGATGTAATCGGTCATCAATAACTAAGATCTTAGGGCTGCTATCCTAACAGAAAACATTGAGAAACCACTATTGGCGAGTGGAAATATTTCAACTGTGATGTCAGCTAGCGACACTTTATAAACAGAGTCTCTGGTTGGATAAAGTGCGACTGATAAGGTTTAAAGTTACGGCTGAAGCACTAATAACAAGGAGTGGTTTTTAAAAAAGACAAAAGGACGCTTAGGCGTCCTTTTTTTCATCTTCGGTGGTTTCTTCGTCGACATCGTCTTTGACTTGGCCGCTGCGGGTATAAAAGTTTTCTTGCATCGACTTCCACATATTGAGGTTTTGCTCGGCGATGTTTTGCATCATAGTCATTGGGTTGGTGCCAAGGAAAGTATTCAATGGACTTTTAAACCCTGCTTGCTGTTCCATAAACAATTTCATTGAATGTTCAAGGAAGCGGCTCATCATGGCTTGCATCGAGTCGCCATAGAAACGAATAACGTTTTGCAAAATTTCGGAAGTGAAAATGGGGCTTTCTTTATCTTCTTGCTCGGAAATGATTTGCAATAAAGTGGCGCGGGTTAAATCGTCACCCGACTTAGCGTCGATGACTTTAAACGGGGTGTAACTCAAGACCAACTCTTTGACATCGTTTAATGTGATGTAGCTACTGATCGCTGTGTCGTAGAGTCGTCGATTGGGGTACTTTTTAATTACGCGTACATCTGACATGGTTTGTTATCCCAACGTGATTTTATGATTATTGTTTTAGTCTTTAAGCGCTTAATGGCTGATTATCTCAATGCGTCTAAATGCGCAGTTTAATGGATAGTTTTTGGTCACGCTTTGTTGCAGTGTAACAGGATATGGTGTTCTGCACCATAGGTCAGGATAGGCTAAAAAAACAAGGTCGGACCACTTTGTAAGGGTATGAAAATATTCGTAAAAATTGCGCAAAAATCGCGGCTGCTCATGGCATTGTCAATAATACCGGCAGCCGCTTGATTAAACTTAGCGATTTACTCGTTGTTCAATCAGATGATCCACCACGCCGGGTTCGGCAAGGGTTGAAGTATCGCCGAGCGAATCTAATTCATTGCAGGCAATTTTGCGTAAGATACGACGCATAATTTTACCCGAGCGGGTTTTCGGCAAACTCGGAGCCCATTGAATGATATCCGGCTTAGCGATAGGGCCAATTTCCTGGTTCACTAGTTGAGTCAGTGCTTGTTTTAACTCATCACTGGGTGTAACACCATTCATGAGCGTGACATAGGCATAAATGCCTTGCCCCTTAATGTCGTGCGGGTAACCGACAACCGCCGCTTCGGCGACATCACTGTGCAGTACTAAGGCACTTTCAATTTCTGCGGTGCCGAGGCGATGACCGGAAACATTGAGCACATCGTCCATCCGACCAGTGATCCAGTAATAACCATCTTCATCGCGGCGCGCGCCATCGCCACTAAAGTAATAGCCAGGATATTGGGCAAAGTAAGTATCAAAAAAGCGTTGATGATCGCCATAAACGGTACGCATTTGTCCCGGCCACGAACGCGTCATCACTAAAGCTCCGGAACCGGCGCCCTCGATCGGTTGCCCGTCGTTGTCGAGTAGGGCTGGTTCAATACCAAAAAAGGGTCGCGTAGCGGAACCTGGTTTAAGCGTGGTCGCTCCGGGTAACGGCGTTAACAAAATGCCTCCGGTTTCGGTTTGCCACCAAGTGTCGACAATCGGACAGCGCCGTTCGCCCACCACCTCGTGATACCATTCCCAAGCCTCAGGGTTGATCGGCTCGCCGACGGTACCGAGCAATCGTAAACTGCTGCGTGAACTGCGGGTAA
This sequence comes from Gammaproteobacteria bacterium, assembly GCA_013373545.1. Classification (GTDB taxonomy): domain Bacteria; phylum Pseudomonadota; class Gammaproteobacteria; order Enterobacterales; family Kangiellaceae; genus Pleionea. The sequence goes on from JABXHQ010000036.1 coordinate 4,231, forward strand.
CCCAATCGTTGCCTTGACCCATTAAAGCGCGGATGGCGGTTGGGGCGGTGTAGAATATATTCACTTGGTGTTTGTCGATCACTTGCCAAAAGCGACCGGCATCGGGATAAGTGGGAACCCCTTCAAACACTAATGTGGTGGCGCCGTTCGCCAGCGGTCCATAGACAATGTAAGAGTGTCCGGTGATCCAGCCGGCGTCTGCGGTGCACCAGTAAACGTCACCGTCGCGATAATCAAAAACATAGCGGTGGGTCATGGCAGCATACAGCAAATAACCACCCGAGGTATGTAATACCCCTTTCGGTTTTCCGGTAGAGCCGGAGGTGTATAGAATGAATAATGGATCTTCGGCGCTCATTGGCTCACACGGGCACAGTGCTGCTTGCTCGGCAGCGCGCGCATAATAATCGACATCACGGGTTTCATCCCAAGCGGTAGCCGCACCGGTGTATTTCACCACAATTACGCTGTGCACATTCGGACATCCAGCAAGGGCCTTATCGGTATTCTCTTTTAACGGTACTTTTTTGCCGCCGCGCAGACCTTCATCGGCGGTGATCACAACTTGGCAGTCGGAATCGAGAATTCGGCTTTTTAGTGACTCGGGTGAAAACCCGCCAAAGACCACTGAGTGCACTGCGCCTATTCGAGCACAAGCTAACATGGCATACACCACTTCTGGGATCATCGGCATGTAAATACATACGCGATCGCCTTTCTTAACGCCGCGATTTTTTAACAAGTTAGCAAAACGTGACACCTTTTCGTGCAATTGCCCATAGCTAATGTTTTGCGCTTGGCTTGGATCGTCGCCTTCCCAAATGATGGCTGTGCTATCGCGTTTACTCTCAAGGTGGCGATCCACGCAGTTATAACACACGTTCAGTTCGGCGCCTTCGAACCAGCGGATATCAGCCTGGTGATAATCAACCGCTTGCACCGTATCCCAAGGTTTGCTCCAAGTGAGCATCTGCTCGGCTTGTTCGGCCCAAAAGGCATCGGGATCATTCAGTGATGCTTGATACATCGCTTGGTATTGCTCATCGTTAAGCAAGCTGTGAGCTTTATAATCGTCGGGTACTGGATAGCGCTTAATGTCTGACATTTCGCAAAACTCCCTATTGATTGGTGTCAGTGCGACTTAAAAAATAGCAACCAGAGTTCAGTTGCCGCGTTTCAATGCTGTCTAAGTTAAACAAAAACATGGTGAATGAAAAGGTTTCACCGCCGTTGACGTTAAAGTCGCTCGCATCAGAGCCGTAAGACGTGGCACCACGAATCGAGAAAAAGGTGGTCATGATTAACTGAAGACCCTATAACTTGATTTTCACGCGGCAGTTTTAACCTTGATAGAAATGAGGCTATAATGCGCGCTGATAATTTAAAACCGACGTGGTTCACTTTGGGTGAAGTTGAGGATTCCAAACTATGATTTCCTTTAAAAACAAATGGTTAGCACTAGCAGCAGGCGCTGTATTAGCCTTTAATCTTGCCAATGCGGCCGATGATAAAAAAGAAGAAAAGAGTAAAGGTTATTTAGAAGCGCAGAAAAAAGCATTATTCAGCAAAGAGAATGTGAAAAAACGTACTGCCCCAGTAGGCAAGATTTATGTTGAAGGCGACGACGTTCCTGCCGCCGCACCACCACCGGTGGCCAAGGTGACGGGTCCACGTAACGGGGAGCAAGTCTACACCGCAAATTGTGCCGCATGTCATGGCGTAGGTGTTGGTGGAGCGCCGAAGTTTGGTACTTCAGCATGGACCGATTTAGCTGCCGCAAACACGACCGATGTGTTACTCCAGTCGGTTAAAAACGGTAAAGGCATTATGCCGCCAATGGGTGGTTGTGCAAACTGTTCCGATGAAGAGTTGACCAAAGCGATTGAGCATATGATTAACTCAGCTCAATAGGTCAGCAACCGTTGAAAAGAAAAGCGCTCAATGAGCGCTTTTTTTATGCCTGGAATTTAGTGGCATTTCGTTGTCGCATTTTGCCGTGCCGGAAGGACGTGCTATAAAAGTGTCTATTGCCAACCCACCTCCAATTACTATTGCAGTTAAGGCTCATCGATGAACGATTTATATCCTCTCGCGCACTTTAAGAATGAGTTGTCAGAATCGCAAGCGGCTCAGTTGCAAGCCGCCATTGAAGCGTTGAACTTAGGTAAGCGCGCAGAAGCAATTGAACACTGGCGTGAAATGACGGCGTTAACCGGTACGCTTGAAGTATTGGCAAAGGCGGAGTTATTGCTGCTACAACCGCTTGAGTTTCATCATCAAAAGTCATGGTTGGATGACTTCAAGGCGAAGCTTTCCGAACAGAAATTAACCTTAATATTGGCGCGCTGTGAACATGCGCTTGCGGTGAGCTACCTATGGCAAAACGATCATCAAAATGCTTTTAAAAGTGCATTCAAAGCACTGCAGCTGTATCGACGCGAAAATAACATTCGCGGTCAGTCCTATGTATTGGATACATTGGGAACGCTTTGCCAACAAACCGGTGACAGTGAACGCGCCTTGTTATTTATTGTTGAGTCATTAACGCATAAGTATCAGCTTGATGAAGTGGCTGGAATGGCGATTTCGCTGGGCAACTTAGCGCGACTATGTTTTCAATTAGGTCGCTTTGATCAAGCGTTAACCTTTGTTCGCCAAGACTTAGCATTGGTTGCAGAGGACGACCGGCGCAGCCGTGCATTGCTGCTTAATTTGATGGCGCGAATTTACCTCGCGCAACAGGATTTCACTGGCTGTGCTGATGCCTTGGCGCAAGCGGACGAACATGCACAAGCGCCCGAGCAACAGTTTTTTAATTTTAAAGAGCGCGCTCTGTTACATTTCGAACAAGGCGAATTCGATCAGGCGCTTACTGCTTTAGTTAACGCCGAACAGCTGTGCCCCACAGACAGTGCTTATCATCGTCTAACCGCCGAGCTTACCCGTTGCCGAATTACCTTTGACGATAGTGATTTTGATAGCAGTCAGTTTATAGCCATCGAAGCGGCATTATTACAACGAACCCTGCCCGACTTGGAGATTGAAATGCGCTTGTTGTGGGCGCGCGATTATTATCGCCATGACAGTTTAGCCGCGGCTCGCGATCAATTATTGCTCGCGCACAAAGCCATGCAAAGTGGCTCCCAGTTTCGTTTTCGCCGCGCCATTCAAACCTTAATGATGCGGTGGGATTTTTCTGAAGCTTTACCTGAAGAAGCGGCCAAGCGTATTGATACCCAGCTGCATGAAAATAATGGTTATGTTATTCGCAAAACGCTAGGTGAGGGAGGCTTTGGTGTGGTTCATCTTGCTTGGGATACCGAGCGAGAGCAAGATGTGGCATTAAAACAATTTAAAACCCATCTGCAAATGTCGCTCGCTGAACAACAACAGCTATGGCGCCAAGCTCGGCTCGAGTTTGAAGCGGCCGCACACATTAAAAGTAGCTTTATTGCGAAACCGTTAGCTATTGGTCATGATGAATATGGAATTCCCTATGTCGCACATGAATATATTGAAGGGCAGCCGCTGGTGGGATATATGGCGATTATTCAAGATCCGAAAACCATCGCCTTTTATATTCGTCAAATTGCACAAGGATTGCAGTTTGTTCACAATGCTGGGATTATTCACCGCGATATTAAGCCGGATAATATCTTAATCAATAGCAGTGGCAGTCCGGTGATTATTGATCTGGGCATAGCCATTATGCGCACTCAATTTTCGCATCCAAGCATTGCTGGAACCGCAGGCTATATGGCGCCGGAACAAATTTTATCGACTGACATCGGTGCCGCTGCCGATATTTATGCCTTAGGCTGTGTGTTTTATCAATGGCTCACTCAGTCTGAACCCAAACCAGTAGCGGATGAGCAAAACTTTTTGCAAAAGTTATTTGGGCAGTCGAAGCCTGGTATTGAAATCGATCGTGATCAAATCCCGTCAGAGTGGCAAGCGTTGTTGCTTAACATGGTGGCGCTGGATCCTGAGCAGCGACCGAGCTTGGAAGAAATTATTCAACAACTGAGTTAACTAGATCGATCAGCGCCGGTGGTGGTGTTAAATATTTAAAATGTTGCTTCAATTGATCGGTTACCACCGAGTAAGGTTTGTTGGGGTGCCGCTTGGGATCCAATAACTCGGTGTACAGCTGTAAGGCTGCGCTATCATTACCCGCCAATAATGTCGCTTGCGCTTTGGTTTCTAGATCCCAAAAGTTAAATTCAAATGTTTGTTCAGGAAACTTCTCGCGCAAAACAGCTTGCTTATGATCGAACTGCTCTACAATCGCTCGAGCGATGGTTTGCGCTTGCTCAGGTTCGTGTTGCCAAAGTTTAATCGATGCGGCATTGATGCCTAAATAAGTATTGCGTTGTTTCGAGTTTTTCCAACCTTGATGGTAAAGTTTTCCCGCACGCTTAAGATGAGCTTGATCGTCCGACTCACTCCATAAGCGTTTATGCACGCCGCCTAATATACCCATGGTTTCATCATCATTTGGAAACTGTTTATTCAATTGACTTAGAACTTGGCAGGCAGGTTGTAATTGTCCTTGGCGGCTCAAGCTAAGGCCTTTTAATTGCAACAAGCGTAAATCATTTTCAGCGCGCTGGTTGGCTTGTTCGATCAGCTGATCGGCGAGGGCAAAATTTTTACTATCTAAACATTTTTCGATCAGCACCGCGACCATTGTTGGGTGTAGTAAGACTTCTTGATGTTGTTGATTAAACAATTGTGGATCGAAGTTTGTGGTTTTTAATTGGCGCGTAAGCTCAAAAAATAACGCCAGAATATCTGCATTAGCGCTCGATTGACTGTGGAAGTCTTTCATTTGCGGTCCCAGCGGGAAGTGCACAAAATACCATTCAAGCCAAGTATCAAGTAAGGCCATTGCGACATGATGCGCGTCCATTTCTAAGGGCGCCAATATATGACGCACTTGGTTACCCATGCGACGTAGCGCATGCGCCCAATAGCGAGTAACCGGGTCAAAAAAATGAAAGTCGTCAATATACTCAAGATTGGCAAACACGTTTGCTTTGGCTTTTCCGCCAAGAGCTGTGACCGCTGCTCCGGATAGTGCCTCTAAAATTCGACCGGCATAAAATACCGTGGCTTCGGGAACTCGATGTTGATAAACAATGGTTAATTGTTCGAGATCATTGCGTAACGAAAAGTTTGGCAGAGCGAATTCAGCAACAGAGTCTGGATAACGGGTGAGTAAGCTCATTGAGTAAAAACACCTTGTGGCAGAAAATTTTCTGGCGCGTTAAGTGCCTTGGTAAACCAGTCCGAATTTAACAGACCGAGCAGCAGAAACAAGCGCGGCTGCAGTAAGTCATCGCCAAGCGAAGTGGCAAAATCACAGACACTTGGGGCACCGTTAAAACCATAATCAAGTGCGATCTCCGGCTCTTTGCCAACGGTGGTGGTTGGGCAAATAGTGAGGGGAGCTAACGCTGCAAATAGCGGTGTGTCGGAGCTACGCTGAGCGGTTTGTTGCTGCACGCGGGCGGTATGACTATGAATATAATAACTGGTGAAATTAAACTGTTTGGCTTTGAGCTGGTCGGCATAAGTTCCGGCGTCTTGGTCGCCGCCTTGTTCATCCCAAACGGTCAGTTGTAACGCACGACATTTGTGCTGCAAAGCATAAAAATGCGCGTGCCCAAGTGCCAGCCACGTGCACAAGGCGTAGCCAAGGTTTTCATTATCAGGTAGCGCATCGAAGGCTTGTAAGCAACTGCTGCTATGCGCTAAACAGTGCTCAAATCGGGCTACCCATTGTGTACCTGCTGTGCTCACTGAGGTCGTAATAAAGGTGGCCGGATCAAACGGCAAAGTCACCGCTAAAGGGATACCGCGAGCGAGGCATTGTTCCGCAATCAGAATGTCGGCACCGGCGGCTAAACTACCGCAAGCCAAAGTTGGTTGATGCTCATCGAGCCACTCGCCAATAGCATTGCGTACTTTTGCTTCATTACTTGCGTGGAAGCGCGCCCCGGCCTTCTCGGAGAGGATGTGTCCAGCATAATGTAACGCGAGTGAAGGCGAGCGCTGAGTCATAGTTAATCCAAATGGTTCTTGAGCCACTTTGACAGCAGTAAAAAAATTGCCGGAATGCCAATGGCCAGTGACCAAAAGATGATCTTGGCGACTAACGGGAGCTCATCATCGGTGAGCGCCTGCAAGATGGATATGCCCGATAAATCAGCTAATAAAACCAATGCAGCAAACATCGAACCCATTAGCTTAATATTGGCCAGTGATTGTCGGTTCTTTTCGGCAATGTGATCGGCGATAAAGTCTTCAATCTCGGACACGTCAGTTGAAATATCTTCCAGTAATGCGCCGGTACCTAAAGCGGTCTTTAACGCCGCGTAATAATCATTGTGCTGGGTTAACTGACCGACATGGGAAAAGCGATTGTTTAACCGAAAGTTGTACAGCTTGGCGCGGTATTGGCGCAGTTGGGCGAAATCTTGCTCGCTGGGATTGCGCATATCAACCGTGATATTGGTGCCTTGACTTAAGTTGTGCAAAAACAAATATTCACTGTAAGCCAACAAGGTTATTGGTTCGTAGGCTTGGTTCACGGCAGTGTTTATAAAATTATCCAAAGCGGCTTGGTTCGCGGTGGGACGCACGATGGTACTGCAACCCTCGATGCTGTGATAATGCATCACCGTTGCAAAGGGTTGGGAGATCCCTTGTTCGAGACTTTGCTCGCTGGGTAAATAGGCATCGTTATAGTGGCGTGCTAAGCGAAACGCTTGCTCTTTTAGCTCATCGTCAGTTGACACCTCATCGGTCTGAATCGCGGTGTAGGTGTAAATGGTGCGCCATGCGTCGGTGCCGTGTACTACGCGGTTGTCGGCTAACCATGGGTTAATCGCTAAGATCAGCGCGCGTAAGCCATTCACGCTGTTGCTGTGTTGTGGCCAAGCAATTGTGGCCGTTTGTTTATTATCGGCGTTGCGGAACAGACGGTAATTCATTTCGGCAATCGCACTTACCTGATCGAGTTTATGTTTTTGGTGTTTGCCGGGTTCACAGTACTCAACGTCAAGTGACAAGATGCCAATGCCAGTATTGAAATGAAAGCACCAAGCATCACTGATAATCAGCGGCCAAGTTTGGTCGGGGTAGGGCGCGCTAATATTGTTATCGGTTAAGCGCTTAAGCGCAGCGGCACTCAAGGAAATCCGCATACCACTGCCGGCATCGCCGGGGCCACCACCGTTGAGTATATTGCGCGCGTCACTGCTCAGACGTAACGCGGGGAGACCAAAAAAAGCTTGTGAATGATTCCCCGGACGGCCGTTTAACAGTTGATCGATATGGGCATTAAAGCGCGCGTCAACGCTGCGCTGCGTCACTTCCCAGGCAGCGTTTTGCCCTTGTTTCAGTGGGCTGTCAGAGCCCTGTAAATGCTGTTTGACTGAACTCAGTGATAAGGCTTTCAGCTGCGAAAAGTAGTTATCCAGTTCGAGCTTTTGCTCTGGCGCAAAGTAGAAAGGAAAATAAAAACGCACCTTGTGCTGCATGGTTGTGAAGTCTCCGCGCTTTCAATTGTCTCGTGATTCGGCTATAACCTTACCCTATAAAATCAAATAATTACAATTAAAAGTCAGGAGGGAGTTGTACGCCTATGTCGATTAAGATCACTAACAAAATGGGGCCGATGCTAAGCCAAGAGTATCGCTTTGATAATGAAACCATGATTGCCATTGGTCGTGATCCCGAGCAATGCCAAGTGTTATACCCACCTGAGTTCACCAGTGTTGGCCGCAAACACCTTGTGTTACAAGAGGATGCAGGGCGCTTTGAAATTCGCGTGAACACCAAAAACCCCGTTTATTTAAACGGCGAGTTGGCCGAAGATGATGTGGAACTGCCGGATCGTGCCGAGATTGCGTTAGGACGCAAAGATGGTCCCACGTTTGTGGTCGAGCGCATTGCTAACAATGCGCTGCCGGAAACCCATGAATATGGTCACCAAGAAGAAATTCACAGCAAGGTGAAGAAAGGCAAAAAAGCTGTTTCCATTGCCTTGGCGTTAATTGTGGTTGTGGCCGGTGTGTTTGGTTGGAATGCTTATCAAACCGAACAACAATTGCAGATGATGAATGAGCAAGCCGGACAAGCACTGGAAGAGATTTATCAAACCCTTGACGCTGATATAGGAAAAGTAGCGGCAGCAGCGCAAAAATCGGTTTATTTAGTTTTGGTGAAAGGTAGCAGCGGTGAAACCGCAATGGGAACGGCATGGGTCGCCAAAGAAGGGATTTTAGCCACCAACTCTCATGTGGCACAAATCTTTAATGATATTAAAGGCCGTGATGAACTGTCTTTTATCGTGCGCTCTACTACCAAGCCGTATCAAGAATTTGTGATTGAAAGTGTTGCTATGCATCCGGGATATCAAGCTTTCCAACAAGAGTGGAAACAGCGGCAACCGAAAATCATTGAAGCGGGTGGAAAGTTAAGCCCGGTTAAGTTTATTCCGGCTTACGATGTTGCATTGTTGTATCCGCAAGATGCAACAGGATTAGCTGCTCCGCTCCCACTGGCGGGTGTTGATACTTTGCGCAACCTCACCAGTGGTACTGAAGTTGCCTACATTGGCTTCCCAATGGAAGGCATGGTGCAAATGGCGAACCTTGAACCGACCCCACAAATTCAAGTGGCGAATATTACTTCTATCACCGACTTCTTTCGTGGCCAACCTTATTTCGGCACCGCGCAATTAATCCAGCACTCGCTCCCGGCTACCGGAGGTGCCAGTGGCTCTCCAATCATTAACGCCAAGGGTGAAGTGGTGGCGCTGCTGAATGCTGGGAATGTTATTGGTGTCAACGAGCAGGGTGAACGGATCCCAAATGCGGTGGCGATTAACTTTGCACAACGCGTTGATCTGTTGAATCCACTATTGAACCCAGACCGTGAGTTTTCAATGGCGGCTTTGCAAGAAGAATGGGAAGAGGGTTTTAAACGCTTTGCCGACCGTGCGAAGGTGAATCAACTGGTTGCTGAGCAAATTACTCAAAAAGTATTAAAGGGATGGGCACGTCATTACGGACTCGCGGGCGAACCCAAGTTAGCTAAGCAAGTCGCTTTTACTATTGATAAAGCGAACAAGGTGAATGGCTATCCGAGCTTTGTATCCCATGTTGAAGCGCCAGCAAACGGGCGCTATTTAATTATTGCGGTAGCCGAAGATAATCAAAATGTGGATATGTTTGTTGCCCGCAACGCCAACGGCAAATTCGAGGAGCTGGGTAAGAATACCCGGCGCGACTTCTATCCCTATGTTGATTTTACCGGGCGCGCCGGTGACAAGCTGTCGATATATTTGGTGCAATCGCGGATGAAAGATCGTGAATCCACCCGTGGTACCCTTTGGATGTACTATTATTAAAGTTTTAGCCGTTTAACCCCACTTCCGGCTGGAGAGCGTTTTTGGTTTTCCTGGCCGGAAAAAAGGTTAATTGAATGATTCAGATCCCAATACAGACAAGTTCATCTCGACGTCTCTCTGCTCGGTTCGCGCTGATCGGCGGGTGCCTCGTGAGCGCTGCCCTGAGTGCCGCCGATGCGGAGTATTTTCCATTACCGAGTCAGACTCGATTTAATCAGTTGTTGGAAGAGGTGCATGCCTTTCAAGATAAGGCATCGGAAACCTCAAGCGATTTTATTATCGGTGGTCGCGCTGCCAGTGATAGTGAATTTCCCGCCACAGTCGCGCTCGTTGATGCCAAGGGCAAAGCGTATTGCACCGGCACTTTGCTTACCCCATCTCTGGTTGCAACCGCGGCGCATTGTGTATTTGACTTGTCCTATCGAGGTTCACCCGCATTAAAGCTGTTTCGCGCGCAGCAGGCGCCGCAAGCGAAAGCGATTGAGCCAGAACCGTTTCAGCAGTTTAGCCAAGATTATCTTCAGCAGCAGTTGAAAGCGGGCATCCATTTGCGTATTGCCGGTGAAAATTACTTCTCGGTTGCCAGTGATATAGCGATGGCGGAGAGCTGGGTAAGTTTCAGTCAGTCGATGGCGAACTATCACCTTTTTAAGCAACAAAAATTTGC
>JABXHQ010000086.1 GCA_013373545.1 Gammaproteobacteria bacterium
ACCTCCGGTAAACCGAGTTTAGTTTTGCTGCTGCTACTGGCGACGCGTTGATGACAAGCCATCGCTAACTCTAAGCCACCACCAAGACAGGCGCCATTAACTGCGGCAACCGAAGGAATTTTTAACCGCTCAAGTCGATTGAAAATATCTTGTCCGGCTTTCGCTAAGCTTTGCGCTTGCTCGGCGGTTGTCACCGCTTTCAGCATGGTTATATCGGCACCAGCCACAAAGCTATCGTCTTTGCCGCTGGTAATAATTAAACCTTTAACATCAGCGTTTGCTTCAAGTTGATCGAGCAGCTGACTGATTTCCGATACAAATGCTTCTTTTAAGGTATTTTGCGCTTCACCGGGAACATCGATTGCGATGGTCGCAATACCACTGTCATCAATCGACAGTTGAAAAGCCGTTGCTGCTGCCATTATTCCACCTCCAAAATCATCGCTGCACCCAAACCGCCAGCGGCACAGGCTGTAGTCAAGGCAGTTCCACCGCCGCGACGTTTTAATTCGTTAAGCATTTGCGTGATGAGACGGGCACCGGTCGCCGCAAATGGGTGACCATAAGCCAGTGAGCCGCCTAATACGTTAAACTTATCCATATCAATCTCGCCAATCGCTTCACTACGATTTAACTTCTCGCGAGCAAACGCTTGCGAAGCGAAAGCTTTAACATTACACAGAGCTTGCGCGGCGAATGCTTCATGCATTTCGATCAAATCTAAGTCGGCCAGTTTCATACCAGCTCGATCCAGCGCCATTGGTGTTGCATAGCTTGGTCCCATTAACATGTCACAGGTAGCATCAATGGCCGCAAATGCGTAGCTCTTGATATAACCTTTGATCTCTAAACCTAACTCTTTAGCTCGCGACTCACTCATCAACATTAAGGCCGCTGCGCCATCGGTCAAGGGAGTGCTATTGGCAGCCGTTAGCGTACCATGCTTGCGATCGAATGCCGGGCGCAACTTGGCGTAGCTCTCCAGCTTGGAATCAAATCGAACGTTATTGTCGACCCGTAAGCCTTCTTTATAAGGTGGCACAAATGCTGTCATCACTTCGTCATCGAGCTTGCCATCATTCCAGGCTTGAGCGGCCAAGCTGTGCGAGCGATGCGCTAATGCATCTTGTTCATCGCGGGTAATGCCATGATCACGCGCCATTTGCTCCGCATTCTCACCCATGGTGAGTCCAGTTGAGTATTCCTTCACGGCTGGGGGAACCGGGGCCAAATCACGGGGGCGAATTTTGGCGATCAATTTTAAGCGTTGTCCTAAAGTACGTGCTTTAGACAGATCCATTAAAATCGCGGATAACTTTTTCGAAATTCCAATCGGCACAACTGACGAACTATCGGCACCGCCAGCGATACCCACCTTAACGCTACCAGCCATAATCGATTCAGCAACACTCACGGCCGACTGAAAACTTGTCGCACAAGCACGTGACACCGAATAAGCATCGGTATGCACATTCATCCCGGTTCCTAACACAATCTCACGCGCGATATTCGGCGCATCCGGCATTGCCAAAACTTGACCAAAAACCACTTGGTCAATCAATGCCGGATCCATCTCGGTACGAGCCAACATTTCATTGACCACCAGCTTGCCGAGATCCACTGGATTTAAAGTACGGTAATGAGTCAGCTGACGCGCAAAAGGTGTCCGCAGACCCGCAACAATCGCAACCCGCTCAGCGGATTTATTAGCTTTAGGCGATGTCATAACGCTATTGATCCTAATTTAGTTTTCGATAAGAGCCTAGACTCTACTGTATTTCGAAGCTATTTTCAAACAAGTGTTTAAAATAGCTGTTTGGACTTGGTGCCGAGGCTCAATTTTGGCCCAACTGTTGTAATTTGTTGCAATTTGACAAAACTAACCCCATAAAACTACTAGCATTTTCATACTCATTTCGTTAAAAATGAGCCCTCATTCGACTACAGGTTAAGAAAAGCATATGGATGTCAGAAAAGCCATTATCGAGTTACAAGAATTTTTGCAGCAGCGGATCGTTGGTCAACAGGCGCTGGTTGAAAAAATTATCATCGCCCTATTGGCAGATGGCCACTTACTCGTTGAGGGCGCACCTGGTTTAGCCAAAACTCGAGCGATTAAAGAGTTAGCCAGCGGTATTGAAGGCGACTTCCATCGAATCCAGTTTACCCCGGACTTACTCCCAGCCGATCTAACCGGTACGGATATCTTCCGGCCGCAAACGGGTACCTTCGAGTTCCAGCAAGGTCCGATTTTCCATAACTTGGTACTGGCCGACGAAATCAACCGAGCGCCAGCAAAAGTACAGTCTGCCCTACTTGAGGCAATGGCTGAACGTCAAATTACCGTGGGCGGCACCTCTTATCCGTTACCGCCTTTGTTTATGGTTATGGCCACCCAAAATCCGATAGAGCAAGAAGGTACCTACCCGCTGCCCGAAGCTCAGCTCGACCGATTTTTAATGCATGTGTTGGTGGATTACCCAGACGCAACGGCTGAATCAGCGATCTTGAAGTTATCACGCGCGGAGTCACACCAAAATTCGGCAGCGCAGCGACCTGAGCAAGAACTAAGTAACGAGGCCTTATTCGCAGCGCGTGATCAGGTACTCGACATTTATATGGCAGCCGAAGTTGAAGAGTATATTGTGCAGTTAATCATTGCGACACGGCGTCCTGAGTCATTTGATGCACAGTTGGCGCGTTGGATCGATTTTGGCGGCAGCCCGCGGGCAACCATTTCGTTGGACCGATGTGCTCGCGCCTACGCCTGGTTACAACAAAGCGAGTTTGTTACTCCTGAACATGTTAAGGCGGTCGCACATGAGGTGCTGCGTCATCGCATTTTACTAAGCTATGAAGCCGAAGCCGAAGGTGTTTCAAGTGATCAAGTTATTGAGCGGTTATTGTCGATAGTCCCCGTTGCTTAATGCCAAGATGACTATGAACCAACATTGGCGCAAAAGTAATCCCAACAAGCCGTTCACTGATGTTGAACATCATCAGGGCATTGAGCTATCACTGCTGGAATTACTTGAATGCAAAAAAATTGCCGACGGTCTGAAGCTACCGGCACTGCAAAAAGTAAAAACCCATTTACTCGGCGGCTTTATTTCTTATTATAAAGGTCGTGGTATGGATTTTGACGAAGCGCGTCCCTATCAACAAGGTGACGATATTCGCTCTATTGACTGGCGCGTTACTGCAAGAACCGGTGAAGCTCATACCAAAATTTTTCGCGAAGAGCGCGAACGCCCAGTGTTTGTTATTTTAGACCAAAGCCAAAACATGATGTTTGGCTCAAAAGTTCAATTCAAAAGTGTCCAAGCCGCTAAACTAAGTGCCACTATTATGTGGAAAACATTGAGCGACGGTAATCGTTTTGGGGCCTTGCTTTTCAACAATTTGAGCCATCAAGAATTTAAACCCGCTAGTTCACGCAAAAACACTTTACGGATATTAAATCAAATAGTTCAAGCGCATAACCTTCAGTTGAAAAAAGGTGCGGTTAATCTTGCGCAATCGGAACATTTAACGGCCACGCTACAGCGCGCCAGACATTTGATCAAACCTGGCAGCTTGGTTTTTATCATTAGTGATTTTATTAATTTTGATGAAAATAGTGAGCATCATTTACTTCGCTTAGCACAGCACAATGATATTAACTTGGTCTCAGTATTTGATGTCCTCGAACAATCACTTCCTGGTTCCGGCTTATATCCCATTACCAATGGAATGGAAACTGAAGTATTGGATACCGGCTTAGCTCCTGTACGCGAGCAGTATCAGCAACTGTTTGCTACTCGCATGGAACAATTAAAGGTATTGGCCGTCAAACATCGCATGAAATTTCACACTCTCGCGACTCATGAAAATTTAACTCAAAAGTTATCCTTTGCCGATACCACAGGATCTCGCCATGAGTAACACAAGTGCCAATTCGCAAGAGTTACTAAAGCAACTTAAGGATATCCACAGTCCTGATCCGGTGTCTTGGTGGCCACTAGCCCCCGGATGGTGGATTGTCATTATTTTGTTAATCATAAGCATTGGATTATTGGTTTATTTTTTAAGTCGCAAAAAGCCAGAAACGGCGATCAATTACGCAATCGCAGAGCTCAATCAACTTAAACAAACCGCTTTTTCTCAATCAGCACTACACCAAGCATTGCGATTATTTCGGCGCTGTTCGTTAATCTATTTACCAAAATCAATCGCCGCCAGTGAGTCTATCCCACAGTTGCTAAAAAGGATTCCCCGTTGTGCAGCTGTTGGCAATAAACCTGAAATGGTAAGGTTACTGGGCGATGCGCGCTATGCACCTTCATTGGACTGCTCACCACAGCAGTGGCAGGAAGTGATTGAACTGTTAGAGATAGCAATCACAGAGCTACCTCTTCTTAACCACTCCTACCGAGGTAAGCAGCATGTATGAGTTTGCATGGCCAATGCTGCTGGCATTATTAATTCTACCCTTGATATGGTGGATCTTACCCGTGGGGAAAACCGCAGCGGATAGCGCTGCGCTAAAATCCGGCTTGTTCGATTATTGGCGCCCCTTTACTCAAAGTGGCAAAAAGAAATCGGCGCAATGGTCTCAGTGGCTGTTTAAATATTTGCTTTGGGCATTGTTAGTCGTGGCGTTGGCTCGACCACAGTGGGTCGGAGAACCAATTGAATTGCCGGCATCAGGCCGTGATTTAATGGTTAGCATTGACATCTCAGGTAGTATGGAGACCCCCGATTTAAAACTAAATGGCAAAGAAGTTACGCGCTTGGCAATCGTTAAGCACTTACTCGCTGACTTTATCCAACAACGACAAGGTGATCGCATTGGTTTAGTTTTATTTGGCGAGAAAGCTTATTTGCAAACGCCCCTCACCTTTGACCTAAAAACGATAAGCCATATGTTAATGGAAACGGAAATTGGCTTAGCTGGTTCGTCGAGTACTGCAATCGGTGACGGTATTGGCTTAGCGGTTAAAAGACTTAAAGAGCGTCCGGCTGAAAACCGCGTTTTAATCTTATTAACCGACGGCCAAAATAAGTCCGGAGCACTAACGCCAATTGAAGCAGCAAAATTAGCAGAGCACGCAGGGATCACAATTTACACCATTGGTGTTGGTGCAGACGAAATGATCATTCAAGATCGGTTATTCAACACTCAACGGCGAGTCAATCCTTCCGAAGAACTCGATGAAACCACGTTAAAGGCGATTGCTGAAATGACTAACGGACGATATTTTCGTGCGCGCGATGAGCAAGAGTTTCGGCAAATTTACGCCGAGCTTGATAAGCTCGAACCGATTGAAAAAGAAAGCGAAATTTTCAGACCCACGAAAGAATTATTTTTCTGGCCATTATCGATCGCACTGGGACTGTATTTTTTATTGGTTGTCGCCACTTGGCTACGACACACAATCGCCCAACAAGGAGCTAAGCAATGGCGTTAAGTTCGCTTTTTTCAGACATTGCCTTTCTGCGACCGTGGGTATTGTGGTTTTTATTACCATTACCGTTGATTTACTTTGTTTTACGTCAAGTTATCAGTGGCACCGGTCAATGGCAGAAAGTGATTGAGCCACATTTATTAAAGTTTATGTTGCAAGGAGCAACAAAACGGCAATCAATTTGGCCACTCGTTTTGATCATGGTTGCACTCGCCCTACTTATTATCGCTTGCGCTGGTCCCAGTTTCGCAAAGAAAAATATTCCTATTTACCGCAGTGGTGAAGCACGCGTAATACTATTGGATTTATCCTTTTCTATGGATGCTATCGATATAAAACCCACTCGACTTACTCGCGCTAAGCACAAGTTAACGGATTTATTATCTGCAAGCAAAGAAGGAGAAACAGGACTCATCGTTTATGCCGGTGACGCATTTATTATTAGCCCACTCACGTCAGATGCGAATACAATCAAAGCAATGGTGAATGATCTAAGCACCGGAATAATGCCGATTTGGGGCAGCGAGCCGGCACTTGCATTTGAAAAAGCAATCGAGTTGCTCGAAAATGCCGGTAAACAAACCGGTCATATCGTTTGGATCACCGATGGTATTGTTGAAGACGATGTCGAATTAATTTTAAAAAAAGTGAAAGGAAAGCCCTTCCCAGTTTCGGTATTAGTCACGGCAACCGAACAAGGCGCGCCAATTCCGCTGCCTAATAACCGTGGTTTTTTGAAAAATTCTTCGGGAGAAATTGTGATGCCCACCCTTAGAATGTATCCACTACAAAATTTAGCTAACCAACATCCGGCACAGATTGTTCGTCTTTCAGCCAACAACCAAGATATTGATGCCATCATGAGCATCGAATCGAACTCAATTAAAGAAAGTGACAGCAATGAGGAGCAGTCAACGCAAGATCGACTTGATCAAGGCTATTGGTTGGTTTTGCCAGTAGTCGCCTTAATGTTTTTTGCCTTTCGCCGCGGATTTAAGCTAGCAGGCTTACCGCTGCTTTTGCTTTGCTCAACCTTTCCTGATTACGTACACGCCAGTTTTTGGGATGACTTATGGTTCACCAAAGATCAGCAAGCCGAACGAGCTTTAATGCAACAGAATGCGGCCAAAGCTGCACAGCTATTTAATGATAAAGACTGGAAAGCCACCGCACATTACAAAGCGGGAGATTATGAAAAAGCTGAAAATTACTTCTCACAACAAGAAGGCCTCGACGCTCAATATAACTTAGGCAACGCATTAGCTTTACAAGGCAAGCTTGATGAAGCTATCGAAGCGTATGCAAAAGTATTGGAACAAGATCCTAACCATGCCGATGCTCAATTTAACAAAGATCTGCTAGAGAAAATGAAGCAAGAACAGGAGCAAGAGCAAAATCAAGAACAACAAGACAAGCAGCAAGACCAAGAGCAGAACCAAGATCAACAACAAGATCAGCAACAAGATCAGCAACAAGATCAGCAGAGTGAACAAGAGCAACAGGAACAACAGCAGCAACAAGAGCAAAAGAACTCAGAGCAAAAAGAACAGCAAGAGTTGTCCCCCGAAGAGCTAGAAGATCAACGTTCACAACAGGAAAAAGAACAAGCTCTTGAACAATGGTTAAAACAAATTCCAGATGACCCAGGTGGCTTGTTGCGGGAAAAGATGCGCAGAGAGTTTAAACGACGCGGACGTGAAAATCGCACTACGAAGGAAGTTTGGTAATGAAATCATCAATACTACGTCTATTAATAATCAGCGGCTTTCTTCTGATCAATTTTGCTCATGCTGGCGTTAAAAGCTATCTTGATCGCAACGAAGTTCGAACTCAAGAAACCTTTACGCTTACCATTGAGGCAGACTTCAATACTGATGACACACCCGATCTATCTTTGATACCCAAAGAATTGCAAATACTAGGTAGTACCAAATATCACCATTCGTCGTTAGCGCCTGGAAAAGCTGAAATACAGCTTGGCTGGAAAGTTGTAATACTAGCCAATCAGGCGGGAGAGTTTACCATTCCAGCATTTGCCCTTGGCAGTGAAAAATCGTCTCCTATTAACCTGAAGGTTGAAGAGCCTACCGCGAGTTTAACCACTGACGATAAACTCGAAGCGATTATGCTTAAGAGCGAGCTGTCGAAACAAAAGGTCTATGTCCAAGAGCAAGTCATATTGACGGTTAAACTCTATCGTGCAGTACAAACTCAATACAGTAAGCTTTCGGAAAACTTGATGATTCCCGACGCCATTGTCGAACGGCTTGGCGACGACACTCAATATGACACTATCATTAACAACACACGCTTTGTGGTGCTGGAAAGAAAGTTTGCTATTTTTCCGCAGAAAAGCGGTGAACTTCTCATTCCTAAGGTCGTGTACAGCGCCGATGTTTTGCAAGCAGGTTCATCCGGCTACGGACGAATTCTTGGCCGCACACGCCCCATCACTTTAACCACAGACGAACAAACCATTGAAGTCACCCCCTACCCCAAAGGTCATTCCGGTTTATGGTTACCCAGCCAAGAACTAACCATAAAGTCACGTTGGTCCTCAATTGGCGAAAAAGTGGTAGGCGAACCGAGTACCTGGACAATTACCTTAACCGGGGTCGGCTTGCATGAAAATCAACTGCCCGCCATTGAGCTACCAGAAGTCGATGGTATCAAATGGTACCCAGACACAGCGGAAGCGAGCCGCCGATATTCTTCTGAAGGTGTTGTCGGGCAACGGGTTGAACGGATTGCCGTAGTTCCAACCAAAAGTGGCAAACTGACCTTGCCGGCAATTAAAATACGCTGGTTTAATGTTAACAGTGAACGCTACGAGACCGCTACGTTAGCGGCGCAAACCATTACCGTTGCAGCGGATCCCAATACTCCCGCGACAACCGCTACTACACCAAACTCGATTCTACAACCCGTGCCAAACACCACCCACACAACCCCGAGTGCAAGTAATGATTCAACCTGGCAATGGCTCGCGGGAATATTTGCTGGCTTATGGCTCGCTACCTTGGCGCTTCTGCTACTAGGTAAACCACGAAACTCACAATCTCTGCGTCGTTCGAATAAACCCGCGCCGCTTTCAAACAAAAAGCAACAAGTCATTTCAGCGATACGCGAGCAAGACCCACGCGCCGTTTATCAAAGCTTACTCCCCTGGTTTGATGAGTGTCGCGGCACTGCCGGTTTTAATCAACATGTCGCCGTTTTACAGCAAGCGGATGCGCAAGCTAATTTACTTGACCTGCAAGCGAGCTTATTTGCTGAAAATGCCACCCGCTGGGATGCATTCAAACAACTGCGAGCACAATTAAATAACATCGAAAACGACTTGAAACGCAGTCGCCAGTCGCAACCAACAACTGCGCCTTTACCAGATCTTTACCCCAAGTAGATAGCGCGCTTAATACTTTTGGACGCTAGCCAGATAAGGTAAAATAACCGCAAACTCAAACAACTGGAGAAGTTATGGAATTTGCGAATGCGAAAGCCGTTATCAGCGGTGGAGCCTCTGGACTAGGAGCGGGCGTAGCTCGAGCTATTGTCGCAGCAGGCGGCCAAGTCGCGTTGCTCGATATCAACGCAGAGCAAGGTGAAAAATTTGCTGCGGAACTCGGAAGTAATGCACTGTTTATAAAAACTGACATCAGCCAAGAAGCTGACGTTGTTGCCGCTTGTGAAACCGCCAATAATGCGTTTCAAGGGATTAACTTAGCGGTTGGCTGTGCTGGGGTGCTCGGCAATGGCCGAGTGATCAGTAAGAAAGGTCCAATGCCTGCTGAGTTTTTTCAGAAAGTCGTGAATATCAATCTAGTGGGTTCCTTCCTTTTAACTCGTGAAGCAGCACGCCATATGCAAGCCAATGAGACAAATGACAAAGGTGAGCGCGGCGTCATCATTCACACCGCCTCAATTGCTGCCTTTGAAGGCCAATTAGGGCAAGTGGCTTATTCAGCCACGAAATCAGCACTAGTCGGTATGATGCTCCCCCTAGCACGCGAATTCGCTAAATCGGGGATCCGAGCAATGGCGGTAGCACCTGGTATCTTTGAAACGCCGATGATGGATGGTGTTAGCGACGAGATCCGTCAAGCGCTTTACGATAGCGTGCCCTTCCCTTCTCGCTTTGGAACGCCTGAAGAGTTTGCCTCCACTGTTGAGCATATTGCCAATAATGCCATGCTTAACGGCAGCGTTATTCGTCTTGATGGCGCTTGTCGCTTACAGTAAATCCTGCATTCCCGACTTTCTACCAAACCTTTTTGGCTCGTGATAGAAAGTCGGCCCAAGCTTCCTCAATGCGCTTTATTCGCGCATTGTGAGCCTCGGACTCTTGCTGGGTGATTTTGAAGTATTCTTCAAACTGCTCTGGATCCGAAGTCAGTATATCCATACCCATCGGCATTTTAGGGTGCTTATTTTGCGTGTTGTAAGTTCTACGGTTCATCATCATCTCCTCTTGTTGATGATGTCATTAAACCGTACAAATCGGCTTTTCTTCGGGCCGCAAAAAGTTAAATCATGGCTCAATTATGACGAAAAATGTCGCGCTAACTAACCACATAACGCACGAATATAATTCGCATCGCAGTAGCTAACATCTTGCTCAATATCATCTTGCCACTCAAGACTGGTTTCCGCTTGCTGCAGCTGTGCTTTAAGGTGCCGCACTTCACTCTCGAGGTGCACCACTTTTTCTTGTGGCACTTGCTTTGTATATTGGCGTCGCCGCGTTAGCCAACTATAAACTTGCCGGGTCGAGACACCGTATTCCAAAGCCACTTCTTTAATTAAACACCCTTCCACTTTAATCTTGCGAATCACGGCTTGTTTAACCTGTGGTGACATAATGCTCTCCTCGTTTTGATTAATCTTAACCGCTGTATATGAACAAATGATTAATTTTTTGCAAAAACAATAACAATAACAATGAGAAGATTATGAAATAATTGTGCCAATACTAACCGCGTGATTTTGCAGGGAGTCAGCGGAAGAAACCGCAATAGACTACAAACAATGGGCGCCGAAACAGTGCAACGCACCGTTTCGGTGAGAGGCTATGAGGTTAATTGTTCGGCATGAAATGCTAAATGTTGGGCAACAAAAGAAGCTATAAAAAAGTAGCTATGATCATATCCAGGACGCATAGTGATTTGCGCCGCTATCTTGTGTTGCTGACACACATCGATTAACGCTTCGGTGCCGAGTTGTTCCGCGAGAAATTCATCTGCATCGCCTTGGTCTACCATTAGCGCAGTGACTCGCTTACCTTGCTTAATTAGTTCGCACGCGTCATAACGCAACGCTTCTGCTGCCGTCTGCAAATATCCCGAGAATGCTTTTTTGCCCCAATCACAAGTGACTGGGTGGCAAATCGGAGCAAACGCAGAAACCGAGCGAAACTGCTCGGGATAATTCAACGCTAATGTAAGCGCGCCATGTCCACCCATCGAGTGTCCAAAAATTCCGACACGAGCGTGATCAACAGGCAACTGCTCAACAACCGCCGCATATAACTCCTGGCTAATGTAAGTCTCCATTTGATAATGCTTAGCCCAGGGTTCACGAGTTGCATTTAGATAGAAACCAGCACCAGAGCCAAAGTCATAAGTGTCATCCTGACCTTCAATCTCAATGCCCCTAGGTGAAGTATCCGGAGCGATGATAATAAAGCCAAATTGATTAGCCGCTTGTTCGACATGTGCTTTTTGCACAAAGTTTTGATCGTTGCAAGTAAGTCCCGACAACCAAAAAAGTGCCGGTAACGATGAGCTCTGAGGCGCTTGCTGGAATTCATAACTGCCTTGGTAACCACTCGGAAAATAAATCGAAAAGGTCATTTCACACTGACAGCTGTTAGAAAAATGTTGGTAGCGCTTCCAATAACCACCATGACATTTATTACTGGCAATAATGTTCATCGCTTTACCTTCAAAATTTAATAACCGAACGAATTGACTTTCCAGCATGCATTAGATCAAATGCATCGTTAATTTTTTCAAGTTCCATTTCAAAACTAACCATTGGGTCAATTTTAATTTGCCCCGCTAGATAATCATCCACCATTTGTGGCAATTGCGAACGACCTTTTACCCCGCCAAAGGCAGTTCCTTTCCAAGTTCGTCCGGTGACCAACTGAAACGGTCGAGTGGCTATTTCTTCACCGGCTCCCGCCACGCCAATGATCACACTGGTTCCCCAACCTTTGTGACAAGATTCAAGCGCAGCTCGCATCAAGCCAACATTACCCACGCATTCAAAAGAGTAATCTACGCCGCCATTGGTCATTTCCACAATCGCCTCTTGAATCGGCACACTGAAGTCTTTTGGGTTGACACAATCGGTTGCGCCTAATTGTTGCGCCATGACAAATTTTTCTGGATTGATGTCCACCGCGATAATTCGTTCAGCCTTTGCCATGACCGCACCTTGAATCGCACTCAATCCGATACCACCTAAACCAAATACGGCAACAGTTGAACCAGGCTCAACTTGCGCAGTATTGATAACCGCACCGATACCCGTAGTAATACCACAACCGAGCAAGCAGATTTTCTCCAATGGCGCTTGCTTATTAACTTTGGCCAACGCTATTTCCGGAACCACGGTGTACTCAGAAAAAGTTGAAGTTCCCATGTAATGAAACAATGGCTTTCCCTGGTAGGAAAAACGCGAGGTACCGTCAGGCATTAACCCTTGCCCCTGCGTGACGCGAATCGATTGACATAAGTTGGTCTTGCCTGACTCACAAAAATTACAAGTGCCGCACTCTGGAATATACAAGGGAATTACATGGTCGCCTGGTTTAAGTGAAGTGACGCCTGCACCAACTTCAACTACAACACCACCGCCTTCATGCCCCAGAATAGCTGGAAAAAGGCCTTCTGGATCTGCGCCAGAAAGAGTATAGGCATCGGTATGACAAACACCGGTCGCCTTGATTTGGACCAACACCTCACCGGCCTTCGGACCGGCCAAATCAACTTCGACTATCTCCAAAGGAGACTTTGCTTCAAATGCTACGGCGGCTCTTGATTTCATGGGAACTCCTATTCTTAAATGCCAATAAACGGTACTAATCGAGTCACCTTAACAAAAAAAAAGGGCTAGTAATAGCACTAGCCCTTGATGATACAAGTAATGTTTAAATCAATTATTTTTTCTTTGCGATTTTCTTCTTTGGCTTCGCTACTTTTTGGCTAACTTTTGCCGAAGACACCGGTTGCGACAACGACGACTCTTGAGCAATAGCAGCAGAGCGAATACAGTTTTGCACTAAAATTTGTAACTCTCTTAATGCCACTGAATATTTCGCAAATTCATGAATACTATTACTTCTAAAGTCAGCCACCATTTGTCGCCAACGTGTCAGAAGCCCTTCATTACTTTCAAACCAAGCGGCAATTTTTTGCTCAGCAGTTTTCGAGTCGTTGGTCATTTGAATGACCGCAACCGTTAGACTTCTTTGTTGCCAATCCAACTCCTCTCGGAAACTTGCGCGCGCAAACGCTTGCCAATGGTTATCAACAGCCTGCATAACAATTTGATTGAGGAACCAATGGAGTTCGAGCTCAGCACCCAATTGATAATATACATCGGCAACTAACTTTATTGAGAGGTTCGTCATTTTAGACATTTCAACAATGTCGAGCGCCGAAAACATGGTGCTTAGATATGTGACTTTAGACGCAAGTGTACGCGGCACGCCTTCCGAAACCATTTTGTCGATTTTACTCTCGAGACCTTTCGATTCATTGGACTCCAAAGATTTGGCAACTTGCTTTTGCAAGTCTTGAACGCCTGATTTGAAGTAGTCAATACCAGCATGTATAGCTAAGTTTTTGCGACGATGACGTAAGAACCAACGAGTACAACGGCGAACCATGCGCTGCGTTTGATACATCATATCCACTTGGGTCTTAGCAGGTACAATATGATCTAAATTTTGAATTTCTTCCCACACCTGATCCATCGAGAAAATTTCTTTGGCCAAGGTAAAGCAAATTCCTACATCCGATGGAGTCGCACCTGTTTCGTCAATGATACGGTATACGAAGTTACTGCCTAAATAATCAACCATCTCATTCGCCAGAACGGTGGCAATGATTTCCGTACGCAAAGGGTGTAGCTTAATTTCTTGTTCGAATTTTTTGCGCAACGGCTTGGGGAAATAATCAATAAGCACTTGTTCAAAATACGGCTCTCGAGTAATTTCCGGCCCAAGTAGTGATTCTTTCAACTCCATTTTTCCGTAAGCTAAAAGTACCGCTAACTCGGCTCGAGTGAGGCCCTCTCCTTGCGCAACTCGCTCTAACATTTCCTCATCATTAGGTAGAAACTCAAGCGGTCGATTAAGTTTACCTTCTCGTTCTAGGGCATGAATAAAACGCATTTGCTCTTTCAACATATATGGTGCGCGCGCTTCAGTACAACTTATTGATTGTGCTTGTAAGTAGTTTTCGCTTAACACCATCTCGGAAACTTCTTCAGTCATGTCCATGAAGATTTTGTCGCGTTGCTTTGCTGTCATGTCACCAGCATCTACAATTTTGTTCAACAAAATCTTAATATTAACTTCATGATCCGAACAGTTAACACCGCCCGCATTGTCAATAAAGTCGGTATTACAACGGCCACCGTTACGAATGTACTCAATACGACCCAATTGGGTTAAACCTAAGTTCCCACCTTCACCAACAACCTTACAGCGCAACTCGCTACCATTCACCCGTAACGAATCATTCGCTCGGTCACCCACTTCGGAGTGATGCTCAGTGGTTGATTTAACGTAGGTACCAATTCCGCCGTTCCACAATAAATCAAAGTTAGACTTAAGCAGTGCAGAGATTAATTCATTGGGTGCCATGGCTGACTTTTTAACACCGAGCAATGATTTAATTTCAGGGGTTAATGTGATTGCTTTCGCAGCGCGCGAGAAAACACCACCACCCTTTGAAATAAGTTCTTTATCATAGTCATCCCAAGTTGTCCCGGGCGTTTCAAATAATCGTTTACGTTCAACGTAACTGCTCGCCGCGTCAGGATTTGGATCTAAAAATATGTGCATATGATTAAAGGCGCCCACTAGCTTAATGTGTTTTGATAACAACATTCCGTTACCAAACACATCGCCAGCCATATCACCAATACCGACTACCGTAAAATCTTGCGACTGAGTGTTAATCCCCATTTCCATAAAGTGTCGCTTAACACTTTCCCAGGCTCCGCGCGCGGTGATACCCATTTTCTTATGGTCATATCCCACACTACCACCAGAAGCAAAAGCGTCACCTAACCAAAACCCATATTCCATCGATAAACTATTGGCGATATCCGAAAAGGTAGCAGTGCCTTTATCAGCAGCTACAACTAAGTAAGGATCGAGTTCATCGTAAATAACGACGTTATCAGGAGTCACAACTGCCTCGTCGACATAGTTATCCGTTATGTCCAAAAGGCCTTTGATAAAGGTTTGATAACAAGCAATACCTTCTTTCATAAAGGCTTCACGGCCACCTTCGGTTGGTAATTTTTTACATACAAAACCACCTTTCGAACCAACCGGAACAATAACTGTATTCTTTACTTGTTGCGCTTTAACTAAGCCTAAAATTTCAGTCCTGAAATCTTCTCGTCGATCCGACCAACGTAAACCACCGCGAGCAACCTTACCGCCACGTAAGTGAACACCTTCTACGCGTGGTGAGTAAACAAAAATTTCAAACATGGGTACCGGTAAAGGTACTTCAGGAATTTTCTTTGGATTAAGCTTTAACGAAATATATTCTTTCGCTTGTCCATCACTACCTACTTGATAATAGTTGGTTCGTAAAGTCGCATCGATAACCTTAAGGAAGCGATTTAAAATCTTATCTTCATCAAGATTACTGACCTGATCAAGCTGCTCAATAATGTTGCTTTTAATCGCCTTCAATTGCTCATTGCTGCGTTTAATTTCTGGATCAAATTTTTGCGCGAAATAATCTACTAACAAGCGCGCGATACCAGGATAGCGCGCTAGCGTTTCTTCGATATAGGTTTGACTAAAGGTAAAGCCAACTTGCCAAAGATACTTTGCATAAGCACGTAAAATAGAAGTCTGACGCCAGTCAAGACCTGCACTCAATACTAAGCGGTTAAAGCCATCATTCTCAGCGCGTCCATTCCATGTTTGTAAAAACGCGTCTTGAAACTTAGCTTTTAACTCATCGAGTTTAAGTTCGCTAGACGAAGCATGCATCATGCTGAAATCCATAATCCAACGCACCGCGCGATCTTTTAGTTCAATACGATGCGGAGTCTCGCCCAGTACATCTAAGCCCATATTCTCAAGCATTGGCAAAACGTCGGACAGAGGTGTTGGTTGGTCACGGTGGAAAAGCTTAAACTTTAATATGCCGTCAGTATCTTCTTGTGGTCGATACAACAACATACTGAGCGGCTTTTCTTCTGATAAACTTTCTAAGTGTCTGACATCAAGAACAGCGGTTTGCGGCAACGTCTCATCGCGATAGCCTGAAGGAAAAGCTTCTCCATATTGATTCGATAAACGCATACCCTGTGCTTCACCAAACTCTAATTTCAAAGCATCTTGAATATTGTCTTCCCAACTACGTGCCGCTTCGGATAATTCACGTTCAAGCAGTTGCAAGTCGTATTCAATTCGCTCGGCATTTTCAACCGGCACAGTAAATTGAATCCGCGCTAAGATAGATTCAGAAAAGGTCGTAGTAAATTTAATCTCGGCACTCGACATAAACGTCTCAGCCAAAATATTGGTAATTTTCAAGCGCAGCTTAGTGGTATAGATTTCACGTGGCACATAGACCAAGCAAGAGAAGAAACGGCCGTACGGATCGCGACGAACAAACAGTCGAATTAAAGAGCGTTCTTTAATATGCATGACGCCCATGGCAGTGCCCAGTAAGTCATGGATATTAATTTGGAATAATTCATCGCGTGGGTAAGTTTCAAGAATATTGCGTAATACTTTCGCATCGTGGCTGCCGCTGGGTAATCCAGAGCAATCCAATACTGCCTGGATTTTTTCTCGTAATACCGGAATCGACATTGGGTTTACATTGTATGCCGCGGAAGTGTATAGCCCTAAAAAGCGATCTTCACCGATAACTTTGCCATTGGCATCAAAACGTTTCACACCAATATAGTCAATATGCGCCGGACGATGCACCGTACTAATGGCACTTAATTTAGTGAGGACTAGTACCGTAGAGTTATCCAAGATCAGTCGCTGGGCACCTTTTGGCATATCCGACAGTGAATATTTTTTCGGCTCCCATAACGGTTTTGAAGCTAATCCTAAGTTGGACTTCTTTTGCGGCAGTAAATAGGTTTTGCCCTTGTCTTCTTTTAAGTCGTACGCAGTATAGGCCAACAAAGTAAAGTGATTACCCGAAATCCAACGTAAAAACTCTAATGTCTCATTTAACTTCTCTTTAGGAATGTCACCCGCTTCATTTTCTACTCGCTTGATTACTTGCGCCAGTTTTTCTTTCATTGGCGACCAATCGCGTACCGCGGTTCGAACATCGGCCAATACACGCTCTAAATTTTCACGAATATCATCGAGATCACTCTGTTCAATCTGACGGTCAATTTCCAAGTACATTGGCGTAACCGCTGACATCCCTTCATTACCATTAGCCAGTTCAACCGCAGAAATTACCCCTTTGCTACTCCGCTCTATCGCAATCGGCAAATGAATATGCAAATGAATTCCAAGACCTAATCGGTTCAGCTCCATGCGTACTGAATCGACCAAAAATGGCATATCTGGATGAACCAGCTCAATAACCGTGTGTCGTGACTGCCAGCCATGAGATTCGAATTCGGGGTTGAAAACTCTCACGCAGACATCTTCGCTAGCATCGTTATGCAGGAAATTCCACAAGCTTAATACCGATGCGTACAAGTCACTGGCAGCGCGATCGTTAAGATCTTCTGGCGAGATACTGCCATAAAAAAACTGAGCAAAGCGACTAACCGTTTCCGCTTGCGCTTTTTTAAATTTGCTTTTGATGAGAGAAATGACGTTTTCTAAGAGCACTGGTTGATGCTCGACAGGAGCCTGCGCCATATTTTGCTTATCCTTACTAAAATTTAGGTGGTCGACTACGATGAATGTAGAGAATCTTATAAAGGGATAATTTTAGGCGAAAGCCAGCCACTTCGCATCATGCAAATGAATGTTTTTTAAATATTTTTCATAAAAGAGGTAGTGGACCAACCACTACCTCTAATAGCAGGATTAACGGCGATAGAATAAAGATGCAAGCGCCGGTAATAATATGACAGCTCCTAACATGTTAAATAGGAACATAAAGGTTAATAAGATACCCATATCCGCTTGGAACTGCAGTGCAGAAAAGATCCAAGTACTTACTCCAATCGCCAAAGTCACGCCGGTAAAAAATACCGCGTTCCCGGTCAGGTTAAGCGTTTTATAGAAGGCTTCGTGAATCGAATCACCGCTGCGAATAAAGTCCAGCATTCGGGAGAATATGTAGATGCCATAATCAACCCCGATCCCAACACCGAGTGCAATAACCGGCAAGGTTGCTACGGTTAGTCCAATTTCCAACCAAGTCATCAAGGCTTGCGCCAACACCGAAACTAAAGCTAACGGAATAATTATGCACAGGGTTGAACGGATCGAACGGAAACTGATTAAGCACAGCAATATCACCGCTATATATACACCAATCAACATCGGATATTGTGCTGCAGCAACAGCTTCGTTAGTGGCAGCCATAACACCGACAGGCCCCATCGCCAACTTGAACTCAACTAAGTCGGATGGATTTGCTTCGCGATAGCTTTTCACCGCATTCACTACCTGCTCAATTGTTTCCGCTTTATGATCAATCGTAAATACCATAATCGGCATAAACTGACAGTCTTTATCAAACAGACCAGCCGAAGTTTCAACATAGCGAATTGATTGCGCTAATGTCGCGGTTTCGCGCGGTAGCACTTTCCACTTTAAGTTACCTTCAAAGAAACCCGAATTTAGCAGTTTAGAAATAGTGGTAATACTCAATGTCGACTGTACTGCTGGCAGATTCTGCAAATGCCACTGCATGTCATCAATGGTTTTCATCACTTGATGATCGGTACAACCATCAACTTTGGTTTCGGCCATTACCGAAATAACATCGGTTCCAATTGAAAAGCGATCGGTAATAAAGGCGGTGTCTCGATTGTAAACCGAGTCAGGTCGCAGTGATGGCGCACCTTCATGGAGATCACCAATTTTCATGTCGTTAGCAAAGTAAGCACCTAGTACCGCCAATAAGGTTGCCACCAACACGGTAATTTTTGCGTTACGAGGCTTAGCGAAACTGGCCAACTTACGCCACAACACCGATTGTCGTGCCGCACCGCGGGTTACTTTATCGGCAAATCGCTTATCAAATCGAGCGTAGGATAAAAGCACTGGCAGCAATATCAAGTTGGTAAGAATAATCACCGCAACCCCAATACTGGCCGTTACCGCAAGCTCTTTAATAATATCAATCTTGATCAACAACAAGGTCAAAAAACCGATAGTATCGCTGACCAGTGCTACCATTCCAGGAATAAACAAGCGACAGCAGGCCGCGCAAGAAGCATCAAATGCTGAAGCACCACCCGACACATTTTTGCCTACGGCGTTGATCATTTGAACGCCGTGGCTCACGCCAATCGCAAAGACTAAAAACGGCACTAATATCGACATTGGATCAATACCAAAGCCGAGAATCGTTAACAGACCTAACTGCCAAACAACAGCAACCACCGAAGTGATCAAAGGTAAAATCGATAGCTGCAAACTATGTGAATAAAAATAAACCAGCAATGCAGTTACTAAGAATGCAATGCCAAAAAACATAAAGACATCACGAGCACCATTACTGATGTCACCGATCATCTTGGAAAAGCCAATGACATGCAATTTTACATCTGGATACTGCTGCTGAATGTCACCGCGAATCTGTTCCAATTGATTGGCCACAGAAATAAAGTCCGTTTTCTCTTTAGTTTCAGGATCAATGGCAAATAACTGGGCGGAAACCATCGCCGCCGAAAAATCATTTGAAATTAAACGTCCGACATAACCGCCTTTGAGGGCGTTTTTGCGTACCTTATCAAGTGACTGCGCATCATCGAATTCAAAACTCTCCGGAATGACCGGTCCACCCTGGAGTCCATCCTCCACCACTTCCAAATAACGCGTATTGGGCGTAAACAGTGACTGAACCTGTGGCTGGTTGATACTCGAAATCGCATTGACGCGTTCAGTGGTGGCATTTAATGCGCGAAAAAATTGTGGATTAAAAATATCACCCGACGTATCTTCGAGTGCAATCAAGATTCGATTAGCTCCGCCAAACTCTTCTTGATGCTTCAGGTAAGTTTGCATATAGGGGTGTTCTAGCGGGATATTTTTCTCAAAACTCGCATCCACTTTTAAGTGTGACGCAAAATACCCCATGCTGAGTGTTATCACCGCAAATAAAATTAGTACGATATTGCGATTTTTAAATATAACTCTATCAATCATTTTATTGAGAGATGACTGCTGCATTTCTTTTTATCTCCCTTATTGGGGCAATTGATGACCGTCTAGGTCAATATGTTTAATACCCTTCTCGCTGACCACCACTAAATCATTCAGATCAGCAAGTACTCCAGCCATCAAGCCGGTACGTTCTTTATACTGTATCGGCGTCACGCTCTTACCGTCATCATTTGAGAACAACATGATTCCATCAACGGCTAAAAACATGATTTGCGCGCCTTTTACACTGACCATTTTATTGATCGAAGCGGTGGTTTCCGTTTCAATTTCTTCCCAAGTAGCGCCTTGGTCGGTAGAACGGAACAGGTGACCACGAAGGCCCATCGCCAATAAACTTCCGTTACGGCTAACTGCAATGTTGAAGAAAGAACCATCATAAGGCGACTCTAATGCTTGCCAAGTTTGTCCAAAGTCTTCGGAAACGGCAATAAAACCTAACTCGCCAGCCATATATAAGCGATTATTGCGGCCGTCAAAGTCGAGTGAGTAAAAATGCGGTAATCCAAAGTCGGGATCACTTAGATTCTCAATATCAACTGGCTCCCAGTCTTGGCCACCATTGGCTGTATGAAGAATCAGACCGTAAGCGCCAATGGCCACGCCCCAGCCGCCATCGCGAAACCACACATCCATCAAAGCAGGATAAGCGAGATCATCCGCTTCTTGATATTGTAAGCTCCAGGTTTCACCGCCATCACTGGTCTTCATAATGACTTGTTGATGTCCAACAGCATAACCTGTTTGATCATCAATGAACGTCACTGCAGTTAACATTGCCGATGCAGGCGTAATGACTTGTCGCCAACTTTTGCCCTTATCTTCTGAAATCAACACATGACCCCGTTCGCCGACGGCTACTAATCGGTTTTCGCTTAACATCGCGATATCAATTAATAAAGAACGATCCGCTTTCGCCGCAATCACTGAATCCGCAGCATAGGCAGCGCTATTCAGTAAAGCCACTAAACCGAACCAAAACAGGCCAAACTTCGCTTTGTTCATTCCTACCTCTTAATCTAACAATGGCAACTTAACCAACGACTGAATACATCCTAGTAGGCAGTTCGACCGACACTGCCTCGTGGTAAAAAATAATCGAATACCTAATAAAAATAAAGGCCGGACATATCCGGCCTTGAGATTCATCAGTAACAACGTTTAACGTCGGCCTGCTCGGCGCAGGGCCGCTGGGCTAAAGTCTGATTCGGTACGCTCAATATTAAAGTCGTACATTTCATCTTCGTTGTCCAAGCCAATCGCAATGTAACGACCTGCTTGTAAATCATGAATTACGTCGAGTGTTGACCACAATGCTGGCACTTCGTAGTAGTTAATTGCAAACGCAAAACCTACTCGCCACAATTCGTCAGACGTATCATAAATGTCAGTCGCAGCGATTTGCCAGCTATCTTCATCAATAAAGAAGACACGCTTTTTGTAGATGTGACGGGTATCTTCTTTTAAGGTCGCTTCGACTACCCAAACTCGGTGCAATTCCCAACGCGTATAATCCGAGTTGATGTGACCTGGTTTGATGATGTCATCATACTTTAATGAATCTGAGTGCAAAGTGTAGCTGTTGTACGGAATGTACATTTCTTTCTTGCCCAACAGTTTCCAGTTGTAGCGATTCGGTGCGCCGTTGAATAAATCGAAATCATCAGTCGTACGCAAACCATCAGCAGCTGTTCCTGGTGCATCGTAGGCAACATTAGGTGCGCGACGAACACGACGTTGGCCAGTATTGTAAGTCCATGCTTGACGCGGCTTTTTCACTTGATCCAAAGTCTCATGAACTAACAGAGCTGTCCCCGCAAGACGCGCAGGAGATAGAACCCACTGTTTGAAGTAGAACAACATATTTTCTTGCTCTAGCATTTCCGGTGTGGTGCCTTTGCGCGTGTATAGCTGCTCAAGCTCATCACGGAACTTAACTAATGTGTAGTCCCCTTCTCGAGTGGGTGTAGCCTGACCGGTATCACGCGTAACCGTTACACCACGGTAGCGCACAATGTGATTCCAGATAACTTCTAAACCATTTTGAGGAATTGGAAAAGGCGTACCAATGGCCGCATTTTTCAATCCGTTACCACCTTCAACGAGCTCAGTACGAGTCGCGTTAGCTTTCGTCGCATCGTATACGTATTGTGGATACGATGCGGTTCGGCGTGATGGGTAGACCGGTAATTTAAAAGTGTCAGGGTAAGCTTTAAACATCGCCATGATACCCGGTGACAACTTGTCTTTGAATTGCTCAGCATTCGCTGCAGTAATCGTAAACAGAACATTATCTTCCGGAAAAGGTGCTGGGTGATGGTCGCCAACTTTATAACCTGCTGGCGCTTTTGTTACACCACCATTCCACGCCGGAATCGTACCATCAGCGTTGCCAGCCATTTCAGACCCCATTGGGGTTAACTCTTTTCCAAGTTTTGCCGCTTCTGATGGACTGACTTTGGCGTACGACGCTTGCGCAATCGAAATTGCGATTGCTGCAGTAAAAACGCTTTTTAATGTTTTCTTCATCTGTCCAAACCTTTATTAGAATGAGTAACTTGCGGTTAATGCTACAAAGTCGCGATCCGACAATAAATTTGCAGTTCCCGCACCAAAGTATCGATTGTAGCTGGCATCAATCTTCCAACGCGCTAAGTAGTCGAAAGTTGTACCAAGAGCCAATGCTTTACGACCTTCAACGAAGTTGCTGATCGGTGCTGGTGTTGTTCCGGAAACGTCATGCTGGAAAATAACCCGCGGTGACACGTTCCACGCACCAATTGCATTGGTGTAGTCAGCTTTTACGACCAATCGATAGCCCCAAGAAAATTCATCTGCAGCCGAGTTTTCCTCTTGTCCTTCCCATGCATTTGGATTGCGGAAGTCGTCTTCAATAAGACCACGAGGTTCAGCACTTCCGCTACGCGATGTACCGGGAGCTTCAAAACGTAATACATCTTGAGACGGCATATCTTGAATTTGGTTCATACCAATTTCGACTAAGCCGGTCCATTGTGATGCACCTAAACCAGGACCAAATAGGTTAGTGATGGTGGCTTGTGCTTGAATCGTATCAAACAAACGATAGCCATCGATCTTCTCACCAGGCGCTACCGAGCCATTAAGCTGTGAGCTTCCGCGCGGAACATTGGGTGAGATACCTTCGAGTGTTGCAAACAATAATTCAACATCGTCTACTTGCAGAGGCTCATCAACACGGTAAGAAACTTCACCCGCAATCGACAGACCGCTATCAGTCTGAGTATTGAAGCTAATTCCATACAATTCGATGTCTTCAATGTATTCAGCATAACCGGTTACCCCACGGATGTTTGGATCAAGTCCATTGGCCGCGCCGTAATCGATCTGGAATTTGTTCGCCGAGATAATCGGGCGTTTGTTGTGGTAGTTGATGTAGTAAAAGCCAAACTCAGTGGCGCCAAGATCTTCAGCAAACCAGCCTAGTTTGATACCAAACTGACCGTCATCACGAGCGTCACGATCGGCTAAACGATAGGCCGCAGTCGCTGGTGTAAACTCAGGTGCACGAGCAAAGTTTAACCAAATGTAATCGCCAGACTCACCAAGGTAGTCAGCGGTTGCGAAATAAGTTCCCGGCTCATCTAAACGTACATGATCCCATTCAAACTGAACGTATGACTCTAACGTCAAAGTCGGAGAAATATCGAATGATGCCCACAAGGTTTGCACCGGTAAAAAGGCTTCTTTAAGCTCTGCGCCTGGAACCCGTAATTTAGTAATGTCGATAGGGTTGGCTTCAGAGATACTGTGCTGAATGAAAGTACTTTCACCCCAGTTGATAACTTGCTCACCTAAACGTACCTGTAATACCGACTCTTCGAACTGCCAAGTATTATAGATATAAGCGTCAAGTAAACGCGTTTCTGTGCCATGAATGTCCAATGCTGATTGATTAAATCCAGAGTAACGAGGATCATCGGCAAAATACGGCGAAGGTGCTGATGCGGTGCCATAGTAACGGAAATCACCGTTTTCGATTTTGTTATCGTACAACCAAGCGCCACGAATAAAGAAACCAACGCCACTGCTGTGTTGTAGTCCAAAATCGTGTACGCCTTTAATGACTTCCGAGAACGAATCCCCTTTGTGGAAGTTCATGTTGCCGTCGTCGCCATTGTGCGAGAACGACAGGCCAGTGGCGCCGTCAAGGGCTTTACCATAACCAATTAAGCGTGGATCTTGTTTTTCGACACGCCAACTGGCCCCAATTGAGATGGTGGTGTCAAAACTTCCTTCCCACTCGCCCCAAGAAATGCCTACCGCTTGTGTCGCGGGAGCCGCTATGGCGACTGCTACCGCGGCTGCAATTTTAGCCATTTTTGGAGACGAGGATTGAGCACTCTGTGTAAGCCCTTTTTTTGTCATCTTATTTACCTTCCCCGTTTAACTTTTTTATTTCATTTCTGTCGATTTTTTATTCAGTTGTTTTTCACAAAGCCGCTGAATAAAGCACCAAAATATTGAATTTTTTGTCTCAATATCATGAAGTCTTGGACTTTATTATTAAAAATCCTCCGACCAGTTTAAAGTGTTTTTTTTATAATATTATTTTTTATAATAATCAACAAGTTAGAAGACAATCTTTTGTTTTGCAGTGCGTCATTTTAGACTGAGATAGGCGTAATTGATAAAAACCGGTTCGATTCTGTTAGTTCCAAACGGAAGAAGCCATGAACACCATCATGTTGTACAAAGGGTCGCAAGTGTTTAACTGGTAACCAGATCCGAACACCGCTCACCGAATAACATTTTACGTAGGGATAATAGCCACGATAAATTTTCTCCCACTCTTGGCGTGAGATCTGAATATCAATATCGTGGCTACGTTTTAAGCTCAATTGAAAAAATGCTCACCAAGCTCGGGCTGATGTTGCTCAATACACGCAATGCCTTCAGCCTCTAAACCGTCGAGAATTGGCTCATAAAAGTGGCGCTGCACCGGAATGTGAACACCTTTATCTCGAATCTCATCATCAAGAATCAATTGCGTCGCAATAGCCACTGGGTAGCCAACGGTTTTGGACATCGCTGAATAACCGCCTACATCACCTTTAACCACCAAAGTTGAGGTTAAATACTCGCGCTCGTCGGCAAACTCGAGTTCAAAACGATGTTGTAAAGCAATCATATCGGTTTCATTCTCTTGGTACTGCAGTTTTGCTTGCAGCACTGAGCAAAAGGCATCGAGCACAGTGTCAGCTTGCGGCATCATCTGCTCGCTCATCAAACCTAACCATTCAAACGCAGTTTGAACCGTTTCCGAGAGTTCAACCGCATTATCACTGAGCGCTTGATGAATCCAATCGGCCCAACGCATTTCGCCAGTACTAACTTGCTCTAAATCGAGTAGCCCCAGTTTATGCGCCGTTGCAATAACTTCACAAAATCCCGGGTAACGCAGCGTTCCACGAATTAAGTTTTCACATTCGGGCATATTGTAGGCATCGCGATACGGCGTCGAGTCACGATTCGGATAACCCTCTAATGGGAGCTCATTGGATAACACAACCGGCTTTGCACTGGTTAGAAGATCTTTAGACGCAATCACTTCAACCGCGTTATCTTTGTAAAAACGCGCTTCGTTTAACAGCGCCAATAACACTCCGCGAGGTGCCCAAGCAAATTTATAGCCCAATGGATTGTCATTAAACTCCGGCGCAGGCAAACCACCACACCAAGAAGCAAAACTAATAACCTTGCCACCTTTATCATGTGCCTCATCAATAACTTTCATCGCGGACAAGTGATCGATACCGGGATCTAAACCAATTTCATTGAGAATCAAGATTCCCGCCTCACGCGCAGCGGTGTCCAGTTGCTGCATGTCGGCACTGACATAGGAAGCAGTCACTAAGTGCTTTTGTAAAGCAATACATTGCTTTGCAATCGCCACATGAAACAAATAAGGGACCAGACTTATGACAATATCGTGTTCGGCAACTAATTCTGCGATGGCTTGGTCATTGGTGACATCGGCTGTCACGGCCGTTACTTGCTCGCTGTGACTCGCTAGACGCTCAGCATCGGCTAAGATGTTCGACGCAACCGTTAGACGATTCTCGGGATGACGGGTTAAGTATTCAATAACCGGAGCCGCGACATAACCTGAACCAAAAATTAAAATCTTCTTTTCCATAGTACTCGACTTATTGATTAATTAAATGTTTTTCAACATGGGCCAAAATGGGTTGTAAAACCGCTTGCCCCAGTAATGCTGAACGATCCGAAGACCAACCAGTAAGCGGATCGGGTAAATTCGCATTGTCTTTAAAAGGCATCTCAAGTGTTAGTGCAAGACAACCAAAGGTTTCGGCAACCCAAGAACTCGCAATGCTTAAATCCGCTTGCCCTGGTGCGTCTTTTGGATAGCCGTATTCATCTTGAAATTCCGGCGTTGTGGCCTTAAATGCGGCAACAAAATCTTGTTCCCACTGGGCCATGGTTTTATCAAACCGCGGCACCCCTTCACTGCCAGCTACAAAGTTATAGGGTAATCCCTCATCGCCGTGCACGTCTAAAAACAGGTCCACCCCGGTCTGTTGCATCTGTTGTTGCACCAATAACACTTCTGGGCTGTTATCAAGCTGCGCACGGTTCCATTCGCGGTTTAAATTGATGCCCTTGGCATTAGTACGTAAATGGCCCCGTTCAGTGCCGTCAGGGTTCATATTGGGAACCAAATGAAACCGGACTTGCTGCAATAACTTGCGCGCCACCGCATCATCATGATCCAACAAGCGTCCAATAAAGCCCTCCATAAACCATTCGGCCATCGACTCACCCGGATGTTGCCGCGCAATCACCCAAGCTTGGATCGGAGCGGCGGCATCACCCACTGATAGCAAGTTCATTTCTCGGCCATCTAAAGTTTCGCCCAAAACTTGATGGGTAACCCACTCATGCTGCGCCGCATCATGAATTAAATCAAGGTGCCGCTCGTAACTGTAGGGTGCAAAATATGCGAAGTAAGCACTCGACTCTTCAAAGTCCATCTGAAAGCGCAGTTCACCCTCAGCATACTCGGTGGGTATCCGGAACCAACTTTGTCCATCGTAGCTGGCACACACTTGATAATCGACCCAACCGTCGGGATAAGCGGTTTTATCAGCATCCACAATGGCAAATGAAAGGGATTGGTTCAGTGCATTATTAACTTTAAAGTGAAACCATTGGCGAAATTCAGACTGATTATCGGCTTTAATTTTTAACGCGATTGGACGAGCTTCGATATCGCCGACCAATTCGATATTACCGGAAGAAAATTGAGAATTAATTGAAATCATAGCGCTCTCTCTTTGCCAAAGTCAGGCAAGGATAAGGAGGACGCATAGGAATGTAAACACCCGCGCGAGCTAAATTAGCAATTGTTTAAAATTTACTCACTGACTTTATCTACGGCGAACAATCATTGCACGCCGCAGATAGAATTGGAATTAGTTGACGTCGACGTATTGGCGCAGTAAATCGATCGCTTCACGATCTTCGTTGCCACCAATTAAACCACGTTTAAAGGAAGCACTGAACGGCTTATCGCCCAGCCATGCTTTGAACAATACTTTGTCGAAACCTTTCTTCGAAATATTGCCCAGTGACTCACCATTATGACGCACTGTCACACCACGCTTTGGCGTATAGTCAAAGGTCAAGGTATCACCTTTTTGATAAATGCCTTTGAATAAGCCGATAAATTTACGTAAATCACTGCGATAAGCAGCAACTTCTTCCGGAACGTTATTAATTTTTAATGCTCCGGCCATTTCGCGACCAAAACCACGCGCCGAGACACGATCAAGCATAAACTTAATCGTGATACGTTTATTACCTTCCATGAAAATAATATCAGAGTCGATATTGGACTTTTCTTGCAAGTACAAAGCAGCGACGTAATAAGTAGCGTTAAGTTTTTTAACCGCCCCCATTCCATTTAAGAACACCTCAGTGCCTTCCACTTCGCTTTTTTGCAGCTCGTAAAGCTGTTCATTGGATGCCGCATTAGATGCTGCTGAGACAAAAACCAATACAACCGCGATTAGCCAGATGGTTATTATATTTTTCTGCACAATACTACCTACCCTTCAACAGATTGAATGTTTCTCGCTCCATCTTCCCGCTGCGTCGAATCCCTGTGACGATCAGTCATGACTTTAATTATAGTCGCTAAACTACTGAAATCATGGTTTAAATGCTTTATCGATCGAACCGACACATGTGTGGTCGTTAACGTTATTCTAATTATTGGCGCTGAACTCAATCTGAACGCAGCGCAAAGCATTATTATTGTTATTGTGGCGCTGATTCTGACAGCCTCAATCGAATCAGCAAATCGCCCGATCGACACTGTATTAACTGGTTATACCACGTTATGCAGTGTCAATTTATAACAATTAAGACTGGTTGTCACACTTTTATAACTTATATCACTTCACGAGATTTTCAAAGATAAATTCGCGTGCCGGTGCACGCATATTGTATTGCGAGGCCATTACAAAGCCATAAGCACCGGTATTACCGATTAACATAACATCGCCCTCGTGCGACTCGGGTAACAGGCGGTCGACCCCGAGTTTATCGCCGGTCTCACAAATCGGTCCGACGACAGTATAGCGTTCGCGGGCTGGCGCATTGAGTCGCGAAAGGTTAACGATGGGATGATAGGCGCCATAAAGCGCGGGACGAATCAATGAGTTCATGCCCGTTTCGACACCTAAATAGCGCGCACCTTGCTTGCCTTTTAGCTGCGTGACGCGGGCTAGAAGAACACCGCTTTCCGCACACACGAAGCGTCCTGGCTCAAGCCATAGCTCAACACCTGGCAATGCAGCTTTTAAGTTCGCCAGTGAAACGTCGACTTGTGCTAAGTCCAACGCGGTTTGCTGCGGCTTTTCAACCACACCAAGGCCACCGCCCAAGTCCATATATTTCACTTCGGCAAAATGCTCAACCAACTGTTGCAAGACTTGCCCATTCTCATACCAATTATCCGCACTCAAGATACCACTGCCAACATGACAATGCAGGCCCACAATCCGAATATTGTGTGAATCGAATAGCGCTTTAGCGGCCATCGCATCCGCAACCGGTATTCCAAATTTAGCTTCCGCGCCTGCGGTTTTAACATGCTGATGATGTCCGCGGCCGGTACCCGTATCAATGCGCAGAAATAGCGATTGACCGGCAAACATTTCACCCCACTGTTTAAGTGGGAATAGATTATCCAGCGTAAGGTGAACGCCTAGCTCCAAGGCTTCTTGATACTCTGAACGCGGGGCAAAATTCGGTGTGAACAATATTCGTTGCCGCTGCAACTGAGGAAACTGCTGTAATAAATAACGAACTTCATTGATTGAAACACACTCAAAGCCAAATCCCTTCGCCTCTACCCAGCGCAAGAGATCTGCATTGGAATTGGCCTTCATTGCAAAAAACAAGCGGTCGACAGCGGCCATGCTGCGCAGCTTATCCAGTTGCTGTTCAACTTTTTCGCGACTATAGACATAACAAGGTCCATGTTCAGCAGCAATACCTTCCAATGCAGCCACCTGATTAAACCACCAGCTATTTTTCGCTAACTCAGTTGCTTGACTATCCACCACCCCGAACAATTCACTCCATGTGGCACCCAGCTGTTCACTTTCTCGCCGTTGCGAAATTAAATTATCGTGTAGCTGTTTAACTAACTGACCGGCTTCACTTTGTTCAATAACAAACGTGAAGTTTAAATTGTTGGCGGCTTGCGTAAGCATGTGCACTGAACGGTTTTTGAACACTTCAAATGCATGACTCAACTGGCTCAACAACATGCGAATGGAGCGTCCGACGATGCTCACCGCCGAGCAATTCTCCAACACGGTCACCCGACAGATGCTCTGCAACTCCTCAACCAATGCCTGAATCCGGCGCGACGAAATTCCCTGAGTTAAATTATCTAGGGTAACCGTAACGTTGGTTTCTGATGTGGATACTTGGTCAATCGACAAACCGTGCTTGGCAAAGATATTAAATGCTTCAGCAAGAAAGCCGGGCCGTTGCCACATATCCGAAGTTTCCA
Organism: Gammaproteobacteria bacterium; assembly: GCA_013373545.1. Classification (GTDB taxonomy): domain Bacteria; phylum Pseudomonadota; class Gammaproteobacteria; order Enterobacterales; family Kangiellaceae; genus Pleionea. Next base: position 30,125 of record JABXHQ010000086.1, read on the forward strand.
TGGCAATTAACAACACGCCTTCGCGCACCGATATGGCTTTAACTTGCGGCTCCGCTTGGCGTAAGTGGCTGATGAGCGTGCCACCTTTGTCAATATCAAAGGCTGAGCCGACAAACACTGGTATTGAAGCTTGTCGCGCCGGGCGCAAACAGCGCGGATGCAACACTTTAGCACCAGTAGAGGCAATTTCTTGAGCTTCGCGGTAATCCAGCTGCGTCAACTGCCGGGCTTCAGGTATTTGCCGAGGGTTACCGGAGAACATTCCAGGAACATCGGTCCAGATCTCCAGTCGCGAAGCGCCTAGCATGGCAGCAAAGTATGCGGCCGAAGTATCGGAGCCGCCGCGTCCAAGCACTACCGTTTCGCCACAACGGTTACTGGCAATAAAACCTTGAGTGATCAGTACATCGCCATGTTGAGCCAGCGCGGCTGCAGCTTGTTCATCGGGTACCGCTAAGCATTCGGCATTTAAATAACGATCGGCAACACCGCGCTGTTCAGAAGGCTCTGCGGTTAACCATTCACGGGCATCAATCAAGGCGACATTATGCTGCAACGACTGCTCTAAAAACGCATGGATAATGAGTGAGCTAAATTGCTCTCCCATCGCCATAATGCGCGCTTGCGTTGAATAAAAGCTCGGCGACTCGTCCACCAAAAGCTGCTCATGC
>JABXHQ010000041.1 GCA_013373545.1 Gammaproteobacteria bacterium
CAGTGCTTTATCCATGTGACTATCCCTTCATTCATTGGTTGCGCGGCTAATGAAGGTTAGCTGAACTTTTAACGGGGCGCTAGTCAGCTCGTTCACATAGTAAGAGAACTTATGACCAATCACTCGAGTTTCTTTATTTATTGTGGGGCTTTTATTTTAGTTTGGGGAACGGCTTTGCAGCTCCATCATCGAGCGATTATGGCTCTCAAACAGTTTCCTGATGCATACCTCTTGGCTGGAAAACCTGAACCGGGTGCAGCCATTGGTTGGTTTAATTGGCGTTATACGGTTTATCTTTATCGTGCTGACTTTAGTGGGGTTACCGATATATCGGCTGTACGTAAGCTGCAATGGGCGCGAGTTGCGCTTTGGTTAAGTGACCTGATATTTGTCTCGCTTATTATTGTGATGATTGTGTTTACTTCACGATAACTAAGCGACTACTGATCTTTTAATGCCGCACGTTGGCCGGCCACTAAAGATTGTAAGGTATCTTCGAATTCCTTACCTTGCTCAAGTAAAATAACGCGTTCGGCCGCAAATAAGTCGACCAGTTCAGGTTCTTTTGGATCCAAAACTCGTTGACCTTTTTGGTCAGTAAAAATATATTTGCTAGTCGTTGTAGAAATAATACTTAACGTTAAGTTCTGCGCATTTTGGCCCTCGGGCTGGTAGCGAATGATGGCGCCAGCGGTTAATTCATCTACCGCTTTTTGTGCATCACGACGACGATTTTCTAATTGTGCTTCTTCTTCTTTTGCTTTCGCAATAGCTCGAGCGCGCTCTTCTTCTAGTTTACGTTTTTTGTTTTGTTGCAACTGAAGTTCTTCTTCAATTCGTTGACGAATTACTTGACGCGCTTCTTCTTCAGCGGCTTGTTTACGGGCTTTATCGGCAGCAATTTCTTGTTTGATCTTCTTGAACTGTTCTTCGAGTACTTGTACTCGTCGGCCCATAATGCGCTCTAAATATTCTGTTAGCTCTTCCCAATAATTGTGCGTTTCGATGGTTACTAATGGTAAATGGGAAGGGTGGAAGCTGGCTGAGGTAATATCAAAGTCGGCAATCATCGCGCCGGATAAATTCACAAAAACCAACCATTTTCCAGTGTATTCACGCGGTACCAACTGACAACGAAAACGCTTACCTTTTTGAATCAGATAATACCAATCATCATCATTTAAAATCGCATCGAGCTCATCGGAGAAATCCATGATCTTTGGCTTTGGCTCCTCCACTTCAAACTCATCGAAAATCGGACTGGTAATAATGGTATAAAAGTCAGTGCGTTCGCCGTTTAGTTTTTTGATGTGTATGCCTTCAAGCTCATAAAAAAACTCTTGGAGACCTTCCGAACCGGGAAAAATTTTATCGACACCATCATATAATCGCTTTAAAGCGGAGGGCACTTTCTCTTGATAATGATCGTCGTAATCGGCGTCATAGGGAGCGGTAATACTCCAAATTAAAGTTTCTGCATCATCAATAGCCGTATGCCACTTCTGCCCAACCGGGCCGGTTTCCATAAAGATGTGTTTTAAGTAAGGTGATAAATAGTTCTCCATAAACTCGAGTAAAAAGACCGGAAATTCATCTCCGGTGGTTTTTTCTCGAACGTAGTCGGCAACAAAAACGTCGGCCTTTGCTTCGCGCTCTAATTTACGTTTAACTTCAACAATTTTTTTCAAGCGGTCGGTGCGGTATTCATTAAATGCTGCTTCAAGGGATATAATTCGGTTCGCCGCTTGCTCATAAAGTCGTGGGTTAGCGCCTTTTTGATTAAGTTGGGTTAACACTAATCGAATGCCATCGAGTAATTTTTTAGCTAAGGCGCCGCTGCGCTGATCCCAACATTCACCCAACATGAGTAGTTTCGATAAAACGATTTTGGCTGGGTGCTGAGTGACTTGGAGAAATTCCGGTGAATGAACCGCTAACTGAGCCCAACTGAGCGCTAATAACTGCATCAGCCGTTTAATTTCACTGTGCTCTTCAGTAATACCATTTAAGTATTGAAAAGTGAGCTCGGTTAAGTGCAGGCTGCTTTTGATTTTACCCGGAATATGAAAATCTCGATCTTGTGTTAAACGCTGATAAATTGCACTGACGATCTCATAATAGGCAATCGGTGAATCATCGGGCGAAGCAACCTTCACCACATCGCGGAAGATTTGCTGAAGTACTCCCAACAGCTCCTGATTGGACAATTCTTTAAATTGCGCACTGGCCTTTTTGTCTTTTTCGCGAAAGAGTAGGTGCTCAAGCTCCCGGTTCTTTCTGCTAAGTTCAAAAATAGTCTTATTCATAAGGCTCAGTGTGTGGTTGCGGTTTGGGTATCGGACCTAGTGGCGCGATATTACCGTAATTAATCGAATTGAACACTTTTTTAATGTTAAGTGTTTCGCAATTTTGCTGATCAAATATCAACACGCGCTGCGCAGTGTCGAAACGCGGTGGTTTACGATTCAATGGCACTGCCTACTTCTAGCGCTTCAAACCAATCGAGAAAGCGCTTAACCATGTCGCCTTTAAAAATCGCCCCGTGTTGCGGCGCCATATACTCGATATCCAACTGTCGTACGCGTTTTATCCAATCATTTTTAGCTCGGTTTGAGGGCATCCAACGTTCATGAAAATACTGCATTTTGGGAATATGTTGGGCAAAATCTTCGACAAAAATCGGTGCGCCTGAGTGGTCTAGAGCCGCACCAATATCACCGCTCATTAAAATCTTAGCGGTTGGATCATAAACATGAAAGTTGCCCGAAGAGTGCAAGTAATGCGCCGGAATAAACTCAATGGTCACACCATTAAGATCGAGGCTGCCACCGCTATCGGGCAGCGCGTTGTAGCGAATACTATTCATGCCAAAGTGGCGAATAAAGCCTTCCCATAACCAAGGAGCATGTAAGGTCGCATTATCGAGGCATTGGTCCCACAGTCCTAATGACGAGATAATATCGGGATCTTGATGCGAAGCGAACAAATCGGTGAGTTGCTCTAACTCAATGTGTTGCAAAACGGCGGTCAACATTTGTGAAAACAGCTCGATACCGCCGGGATCAAGCAAAATCGCGCGGCGCTTGGTTTTTATCAAATATTGATTGGTGTCGATGATATCGTCTTTTTTATTCTCATCGCGGCCAAAGAATAACCAACTGTGTTGCTCACTTTGGTATAGATAATGGGTTTTCATTCAACATCACCTTGTTGGATAAGGAAGGATTGCGCTTGGCGCAGATGATGCGCAATTTTTAAACTGGAGCGCTCGACATTGTCTGCCACAGATTCCAGCGAACTTTGCAGATCAGCGCTGGCGCGGGTGGACTCAATGCGCGCGACCACGGTAACCACTTTAGCCGAGCGCAGGTCGTTTTGAGTCTGCTCAATTCGCTGGGTTAACTGATTCATATCTTTATCAATATTGATTTGTGCGTCAGCAATGGCCGATTCAGTTTGGCGCAATAATTTGATTAAGCGCTGTTGGCCGATGCTGGCGGAGTGTTGATAAGCGCTTTGTAACTGACGCAACAGCCCATTGTCGCGAAATTGGCGCGCAGCGTCGTGTACCAGTTTGACCGCTTGCTGGTTGACCAAGTTGGCGGTGGTAATGGTGAGGTTGGCAAGATTTTCAATAAATCCGGTAATTTCATTAAAGCCGGCAGCTGTAGTGCCTGCTCGTGCAGCCAATGCGCGGGCATTTTTTGAGGTGATGGATAGATCAATGGCAATTGATTTTGCGTGGTGAAGTTCAGAAGCTATTTGTGCCACGGCAATAAATTGCTGTGTATTCTCCGCCATAGTGTTTGCAGTCGGCCTTTTTAGTTGTCGTTTTTATAGCTTAGTCGGTCGCGCCAATCCTGCAAATATTTTAATAAAAACAGTAAGATAGTTGTAAGTTATTGGCGCCAATTAAAAATCTCAGCGGTGCGTTGCGACGCACTTAAGGCGGGCAGATAGTCGGCGCTGTAGCAAAATGATCGCCAGGGGACAAAATGGTTGTTGCGCAGCACCGCTTGTGAAGCCGCATTGGTGGCCAGCGTATCCGCATATAGCTCAGAGTCAGCCAGCATTAGCGTCGTTTGCTGCAGCCAATATTTGACCGCTGCGCTGGCAATTCCTTGTCCCCAATATTGTGGCAACAGTCGGTAGCCTAGCGCTAAAGCTCGCGGGTTATCAGCACAATACCAAGGGTGACGCAGGTGCAACCAGCCACAAGCTTGATGATTCAATTGAATTACCCAAATTGGCATCTGTCGCTGTTCAACGAGGGCCTTGGTGGTTAATTGATGGAGTTCATGGTTGCGCGGTTGCTTGGCAACTAACCGTGGCCAAATGCGTTGTTCGATGGCTTGCCGGCTATGAGCGCGGCCAGTAATTGTAGCCATGACCGCAGGATGACTCAGCAACTCGCTCACCAAAGTGAAGTGTTGGGCCGCTAGCGGCTGTAATTGCAAGGGGGGATCGTGAGCGGTCTTCAATGGTTGGGCAGTCGCAGGGTGGATTGGCCAAAAAGCATAACGTGAGAAGACGGCTGTAGCAATGGTTTAGCACGTTGGTGGCATTTTTAAGTTACGCGGATTTGCAGTCTTTAAGAACCTAATAAACTCTAGCAAGCGACTATCTTTGTGGCGCTGAATTGATTATCATTTAAGCAGCTCTGAGCCAGTGATTCGTGCTAGGTCACGTTTCTTGCTTTGCAGGTAAGCAAGCGCTTGCAGTCACTCGGGCAGATTGTTACATTAGCGCGCTAAGTTTGCGGTGCGAGGCTTATTCTCCGAGTTTATTCTGAGATAGTGAACCAATTGCCACAGTGGCGGGTCCAAGCCTTATCCGATTAGCACCACTTCCGACCGATTTCTAACTGGATTTACTAAACACAATGCTAAATAAAATTCGTGGAATATTCTCGACCGATCTGTCAATAGATCTGGGTACCGCCAACACTCTAATCTATGTTCCGCAAAGCGGTATCGTGCTCAATGAACCCTCTGTGGTGGCAATCCGTCGTGAGCGCAATGGTAACAAGTCTATCGCTGCGGTTGGCCAAGAAGCGAAGATGATGTTAGGCCGAACGCCGGGCTATATCGAAGCCATTCGTCCGATGAAAGATGGCGTTATTGCCGATTTCGAAGTAACTGAGAAAATGCTGCAAGAGTTTATTCGCAAAGTCCACGAAAAGAATTTCTTTATGCGCCCAAGTCCGCGCGTGTTGGTTTGTGTTCCTTGCGGTTCAACTCAAGTTGAGCGACGTGCCATCCGTGAGTCAGCCTACGGTGCTGGTGCTCGCGAGGTCTATTTAATTGAAGAGCCAATGGCAGCCGCGGTTGGCGCTGGTATGCCGGTGGGTGAAGCCCGTGGTTCGATGGTTGTCGATATTGGTGGCGGCACCACCGAAATTGCAATTTTGAGCTTAAACGGCGTGGTGCAATCTGAGTCGGTTCGTATTGGTGGTGATCGCTTTGATGAAGCGATTATTGAATATGTACGTAGAAATTATGGCACGGTCATTGGTGAGAGCACCGCTGAGCGGATTAAGCATGAGATTGGAACGGCCTACCCAAGTACGGAAGTGATGGAGATTGATGTACGCGGCCGTAATTTGGCGGAAGGGGTTCCACGCAGCTTTACCATCAATAGCAATGAGGTGTTAGAAGCATTGCAAGATCCGTTAGCGGGCATTATCCGAGCCGTTCGTTCGGTACTCGAGCAGTCGCCACCTGAACTGGCGGCAGACATTTCTGAGCGTGGTCTAGTGCTCACCGGTGGTGGCGCATTGATCCGCGACATAGACCGCTTATTTATGGAAGAAACCGGGTTGCCGGTGATCATTGCCGAAGATCCGTTAACTTGTGTCGCTCGTGGTGGTGGTAAAGCGCTCGAAACATTTGAAGCCCATGGCGGCGATCTTTTCTCACACGAGTAGTCAACGCTTTAATTTCTATCTATAATCAAAGACTTAGCCGTATAAATTCGGCTGAGTCTTAACTTTATGGGTGGAGAAACACTATTAAGCCAATTTTTGTAGACGAAACCTCGCAATTTACGCGACTACTGATCGTGTTGGTTCTGTCCGCGACCTTTATGTTCGTCGATCACCGTGGACAACACCTGAATTCACTGCGCAACCTTTTGGCGACGCTGGTGACGCCCTTGGTTTATATTGCCGATATTCCTGGAGACTTTGCATTGTGGGGCGGAGAACGTATTCGCAGCCGCGGTGAATTGTTTGAAGAAAACGAGTCACTGAAAGATGAAGTCTTTGTGTTGCGTACTCAATTGCAAAAGTTAGTTGCGTTAAAAGCCGAAAATGCGCAGTTACGAAATTTATTGGGTACCGAGCAAAAAGTAGAAGGACGACGTTTAGTCGCTGAAATTATTAACGTTGCGCCCGATCCGGCAACCCATGAAATTGTGATTAACAAAGGCGCGAATGATGACGTCTTTATTGGTCAAGCGGTGTTGGATGCGAATGGCGTTATGGGGCAAGTCACCGAAGTATCATCGTTAACCAGCCGAGTCTTATTGCTGACCGATCCACGCCATGCGATCCCAGTGCGGGTTGAACGCAATGGTGAACGCAGTATTGCGGTGGGAACCGGGCAGTTGAACAATTTAAACCTGCAATATGTGCGCAATACGGCGGACATTCGCGTAGGTGACTTATTATTAAGCTCCGGTATTGGTGAGCGCTTTCCTGACGGTTATCCCGTTGCAACGGTGGTAAATATTCAGCGCGATCCTGGCGCTCCCTATGCATCCATCGAAGCATCAACCGAAGCCCACTTAGCGCGCTCCGGACAAGTATTATTGGTCTGGCCGGATCAAGAACAACGGCGACAACCGCAAGTACCGGAAGAAAACTCAGAGGTTGAAGCCTTATGAACCCAACAGCTCGTAACAATACATGGGTAATATGGGCTTCGTTTGCCGCCGCTCTTTTGCTCGATATTCTGCCGCTACCCGATTTGTTAATGCCTTATTGGCCGGAATGGTTACCCATGGTTTTATTGTATTGGGTGATAGCCTTGCCGCATCGCGTCGGTATTTTTACTGCATGGATAGTTGGGTTGTTTGTCGATGCGGTGCAAGGCTCCACGCTCGGGCTCAATGCCATGAGCTTATCTATCATGACCTATTTCACGTTGCTGCTTTATCAGCGTATTCGTTTATTTCCTCGTTGGAAGCAATCGTTGGTGATTGCCATGTTAGTCGGCATCTATATGCTTTTAGTGCTGGGTTTGAAAAACTTGATTACCCCTTTTGATAGCCACTTTTCTTATTGGATCCCAATGTTTAGCTGCGGCTTGATTTGGTCTTGGCTATTTATTTTGTTGCGCGATCTACGGCGTCAGTTAAGGGTGAATTAAGCATGGCTCCGTTACCCTTACCCCCTAAGGTAAAATATCCGAGTATTTGTTTGGCGTCACAATCGCCGCGGCGCAAGGCCTTATTGCAACAATTGGGCGTGCAGTTTGCCGTTATGCCTGCGGACATTGACGAAACTAAAGCGCCAGAAGAAACACCGTTAGCCTATGTTGAACGGGTGACCTTAGCGAAAGCGCGCGCAGTATGGCAGGCTCCCGAGTTTACGCAAGACCAACCCATTTTAGCCTCCGATACCGCCGTGGTTTTGGATCAAACAGTGCTTGGAAAACCGCAAGACGAATTGCAGGCATTGGCTATGTACCGTCAGTTAGCCAATCGAACCCACTTGGTGATAACCGGTGTAGCACTTGTAATGGGTGATCAGTTTAGTTATCAGGCGAGTCAATCTGAGGTGACATTTCGACAACTATCGGAAGCCGAAATGCTGCAATATTGGCGCACGGGGGAAGGGCAAGATAAAGCAGGCGGTTACGCCATTCAAGGCTTAGCCGCTTCGTTTATTGAACATATTAGTGGCAGCTTCTCTGGCGTTATGGGCCTGCCTTTGTTTGAAACGGCCAATATGCTGGAACAATGGGGTGTTGCGTTTTGGCTCAATTCAACGGTGAAGAATAATGAGTGAAGAAGTTTTAATTAATGTAACGCCACAAGAAACCCGAGTTGCTGTGGTTGAAAATGGCATGTTGCAAGAATTGTTGATTGAGCGTAGTCAAAGTCGCGGCTTGGTTGGCAATATTTATAAAGGAAAAGTCAAACGCGTATTGCCTGGCATGCAAGCCGCTTTTGTTGATATTGGTCTGGAGCGCAGCGCATTTTTGCATGTGTCGGAAGTTATTTCACAGCACGAACCACAAGCCGAACATAACGACGATATCACACGGCTACTGCGCGAAGGTCAGGATATTATTGTACAGGTAATCAAAGACGAACTGGGATCGAAAGGCGCGCGGCTAACGACCCATACAACGGTTCCGAGTCGCTACTTAGTTCTAATGCCGGAAAACTCACATGTTGGTGTTTCACAGCGCATTGAAGATGAAAAAGAACGTAATCGCTTGCGTGATATCCTAAATGAAAAAGAGCACCCCGATGAAGGCTATATTATTCGGACGGCGGCAGAAGGCGCCGGCGAAATTGAACTGCGTCGAGATGTCGCGTTTCTGAATAAATTATGGGAGCGCATCAAGTTACGCATTACTTCAGCAAAAGCGCCCGCGTTAATTTATGAAGACTTAAGTTTAGAGCTCAGAATTGTGCGCGATATGGTCGCTAGCAAGGTAGAAAAAATTCGTATTGATAGTCAAGGGGTTTACAACAAAACTTGCCAGTTTGTGAAAGAGTTTGTGCCAGAGCTCAACGAAAAACTCGAGATGTATCAAGGCGGACGACCGCTGTTTGATGTGTACAACGTTGAAGATGAAATACAAAAAGCGTTGCATCGGCATGTGCCATTAAAATCCGGCGGCTACCTAATTATTGATCAAACTGAAGCGATGACCACGATTGATATTAATACGGGCGCATTTGTCGGTCATCGTAATTTAGAAGAGACAATTTTTCGCACTAACTTAGAAGCGGCGTCGGCATTAGCTCGACAATTGCGACTGCGGAACTTGGGTGGAATCATCATCATTGATTTCATCGATATGAAAGAAGAAGAGCATAAACGCCAAGTTTTGCGCACCTTAGAAAAAGCGTTGGAGCATGATCATGCTAAAACTCATGTTACGGAAGTTTCAAGTTTAGGCTTGGTTGAAATGACGCGTAAGCGTACACGGGAAAGTCTTGAACGCGTACTCTGTGAAACTTGTCCAACCTGCGATGGTCGTGGAACCATTAAAACGGCACAGACCGTCTGCTACGAAATTTTTCGTGAGATCACTCGAGCGGCACGTGCCTATGAAGCGCAAAAATTACTGGTTTTAGCCTGCCAAGATGTTGTTGATTGTTTATTGGATGAAGAGGCCAGTAGTGTTGCTGAGCTAGAAGCTTTCATTAAAATTCCTATCCGTTTTCAAGTTGAATCTCTGTATCCTCAGGAGCAGTTTGACGTTGTTTTAATGTGAGACATTAAATGGCGGCCGCGAAACTATTCTCTCGAGCGTTAAATAAATTATGGCTGCTGTTTGCAACCGTAATTATTTCGCTTGCGGTTTTGCTCAGCTTATTACGGGCTTTCCTGCCGTTTATTGATATGTTTCGGCCGGACATCGAGCTGTTTCTTTCGCAGAAAACCGGTGCCACCATTAGTATCGATAAATTATCGGCAGAGTGGGCAAGTCATGGCCCCAAACTTGTTGTAAGTGGAGTAAGCATTGCCCAGAAGGATTGGCTGAAAGTCGATGTCGAGCGGATGTCGGTTGCGGTTAATCTATGGCAAACGCTGTATAGTTTGAGTATTTCAACCGATGAAATTGTTATTGAAAATAGTTATTTCAAGAGTGATGTTTCGGACTTGCTTACCCGTGATATGCGGCTTTCACAAGCTAGTGAGTATTCCAGTTTTGACTTTTTGGTCGAGACCTTACTCGGCCAAAACGATGTTACGCTTTCCGATATTCAAGTTGATTTATCTCGTAAAGGCTTTCGCTATTCAACGTTAACCATTGACCACCTGCAGATTGATGCTTTTGATGATATTCATCAAGTGACCGGGGAGCTGAAGCAAGATGATGGTGGCGCCTTATCTTTGGTTGCCGAGTTATACGGCGACCCGCGTTTTCCTGAATCGAAATTAGAAGTTTATATTGAAAGTCAAAAAGTCGATTTATCTCGACTGCCATTGTTTGAAGCAACGATAAGTGGACTGGTTCAGCAGGGGAATTTAAGTGGCCGCTTGTGGGCCAGCTGGAAATATAATCAATGGCAATCTTTGGCAATGGATTTGTCATTGGAGCCAGTGGTATTTGCCATTGATAAAAAAAGTTTTGGCTATCAAAGTATTCAAACTCAAGTAGTGTGGAACGAGCTCGGACAGCAACAGCGAGAACTTTTCTTGCGACAGTTTAAAGCGATCGATGATACCGGTAGCGAAATCGATTTGGCGGGTCTGCGGATTAGTTTGACTAACCAAACGCCCAAGCAAGTTCATTTGGCTTACAATAATGTTAAGCCTGGAAAATTGAATAATATCTGGGCCTTATTGATTGAAGAGCCTGCATTGCAAGAGTGGTTTTTAGCGGCTAATCCACAGCTAACTATCGATAACTTTGCGTTAACCTTGCAACAACAAGCGGATGATTGGGATATTCTGTCAGGTCGAGTCGAGTTATCAGAAGGCTATGTGAGTCGCACCGAAGTATCTCCGCAGATGCCGGTGTTCAGTGGTGTGATCTCGGTTGCAGACAATAAAGTTGATTTTGATTTTGTCTCTGAGCGCGGCGAGATAGATTTTCGACCAACATTTCGCTGGCCAATCCCAACTGAATCGGTCGCGATTAAAGGTCACTTTGACACTTTTGCTGACAGCCGTCATTTAGTTTTTGATAATATTGAATTTAAAATGGATGGCGTGCACGTGCGCGCACAAGGTAACTTATATTTTCAACAAGGATTTACGCCAGAGATCAGTGTGCAAGCCGAACTGTTAGAAGCCGATGTTGCTAAGCGCTCGTTGTATTTTCCAGTAGAAGAAATGGGCGTTGAACTGGTCGAGTATTTAGATGCCAATGTGACGGCTGGAACGATTGATTATGCGAAGTTCAATTTGCAAGGACGTTTAGTTGATAACTTTATGGAACAGCCTGATCTAACCTTTGAGATTCAGGCCCATGCAAAAGATCTAGATTATCAGTATCAGCCCAACTTTCCCAAGCTCGATCATTTAGATGCTGACTTGTATTTTACGCAAAATGCAATGTATGTTTCTGCGCGGAACGCCTATTATCAAGCGATTGAAGTTAAACAAGCGACCGCTCGTATTGATGACTTTTCGGCCGCGAATGCCAAGCTCGATTTAGCCATATTGGCACGCACCGACACCAACAGTGCGCGGCAATATATTAACACATCGCCGTTAAAAGAAATCGTTGGAACGGTGCTGGAAGATATTCAACCGCAAAAACCTTTTGACGTCGCTTTGAACTTAGCCGTGCCCCTTGAAAGCAATGATGGTTTTTCGATATCTGGACAGGTGTTGTTGAATAAAAATCCGATTGTTATTCGGCCATTAGAATTAGATATTAGTTCAGCCAGTGGTGAAGTTAATTTTAAAGATGAAGAAATTTGGTCACCACCCATTGCTCTCAAATTATTTTCCGGTAATTCGCAAGTAAAATTATCCACTAAGGATCGCGACGGTGCGTTACGCATAGAATTAGATGCCAGCGGTAACGTGGATGCCGAACAAGTTGCCACTTGGCTAAGCCAAGGTC
>JABXHQ010000011.1 GCA_013373545.1 Gammaproteobacteria bacterium
ACGAACCATTGGTTAAACCGGTCTCGGTGTGATTGGTGTTCGTATCACCGTTCTGTGCCGATACCCAAGAACCGTTATTAAGTCTTTTTTGTAAGTCGTAATAAGTAACGGTTCCAGATGGTTTGCTCCAAGAAACCACCACACTGCCGGTTGAGGTACTGGGAACACTCGGAGCGCTTGGCGTTGCCGGTCGGTGCCGCACAACAATTGAGTCGGTATTACTATTGCCCGAACAGTTACCAATATTACAGGCCTTAATGTAGTAAGCGTAACTCCCTGAAGGTTTACCGGAAAGAGAATAGGAAGTGGTGTTTTTTGAAATCGATGCAATCTGACTGTAAGCGCCACCATTAACCGACTCAAAAATTTTGTACTGCCCGGCCAAAGTAAAGCCCGACGCCGCGCCCCAACTTAGGGAATACGCGCCATTAGTATTGGTTGACGGAACGGTTAGGGTTCCTGGCGCAGATGGCGCACTACCACCAATATTACAAATATCACCGGGTGGGCAAAACGCCTCCGCATAACGCAGAAATAAAAGGCCACTAACGACCAATAACACTTTTAAAGTACCTAGCACTCTCACCATACAGTCCTCTTCTTATTGCTCATTCCCGCCAAGGGAACGCAACGCTAAATGGGTAATGCGCGAAAGGTTAATGGTTAAGTGTTTGATTTTGAATCAGATTGGATTTCATAAAAGCGACTTTGCCTTATCGATTTACGACAAAGTGCAGACTTAGGCTTGGATCTCGTATAAGCCGGCTCGGTTAGCTTTGAGCTTGCTTCGGGGTCATACCAAATTTGGCTTTAAAACAACTCGAGAAGTGTGGCACTGTAGTGAAGCCACAGTCAAAGGCCACCACTTTGATCAGCTCACCCTCTTGTAATTTTTTCAGTGCCTGATTTAACCGGTAGTGACGCAAATATTCATTAGGGGAAAAGTCGATTAAGCTTTTAAGCTTGCGTTGGAGCTGACGCTCGGAATAACCTAGGACTTCCGCCAATTTAGCGGCATTAAATTGATTATCGGCATAGCCGTCGGCCAATACCGCATCAAGTTTGGCCAAGAACTTTTGGTCAATTCGACTGATCTCATCTTCTTGTAGCGGAGATCCAGCAGACTCTTCTGCACCTTTAGCAACGCGCTCAGCGAAGCGCTGCTTAAGAATTTCCCGGATCGAAAGCAGGTTATCGATTCGAATGAGGAGCTCATCTTCATCGAAGGGTTTGGTTAAATACTCGTCAACATTTTTCTGCCAACCGGTCATGCGACTTTCTTTATCACCCCTTGCGGTCAATAAAATGATCGGAATATGGGATGTCTTTTCATCGCTTTTCAAAGTTTCGCTGACGGCAAAACCGTCTTGCTTGGGCATCATTACATCGCTAATGATCAAATCGGGGATCTGTTCTTTAGCCAATTCAATACCTTCAGCGCCATCTTTAGCGGTAATACAGCGATAACGATTTTGTACCGTTTCTTGGATATAACTGCGCATATCGGGATTGTCTTCAATCACCAATACCAATGCGCGACTGTCGCTATCGTCGGCGGCCGCTAAATTATCCGCTTGTGTCGTTGGCTGGCTACTTTGTCCACGCAATGTTTCCAGTTCTAATTCCAACGCATCTGAGCCCAAGATATCCATTTCGTTGGCGTCTTCTGGTGCTTCAATGGTTGGCCAAGTCACGGTGAACTGACTGCCTTTACCGAGTTCGCTAACCAGCGTAATGGTTGCCTCATGTTGATCCAGTAGCTCTTTAACTAAGGACAAACCGATACCAGCTCCGGTAATCGATTCACTATTCTCATCGTTAACTCGTTCAAAGCGTTCAAATACGCGCTCTTGCTGATCCGGCGCGATGCCATAGCCGGTGTCACTCACTGAGAACACGAAACTTTCTTGGCAAGACTCTAGTCGCGCCACGATTTCGCCATACTCTGGTGTGTACTTAAGTGCGTTTGAGAGTAAGTTAAGCATGACTTTTTCCACCGACTCTTTGGTCGATAGACACCAAATATCGCGCTCATACTCAACCCGGAACTTTATATTACGCAGCAAACAAAGATCTTCAAATGAGTCAGTAATAAATTTAAACAACTGGCTAACCGGAATGGGTTTGCGCTTTAGAGCTTTATTCACGCGCAGTTTTTCTAAGTAGATCAGTTGATCCACCATGCGCATTAAACGAAAGGTATTTTTCTTTACTAGCTCTAACTTGCTGCGCTTTTCTTCTGCCTCTTCTTTTTCTAACAGTCGCGAAACCGGGCCGAGCACTAAAGTTAATGGTGTACGAAACTCATGGGAAACATTGGCAAACTCGCGATTCTTAGTTTGTAGCAAATGCTCTACATTGCGTTTTTCTTGCGCCAACTCTTGCGTTCTCACATCAACCGCTTTAGCTAACAATTGAGCTCGTTTTTGCAATGCGCGAGTTTTTATCTGGAAAAACAGTAGCGCCAATAGCAGCGCAATCACCAAGTAGCTCACTTTCGCGGTGGTGGTTAGATACCAAGGGGGTAAAATGTTAATTGGTAATGAACGGACCGACTCGTTCCAGGTACCATTGAGACTGAGTGAGTTTAGTAATAAACGATAACTACCGGTAGGGATACGATTTAAAATGATCGCCTCGCCAAACTCCAACTCAACCCAATCATCAATAACGCCCTCTAAGCGATAACGGATCTTAGTCGAGCGTGGGAACTGCAATTCATAGTTAGATACTTTTAAACGCAATAAAGAGTGATCATAATCCAACTGCAATTGCTCAAGTTGCGCTAAAGGCTGTTGCTCAAGTGCTAAACTATGCGTGATATTTTTATGCTGACTTAAATAACTAATCTGACTCAGCACCGGACTATTAACCACTTTACTCTCATCAAACTGATCAACATTAATGACCCGTACACCATTTACCGAAGGTATGATGACTTGATTGTTAGCAGCGTCATAAATGCCACCGGTATTATGGTCGATCGCTTGCAAGCCGTACTCGGCGGTTAACAGTAGCGCTTCGTCCATCCGCGCATGATAACGATAGATACCTTGACTGGTCGCCAACCAAAATCGATCAGCTGCATCGCGCACAATACTGTAAGCGGTACTATTGCGAATTAACAATTTAGAATCAGTGTCTTCCAGGTTTGAATTTAATTGCGCTTGATAAACACCTTTACCTTCTACGGAGTAAACTAAGTGTCCTTGTGAATCAATGGCGAGATCATAAACCGTGCCTTTAATCGGAAAGAACTGTTCGCCGCTAAATTCACGACTGTTTAAATCAAACAGCAATACACCATAGTCAGTACCTAGAATAAGATTTTGACCAAAAGGCGCAACTACACTAATACGGTTAATCAGCTTACGATTACTGCTGTTGTCGGTGTAAATATTATATTCAAGCGAATTCGGATCGAGCACAATTAAGCCCGCCATGGTCGATAAAACCACTTGATCATTAATTGACTGAATTCGATTAATATTATCAAAAGCCGCTTCATAGCCATTGCGACTACTGAAATATTGCACCTGTCCGTTTTGCACAATACGCAACCCTTTACGCGCACTGCCAATAAAAACTGCACCGGAAGCATGATAATGCAGCGCCACTACATTCTCATAGAGTAATGAATTCTGCTGCGCCAGTTGTGGAAAATAGGGTTGGCATTTTTGTTCGTCTGGCGAATACCGGTAAATGCCCTGCGCGTAAGTACTAATTAATAATTCATCGCGCTGTTTCGCCACACTGTAAACTTCAGCATCAATGGCAGGACAACCGGCTCGGGTCGCGCTATTGATCAATTGACTGTATTGCTCGCTATCAATAATGCGCAATAACCCTTCAGAAGACGTTGCAATCCAAATCTCACCATTTCCTGTCGGCAACAATTGCCGCACATCGGGCGCCCGAGATTGAGCACTCAACTGTAAAGCTGTTGCACTCGCGGCATCAGTAACAAAACGCAAAAGGTAGGAGTTGAATGTTGCGACCGTTAAATGGTTAGCATCGATTGCAAAAGCTTGAATGCGATCGTTGGCTGAAAAATCGCTTAACGTTAGCAGACTGCTATCTTGCTTGAGACTCACAACATGACTGTTCGACGCAACAAACAGGTTCGAGTCTTTACAGGCTAAATCAACAATCGGCTCAGCCCCAATGGCAGGCAACGCAACAAACTCAGCTTGCTGCTGGATAAGGTCGTAATCAATGAGTCCTTGTGAAGTGGCAATATAGATATTATCTAAACCGCAACGCAATGCTTTATAAGCAATCAGTCCATCTTGCAAAACCTTCGACTGCTGTAACTCGAGCTCTGTCGACAAGCGGTAAATACGCGCCGAACGTGCAATCGCTATAACTTCATCATTATGCAGAAACGACGCCACCAGTGCATTGTCTAATGCTATCTCGCTAGCAGGCGAAAAGCTGCGCATTCGCTCTGTTTGTTTGCTTATGACGGTAAGGCCTTGTTCAGTCGCCAGCGTTAACCTTGCAACATCTTCACTGATATGCCGAACACGATTATCAATTAATCCCGATGATTCATCAGCAATAACAATATAGTGCTGACCATCATAACGAAACAAACCATTATTGGTAGCCAGTAATAATGCACCATTACTTGAGGGCTTGAGGGAATAAATTGAATTGGGACGTTCTGGAATTGCATCAGAATAAAGCTGGATTTCCTCTGCTAGTAACAGCAGAGGAAACAGTAGAACAGAAAAACTAAGATAACGAATTAATTTAAAAATTATGGATACCCACAGTTATCAACCTGGCAGCGACGTGCATTACCACTATCGTCATGATTGCCAGGAGTCTCAGTCGCACCAGTACGCTCTTCTTCTTCCACATCGAGCACATGAATCAGGTTGCCAAGACCTTGTTGATCGCGACAAAAGCTAATGGTCAATTTGGTGGTACAAACACTATTGATTTTAAATTTAAACTCAGTATCAATAAAGTTACCTTGTTGATCCATGAGTGCTTGCGTACCGGTTTCCCAGGTAAACAAGTGCGTCCATTGACCATTATGCCGCACCACTTCTACCGAGTAATTATCAGCGGTATTAAAACGCGCGACAAGGGGTTTGTCGGTAAAATAAAATGGATTTACCGATCCTGCGGCTAGCGCATTATTCACCGCCGTGTTAATCGCGCTTGTATAATCCGCCATAAAGTCGGTGTTATTTAACCAAATCGCGCCGTTCACAGTAATATCAACTGCGCCAATATTCTTCGCCAAAACCGTTGGCAGCGGCGCGCCTAAGTTCATCGGTTGCGGCGAGCCTTGACTTAAATAGCTGTTAAGTTCAGCAATAAAGTCATTGTAGAAGTCCATAGCCGCTGAAGAGACTGGAACGATGTTGTAGCTCACGGTAAAGGTATGAACAGGCTCTCCGCTACGCCAGTTAACGCTCATCCGCGCAACTCGCTGCACCTGCTTGATGGTGCCGCCCGATAGCGTGCCATTATTTAACCAAAAGTGGTGGTTGCCATCGGCGATGACCATGGTTGAAATTCCGCCCAACTGCTCATATTGCGCCTGAGCAAAGTTGCGATAATCTTGATCCGTGGTACAGGTGTAACAGGTCGAATAACGGATATTGTTGAGATCAAAATGGGCTGAACTACTCATCGCAGCCGCCGCCGCCAGCAGCAACGCCGCTGATCGTAAAATCATTTTCATTGTTTATTCCTTGTAAGGCATAGCACTCATGGTCAATTATCTCAAAACGCGGTGAGTTAGCCTAGTTAATCGAATGTAAATATTAACGAAGTTGTATATGCAGTTCGGAAGTAATTGGCTAGCGGCTGGCCAGCCAAATCAGTAGTGGTAAGCGCTCGCCAAGGCGACGCGCCTACCGCATAACTGGCGCGTTGGCTTGCCATCACTTAGGGATAGCCGCAGTTATCCACACGGCAGCGACGTGCGCCTTTATTATCCGGGTTCTCTAAGTTTTGCTCTTGCTGCTCTTCTAAAGTGTCTATTACGTGAATCAAGCTACTATTTCCTTGCGCTTCACGGCAGAAGCTAATGGTAATTTTGGTCGAGCAAACACTGGTCTTGTCATAATAAAAGCTGGTTTCAATAAAGTTACCTTGCGTGTCCATAAGCGCTTGAGACCCGGTTGCCCACGTAAATAAATGGAACCACTGTCCGTCCTTTTGAAACACTTCGACAGAATAGTTATCGGTGGTGTTAAAGCGCGCAATAATCGGCTTATCGACAAAGAAAAACGGATTAAACGCCGAAGTTGCCATGACATTGCTTACCTGAGACTCAATGGCGGCCGCGTAATCGCTCATAAAGTCAGTATTATTCAACCAAACTGCACCATTAACAGTGATGTCTAGCGCGCCTAGATTCTTGGCAAGAATCGTCGGAACGCCTTGGTTTACTTGTGCATTCAGCTCTGCAATATAGTCGTTATACAAATCAAGCGACGCTTGGCTCACCGGTTCAAGATCATAAGAAATGGTAATGGTATGAACCGGCTCGGATGGATTTGAGCGATCCACGGTGCGGGTAATATTGCGCCGTACTTGCTTAATGATACCAGGCACAATCGTGCCTTTATTTAACCAAAACGAATTATCGCCATCGACCACTACGGTTACCGGCGGGCCATTAAATTCATTATAATGAGCTTCGGCGAAGGCTCGAAAATCTTCATCGGTTTCACAATCGTGACAAGCCGCATAGCGCGTGCCATTAACGTCAATGTATGCCGCACTGTTCATCGCGGCGAACAGCGCCAGAATCAGTACCGATACTCGTAAAATCATTTTCATTGTTAATTTCCTTATGGTGCCTGAGTCACGCTACGCCAATTATCTCAAGAGGCAGTAAAGTAGCATACTCTCAAAACAGGTAAATATTGACGAAGTCGCACTTCTTATCATTCATGGATAAACACGGCGTGTTTACCCGAAACAATTTCATACGCCTTCACTAATAGGAAACATCTCAGGCTGGACGCCTGCTCAGAAAAGAAAAACGGGTATCATGAGTTATAAAACAGCAGCCCCATCCTTAGACATCAATTCACAATTAGCCGCTATCCTTAGCGTAAAAATTATGGCTGCTGAACACGAGAGACACTGTACCACCTAGCGTTGAATTACCCTCCTACTACGCATTTTCTATATCCGCCATTTTCTTATCGAAAACCGACATTTGATGATTTATTTTATATTATTCAATAGGTTACAAATCTCAAACATTGATGCTTTGGGGCATAAAACAAGGCCACTAGGAAGGTTAAGCATAAAAAAACCGGGAGAAACTCCCGGCTTTTTAAGGTACTTATAAAAGACGTTGAGGCAAAGGGGGGGAGCTACTCATTGTCATCATAAGAACCTGTCAGGGAAACGCCACTAAAGGCATTGTAAGCACGGACCATCACGTACCATTGTCCCGCTTGCGGGGCGGCCACTGTCACAGTCTCTTCATTCCCATAACGATAAGGACGATAGTCCCAATCATTTTGTGTGGGCTTAGCGCCGTAGCGCACATAGATGTCGGCATCACCACTTCCACCGGTGATAACAAACTGCGCATTAAGGGCATTGGCCGGCACATTCAAAACAAAGTGCAGCTCTTGTCCGGTATCGGCAGCTAGGTTAATCCGCGCCTGACCGTTTTGTAGCTCATCATCGGAAGAGTCAGTCACGACCACCTGTTGGCTCACACTATCCGACGCATTGTCATCATCCGACACGGCCAACGTGACGGTGTAGGTCCCGGCTTGTGCGTAGCGGTGCGATGGGTTCGCATCGGTGGATTGGTTGCCATCACCAAAGCTCCACAGTCGCGATACTATACTGCCATCGCTGTCACTCGATTCATCAATAAAGTTCACCGACAGACCACTTGTACTGGCACTAAAAGCCGCCCGCGGCGCGATATTGTCGCCCGGTGTTTTATACGAGGCATTAAAAGTAAGACCGCTGTAAGCTCGATAGCCACGAATCATAATGTACCAAGTACCCGCTTGCGGAGTAGCAATCGCAACCGTTTCATCGTTACCATTTTTATACGGACGATAGTCGTATTGGCTGGTGGTTGGCTCGGCACCGAATCGTACATAAATGTCAGCATCGCCGCTGCCGCCGTTGATTGCAAAATTAAGATCGGTTGCTCCGGCTGGAACTTCCATAAAATAATACAAAGCTTGATTCTGCGCTGCGGCTAAACCGGTTAACTCGCTTGGATTCGCTAAGCCACCGCCTGAGGTCATGGTAACCGCTTGGGTAACACTGTCGGTCAAGCCGTCATCATCGGTTACCGTTAAGGTTACGTTGTAAGTGCCCGGCGAACCGTAGGTATGCATTGGACTTGCCGTATTCGAACCATTACCGTCACCAAAATCCCAGTTCCATTGCACAATTGAACCATCGCTATCGCTACTGGTATCAGTAAAAGCCGCAATGAACTGGTCAACCGTAAAGGTAAACGCAGCATTCGGTGCCATGCCACCGCTAACGACTGTAACACTTTTGTTGATAGTGCCGGTGAGGCCATCATTATCGGTCACCGTTAACGATACGGTATAAGTGCCAGCACTGGCGTAAGTATGACTTGGGCTCGCTTGCGCAGAACTGCTGCCATCACCAAAATCCCAAGCGTAGGTATCGATTGAGCCATCGGCGTCTTGGCTTTGATCGCTAAACTGCACCGACAACTCATTGGCACTGAAAGCAAAGTCTGCTTGTGGTGGGTAAGTGACCGCACCTTCTTTGATGAGTTCGCCATCTTCAGCTGCAATTAATGCGGCAATTTTACTTCCGCCTGGATAGTAATCGCCAGAAACCGTGCCATTGGCCATATCCAGTGCCCAGTTCAACGCAAAGTCTTGCAGATAAACCACATTGTAATCTTTCGGTGAGCCGCATAACCAAGTAATAATGCCACCTGTAGAGTCGCCTTCGGCATCGGTATGCTTAGAATTATTAGTTAATTTAATACCGACAAAGCTGCTGGTTAAACCATTCAGCGGACCGACCGCGTTATTGCTCGAGTTACACGAACTCGCATTGGCCAAAATAGAGTAAACGGGTAAACCGTTATTGACCATCGACTGCATAGCAGGCCCCATACCATCGTTGGCATCAACCGGATCCAGTAACACTGCGCCAGCCAAGCGTTGATCGCCCCGCTCCATCAAGCGCGCACCCAGATGGGTTACAAATAAAGCACCTGCTGAGTGTCCAGAAAGAATTAACTTCTGCGGCAATGGATAATCGTTCGGTGGTAGCGGCATATTATCGATGATGTCATCGGCAAAATCTCGAGCGAGCGAAGCATTGCCTCCGGTTACACTGGCATTCATGGTTAATACCAAGAAACCATTTTCCATTAGAGTGGTGGCAAAGTGGTCCATGTTATTTTTATTGCGTTGAAAACCATGTTGCAACAACACCCAACTATGGGCTTGGCCATCGGGTAAATACCAAGTAGCTTGACGATTGCCTCCAAGATCAATCGATTGATTTACTTTTTCTGCTGCATGGGTGCTAACTGACGTAACGACTAACCATTGCAGCGTTAATAAGACCCCTAAAGTTCGGGTCAAATTTCGCGTTATTAATGTCATTTTTTTGGTCCCTATTATTACGGTTGTACAGCTCGACTTCAGTATTTTTATATAGCTGTAATGATGGCTTCTTTGAGCTCTACTTTTTGCGTTCGAGCTGCTTTGAAGTGTCATTGACTCTACTCGTAAAATAGCGCCAGCGTTTGTTTTAGAATGTCATCTAGTTGCCAATAAATCTTGTTTAACGCGATATCTCATTTTCAACTATTCCGCAAAAAGTGACATTTTTACCGATAAATAGCACTTGCACCTTGCGACCGAGTTCATCATTAATAGAGAGTTGCGATCTTGAGCCAAGTCTTTGCGATTTTTTGACAAACAATTGTTCCGACTTTGCTCAATATTAGCGGTCAGAGCAACCGTTGGAGAGAACAAAAAATATTCCAACGCCCTGTAGTTGTATACACAAGTATTCGAGCGCAAGTGATGTCAATTGTATACACAAGTGGGTTTGCCAAATTCTAAAATCCGAATAGGGACGCGTGATAATGACATTTGTAAAACCAAGCATTTTCCATCTACTCGTGTTAGTGCTGACGCCATGGTTGTTTGGCCAAGCGGTACAACCGTCCGCAACTTCGAAATATTTAGAGCAAGCGTTAGCGACGCAACACACCGATCCACATGCGGCAATCAAAGCGCTGCAAGCCTTAACTCATCCGTTTCATAAAATCGATGAGCAAACTCAGTTTGATGCTAATTTTTACCTAGTGCAGTTGTATTTCAAAACCGAACAATATGAAGCCGCGAAACAACAAATCGAAGCCATCAGCCGAAGCCAAGGTCGCAACGACCGTTTCGCTGCTTGGGTTGCGCTGCTCAATGTTCAGCAATTGCTGTTTGAACAACAGTTGGAAAATGTCAATCCTCTGTTTCAGTCATACTACCCGTTCTATCATGATCAAGAGCAGCCACGGCTTAAACTCTGGTATCGCTTAATCGCTGGAACCGTAGAAGTGCGTCGCGATAACTTCGATATTGCACTTAAAAAATTAATGAATGGATTACATCAAGCGCAAGATCTGGGCGAAACCGGCGCCGAATTGCAGTTTTATAATCAATTGGTACAGCTGTTTTACCATATGGGAAATTATCCGCGTGCTCTCAAGTTTTCCAATGAAATGCTCGCGGTAGCGCAAGCACGCCAAGATAAATATTACGAAGTCTGGGCACTGGCGAGTCAAATGAATATTCACTACATGACCGCAAATAAAATATCGCAATCGTTTGATAGCGCCGACCCGGCTGAGCACGAAAAATTGCATGAAGACATTGAACGCTCGCGCGACAAAAGTATTGCGCTACAACATCGTGTTATCGAACTGAGTGAAGCCATTGGTGCAGACCGTCCAAAAGCTTGGGCGATGATCTTGAAACAAAATCTAAAACTGTATGAAGAAAACTTTCAACAAACCATCGCCGTTGCCGAAGAGACCATCGCTTTGGGCAAACGCCACGGCCTAAAATTTGAACAAGCCGTATCGTATAATAATATGGCGATTGCGCTGCGCTATTTAGGCGAACACCAAAAAGGCTTAGACGCTCTAGCAAAAGCCGAAGATTACTACCGCGCCACCGATAACCAGCAATCACTGTTGTGGGTTTTAGAAGACTACGCTATCGCACATGAGCTCAACAATGACTTTGCAACCGCACTCGACTATTATCGCAAGTATCATGAAGCATCAATTTCACTGCTAAAGAAAACCAACAATCAAGCGGTACTCAAATTACAAGAAGAGTTTGCCACGCGCGAAAAAGCGCAGCAAATTGAACAATTAAATCAGCAAGCCGACTTAGCGGCAGAGAAAATTGCAAGCGAACGGCTTGGGCGAAGTCTACTCATTGTTATTTTGGTCGCTACCTTTATCATTCTGCTTATGCAATACAGCAAGCGAAAGAAACTTAACCGTCTTTTACGCAATGAAGCAGCAATGTCACAAAAAATTCTCGACTTAAGTAAAGCCAAACAGCGCTTCTTTAGTAATTTATCACACGAGTTTCGTACCGCTTTAACCTTGTCCACCGGACCACTCAAGCAATTAATTAAATCAGAAAACATTCATATGAAAAGTGATCGTGATGCCATTCAGTGCGCACTCGACAACAATTTGCATATGATGTCGCTGCTGGGCGATGTATTCAGTCTCGAGCAACTCGAAGGTCAATCACTACAATCGCATCCGGTTTGGTTTAATATTGCAGATAATATTGAGAGTTGCTTAGCGCGTTTCCAATTAAAACTGAAGCAGCAAGGGTTGCAAATCGATCGTTCCAGTATTAACCCTAGCTTGGAAATGAACATCGACCCTAGCCACTTTGATAAAGTGATGACCAACCTGATTTCTAATGCGATCAAGTTTTCCAAACGCGACTCTGAAATTACCATTACCGCTTACCAAAAAGATTCAGCGACCTTTATTACCATCTGTGATCAAGGAGTCGGCATTGAGCCGGAAGAGCAGCCGCACGTTTTTGAACGCTTTTATCAGGGGAAACAATCATCGAAACAAACCATGCCTGGAACCGGAGTTGGTTTATCAATGGTAAAAGAATTGGTTGAGCTCTATCGCGGTTCAGTTGGTTTAGAAAGTTATCCTGAAATGGGCACGCTTATCACACTTTGCTTCCCCAGTACGTTAGTCAGAGAAGCAGCGCTTAGTAAAGACTTCGTCGCGCCAGCGTTAACCGCAACCAGTACAACGCAGCTCGCCACCGAAACGCTTACACCATCAGCTACAGCCACTTTAGACCGCCAGCAAAGTGCAATAAAAGCACAGCAATCAACAACCGATCGGGGACAAACCCAAACGGTTTTGGTAATCGATGACAATGTAAAAATTCGAGACTATATGCGCAGTATTTTAGAGCAAGCTTATACAGTGATCGAAGCCGAAAACGGTGAGGTCGGTTTAAATCTCGCTGAACAAATGCAGCCGGACATTGTGATTTCCGATGTGATGATGCCTCTTATGGATGGCTTCGAAGTGCTGCGTTTATTGCGCGCCAATCCAAAAATCGCTCACCTACCCGTCATACTACTAACCGCGCTGGGTGATAAGGAAAATACCATTAAAGGCCTTACATTAGGCGCAGATGATTACTTAACCAAACCCTTCGACAGCGACCAACTGCTGGCAAAGGTTGCCAACATCATGAAGCAAAAGAAACGCTTGGCTGAAGTGTTGTATCAAAAAATTCGTGCTTCGCTAACTCATACGCAAAAGCCTTTGGATAGCTTTGAATCGAAACGCTGTCAAAAACTAGAAAAAGTAATTGCCGATAATCTGGGACAATGGGAGTTTGACGTTGAGCAAATGTTTACCGAGTTAAATATGACGCGCAGCACTTTATTTCGGTATACCAAGCGCGTATACGGTTGTTCGCCGAAAAGTTTATTGCGCAAGCGACGTTTAGAAACTGCCTTTGAAATGTTGCAAAAGAATAATGGGACAGTCAGTGAGATTGCTTATGCGGTAGGCTTTCAGAGTTTATCGACTTTCAGCCGCGCATTTAGTGAGCAGTATCAACAACCACCCACTAAAGTACAAAAACAAAATGAACTCGCCGAGTAAACCACTCGGCGAATCATAATTAGCGACTGCCAGTACAAGTTAAAACATTACCATTTAGTACGCAGGATACACGCATTGCATTCGGGTAGTTTAGGTCTACCAAAATGCCCGCTCTAGCGGCCGCAGCCAAAAGACTGCTTAAACCAGAGTTTGAGTTATTTAATGCGATGTAACCACTGGCTCCACCGGTCGCTTGCTGTGGGTCCAAAATATTGCCATCGGCATCGGTTGAACGGGTAAAGTCAATTTTATACATGCCTTTAATCGTGTCACCAACCATGGTGTACTCAAACACAAACACAATTTCTGAGCCATCAGACAAACTTACGTATAGATCGATTTTTATATCAAACTGGGTTAAATGTAGTAAGTCAGACAACATGTTTAAATCATTGGCCATTTGCTGCAACCACGTTGGGTCGTTGTAAAGCATATTGGTTAGCGCACGCTGTGCTTCTGGACAAGCATATAAATCCCATGCAGAGTCAATTGAAGTTTCACCACTAGTACACGAGGGTATGGTTGATAGATCGAATTGGGTATAAGCTAAGTCGGTCAAGTCTTGAACCTTTTCTTTCAATAATTCAAAGTTATTCAGAACTGAGCTTGAGGTGTCACGTGGAAACACGGCATAAATCGTTGAGTTCGTGCGACGATTAAAGTGTGCGGCCGCGTAAAAGGTATTAACTTCGTTTTTCTTAATATCCAATACATTAACCGTAATATTTTCACCCGGAGCTAAATTGTAAGCATAAGGCATAATTGCCGCTTGTGGATTGCTACAATCGTTACACAAAATTGATTGCTCAGCACTGGCCCACTTTGCCATCAAAGCTAGGCTCAGTAGACCAAGAAATTTAATAGATCCTTTCATCATTCATATCTCCCATTTCTAGTTACAAGTTTTTATTGAGGGTTTTACACATGTTGTGTGGGAGAAAAGATAAACCAGAAGAGCCGCAACCGTTAAAAGCCAGCGGCCATTTCATTCAACAAAAAGGACATCCCTAATTTAGCTTTGTAAACAGGAGGTTAGCGGTGTGAGTAATAAAAATCGGCCGCGCGGTTATCAATAATCGGCCGGAGATACGCCAGTGTACTTTTTAAATTCTTGGCTAAAATAGGAATGCGAAGAAAAGCCAACCGCGAAGGATACCGAAGATGGCTTCTCGCCCTTTTTCAATAACGTCATAGCTCGTTCTAAACGAAAGTTTTTGATGACTTCATTGGGCGTCATGCCCATTAGCCCCTTAAGTTTACGGCGCAGTTGACGGTCACTAATAAACAGCTGCTGCGCCATCCACTCAACCGATAGCTCCTCACGCGCAAAATGCTCAGCTAATAAGGAATTAATTTTATCGAGAAACTGCTGATCGCGCTCCGAAATACGCACCGCTGGTTCAGCCATATCGACCGCAGTTTCCGAAGGTTCGTTTGATGCTAGTAAAGATGGCTCTTCTGTCACCTTCTTGTTTAAACGATTCGACCGCTTAACAGCACTTTCTGCCTGCGTATCGGAAGCAGACTCTAACCCTTGCTGGGCAGTTGAATAATGTTGATGCAGTGCGGCCCGTAACTTTAAGATACTGCTAAGCCGAACAATTAATTCATCATCATCAAATGGCTTGGTGAGGTAATCATCGGCTAACAGCTCCCAACTTTGCATGCGGCTTTCTTTATCCACGCGCGCAGTGAGCATAAGCACCGGTATATGACTGGTCATTTCTTGTGACTTTAGTCGCCGGCACACTTCATGACCGGAGATACCCGGCATCATAACATCACTAATAATAATGTCCGGGATCAATTGCGCTGCCAGCTCAATGCCTTTTTCACCGTCACTGACGGCGACGCATTGAAAATGTTCACTGACCACCTCTTTGATATAAAAACGCATGCCTGGATCGTCTTCAATGACCAACACGACCGGTTGATTATCATCAAGGTTTTGCCACTCAGCATCATCCTCGGTGCCCGCCACCGTAACCGTTTCATGCTCGATGCTTGACTCACTGAGATTGGCTTCTTCCAACAAGCATGGCATGGTCACAGTAAATTGCGATCCAACACCGGGTTTGCTATCTAAAGTTACTCGACCGCCGTGTGCTTGAGCAATTTCTTGTACCACAGCCAGTCCGACTCCACTGCCTTGAATTTGCAAAGACTGCCGATTGACTCGTTGAAATTTATCGAATACTTTTTTGCGCGCTTCACGGGTTAAGCCTATCCCAGTATCACGCACTTGAATCACTAAGTTCTCATCGACGACATAAACGGCTAATGCAACCGAACCACCCTCTTGATTATATTTAATCGCGTTGGACAACAAATTGGCCACAATTTTTTCTAAAGCATCCGGATACATTTCAACGATTAGCTCAGGCGTAATATTAGCCGAGTAACCAAGACCTGCGTTGGTTGCCGCATATTCATAAGCAAACACCAACTCATTAAGGCATTCATCCACTCGATAGGTTTGCTTAGGTAATGCTTGATTAACCTTAAGCTTTTCAATTTCTAATAGCTCATCTACCAAACGTAATAAACGCTCAGCATTACTTTGAATGAGTTTTAGAGCGCTTTGTTCGCT
This sequence comes from Gammaproteobacteria bacterium, assembly GCA_013373545.1. Lineage (GTDB taxonomy): Bacteria > Pseudomonadota > Gammaproteobacteria > Enterobacterales > Kangiellaceae > Pleionea. Next base: position 15,777 of record JABXHQ010000011.1, read on the forward strand.
GTTAGAAGCTTTCTCTAACATGCGTTTAACTGGCCCTAAGATTAACGTTAACGGCGTTCTAAATTCATGGGATATATTGATAAACTCATTATTTTTTTGTTGCAGTAGATTTTCCACAACCTTCTTCTGCACCGCCAGCTCTTGCGTGCGCAGTTTCACAGCGGTCTCCAGCTTGGCAGCTCTTTGACGCAATGCTTTCGAACGATAGATATGAACGCACCAAGGAATAATGAGTAGTAAAGCACCATACATAGTTTGCATCCACCAACTGAGCCACCAAGGCGGTGAAACATGAATGGCTAAAACCTTGCTCTGCTCACTCCATTGCCCGGTATAATCGGTTGCATTAATCACCAGCTGATAACGGCCGCTGGGCAAATTGGTAAATGAAGCTGAGTGCGTATTTTCTGGAACCTCTAACCAGTCATCATGATACCCCTGTAACTGGTAGCGAAAGCGGGTGTCTTGTCCGGACAAATAATTAAACGACGCAAATTCAAAACCAACAAATTTATCGTAATAATCTAGCTGCAGTGACGAGCTACTGCTAATCGACCTGCCATTGGTGTAACGTGTCGACTGTTGCAGTTCAAACGGTTTATTGTTTAATAAAAACCCTGTTATAACTGGCTTAAAAATTTGCGGCCCGGTTTTCAAATGCGTTGTTTGCACCACATTAAAGCCATTCAGTCCGGCAAAATAGACCCGATTTTTTTGTGCATTTATTGCGTGCGCAGTGGAAAATTCTTTGCCCTGCAAACCTTGCCGAACGGTAAAACTACGCACACTGTCTGCATCCGGCTGGATGTTAAATAGGCCATTATTGGTACTGCCCCAAACCCGACCCGAGCGATCAACCTCGATAGCATATACCGTATTATTCGGTAAGCCCTGTTGACTATCGAAATGACTCAAAGCTTGCGCATTATCGAGCGACCAAATACCCGTACCACCGGTTCCGATCCAAAGTGTAGCCGCTCGATCCAGCGCTAAGCTGTACACTGGCGTTGATAGGTCAAGTAATCGCTGAGGTATTTGTTTTAAATCGGGCTGCCGTGTTTGTGTGTTAAAGCGAGTTAACCCATGTTGGGTACCCACCCAAAGGTCATCAGAGTTTTCATTTTTTGCTAAGGAGAAGATTTGCGCCACGCGCTCAGTGCCGTTGATCGGTAGATAACTATAATGGGTAAACTTTTCGTGAATAAGATCAAATGCGGCAAGGCCACCTTGAGTTCCTAACCATAAAGTATTCTGATCCTGTAACAGTGCAAAAACATCGAGATTCTTTAACCCTTTAGACTCATCTTCATGATTGGCGAACAAACGCCAATTTCCTTGCTCATAATGAAGCACGCCAAACCCAGCCGTCCCGAACCACCACCCTCCATTTTGGTCGCGGGTTATTGAGACAATAATTTTAAGGGCGTCATTAATCAGTGGATCGCTATGCTGAGAGAAAAACTCACAATTACCCAATTCTTGATTGATACGATGCAAACCGCGCCCCCATACGGCAACCCACAATGACTGCTCATCAATTGCGGATAACGCATAGATAGGATCGCCAGATAAGCATTCTTCGGCGTTATTTTTTGCAGTAAAGTGTTGAATTTGATTCAGTGAAAGGTGCGTGTAAACAAGACCATAGCGTTCAGTGCCAACCCACACAAAACCTTTCGCATCTTGATAGACTCGATTAACAATTTGATCGGCCAATTCCTGTTGCAGTCTTGGGCGATAATCAATATTAGAAAAAGCTAACGCATTGCTCTGCTTACGATACAGTCCTTGAAACGTCGCGAGCCATATATCATTGCCACTGACGTAAACGTGACGAACACGAATATCCTTTAAACCATTCGGAGCTTTTGCGCTCGCCAATGCAGTAATTTGATAAGTGTTTAAATCAACGGCTAGCAGTCCAGCAAAAGTCGCCACCAACAACTTGTCATGATGTTGCGCAGTGTTCTCCACTGGAAAATAAGGATCAACACCTTGTTGCGGGAGCGCAATCGTAAATGCGGAAAAGTCATGCCCCACTTCACGTTTGGTCCAGAGTCCTTCTCGCGTCGATAGCCAAACCGTATTCTGATGATCGACAAAAATATGATTAATATAGACCGGACGTTCAATTTCTCTTGAAGCAATATAATAGCGGCTGACGTCACCAGAGAGCGCAAGACGTACCACATGACCTTGACTGCTGCCAATCCAAAGTGCGCCCGATTGGCCCTCCGCAATACTAGTAGTTTGATTTAGATCTTGCAGTCCGGCAAACCGCTTAGATGCTACAAAGCGGTCACTGTCACGTTCATACTGCAAGATGCCGTTGTTGGTTAACACAAGCAACTCACCTTGCGCGGTCAGCAATAATTGACGAATGAAGTTATGCGCGACCTGACCGGTTGGCGACTCACGTAAATAGACTTTTACTTGATGGCCATCGAATCGATTAAGTCCATCTTGCGTACCGACCCAAGTAAAACCTTGTTCGTCTTGGATTATATCGGTAACCGAAACTTGGGATAACTGTGAGGTTAGGGCATTAAACTGATACTTGGGATTCAAGCCGCTGGCCTGTAGCCAGCCGCTGAATAGTATAACCGGGATCAGAATGCATCGAGTTAACAAACCGCACCCTCTTGCAAATAATATTATTGTTCTTCACGTCGCTTCGGTTGGCATTTAGTTGAACCTGCCGGGCAACCAGCGGTTGGCGGAGTACACCCCGTTTTTTGAGGATCGCTTCCACACCCTTCGAGAGAGTTAGCAACCACCAATCTCTCGAATACACCACCCGAGCTAACATGATTCGAATTCATTGTACGGCACACTTCAAAAACACCGGAAGTTGAACAAGCCGCGTTACTTGGCAAGCTGGTTCTTAATCCTAGTTGATTGCCTGATGCATCGAAATAGGTGTTGTCTTTCCAAACATAAAACACATTCCATTTGCGCTCTGCAGATGCCGCGGGCTGTGATACCAGAGTGACATAGTAACCATCGGCGCTATAGACTTCAACAAACATGGGCGACAGGGCAAAGTAAAAGGGATTGTAGTCGAACACCTCATTACCGTCGTCTTGCTCCAACTTTGCATTGACGAAAGCTTCAACACTCGTCGCAAAGTTGGCTGTGCCTTGCCAGTTGATGGTCGGCGACAACAAAAACAAAGTATTCCAATAACCAGTGGTCGAAGCGGAAGATCCTTGATAGCTGGCAAACTGATACGCCGATGCAAAATTATCAATCCCATCCAAAAACTCGGCAAAGCGCTCATTATTCAGCGTTGAATTGGGTAATAAACTAACCTCTTGAACAATAGTGGTGCCACCGCCAGTACGTCCGCGCGGACCCGAAGCCACTTGCATTTTCCATTGTGCACGTACCGTGCGGAATAAGCCTTGCGCCATATTAACCAACACATAGCGTTCTTCGATACCAGAAAGCGGCATATTGGGATCATAAGGATGAAGCTGTTCAAAATGCAGACGTGCAGTATTTCGAAAATCAAAGTCGCTACTGCAATTATTGCATTCAAGAAAGAAATGGTCGTTTTTATAAACGCCAGCGTGACTATACAAGGTCGTCAATGTGACTAATATCAGTAAAATTTTTTTCATAAGATCCCTCAACTTTATAGCAGCCTCACCTCGAGTGGCCGCAAATATATCACTTTGAAATAACAGCGTCTCGACGGGGAGGTAAAACTGTGAATTAATTACGTTCGAGAGGGGTCCAGAGTTCAAAGCTTGCGCTTATCCCTCTGGATGAGAGTGCCGCGATCCTTCGCAAACATACAACCTACAACAAGTTAATCTCCGGCTGATGCTGTGAAGTTCCTTAACAACAATATATCTCGATCCTTCATCGAATGACTTGGCATCAACCAGGTGCTGAGCATTGTAGCGAGAGAATCAAAATCGCATTAGCAAATATCGGACAAGGACTACCAGAAAACGGACAGTAGTAATTTTTCTTTTATATTCAATACATTAAAGACTTCCTATTAATAATGCTTGGCTGCTTCACACCGGTTCGATAACCTTCTTTCAGTGTTCCGATCAGCGCCTACCGTGACTCATAGTGACCGTCGCGGCACAGTGAACAGAGATGCCAAGCGGAATGTATCCATTTCAATTGAGTAAAGTTTAGCCACTCTATCGATCCTTAAACATCAATATTCCATTTTTGAGATAAAGCGCAAAAAGTCACTTTACCCTAACAATTCGGCATCGTAGTCTGCTGGCGCTAAATGATTAGCGAGGAACGTTTTACACATTTTTTGTAATGGAGATTACTAATACTATGAAAACATCAATCCATGTATGGCTTACTGGACTCGCCTTGTCCATAAGCCCAATGATACAAGCCGACATCACCTTGCAAGGCGACGATGAGTTAGTTAACACCCAAACTCAAGGTCAACAATATTTTCCGCGTACGGCAGCAGCGGCGAATGGTAACTTTGTTATTAGCTACAACGAATCAAATGCTGGGATCAATAACAGCTATATCAAACTGTTCGATAACAGTGGTCAAACGATTCGCCAATTAAACTTTGCCGGTGGTACCACATCGTTTTCGATTAACGATGTCGCCATGAACGCTTATGGCCAATTCGCCGCCGTGTTTAGCGACAGTGATAACGCTTATGTTCAGCTCTACAATGCTGACGGTTCACCGCGCTTTGGTCAATTTATTCGCCTAAACACTGACCAGACGCAGCGTTATTTTGCCGATAGCGTCGCCATTAACGACAGTGGTGATGTTACGGTTACTTGGCGTGGTCAAAGTCGAACCCAGTATAAAGTTGAACTTTATACTCGCCAGTTGCAATTTGCCGGCTACTGGATCAGCAATCCAGTAAAAATTGCCAACGATCCTTATCCCGGTGCAATCTATCAATCATCTGACGTCGCAATGCAAGCCAACGGTGATTTTGTGATTGCTTGGACCGCTTTGGTCAATAACAAAGTGCGCGCTTACAAGAAAGACTTCTATCGAGGTGCAGCGGTCAAGCGCAATAGCACAAAAGTTTACGACACCAGCAGTGTTTATGTACAAGGAACGGTTAACGTTACACAGCATCCAAGTAATGGTGATTATTATATTGCTTGGTCGCAACTCAATACCGGTTATGGAAGTGGAAACTACTGGCGTGTTATGGCGCGTAAGTATCGCGCATCCGGCTCATCGACGGGCGGATTGATCCAAGTGAATGAAACCACCTCAATGTGGCAGCCAAACATTGATGCGTTATTTGATGATGCCGGGTTGTTCGTCGCATGGAGCGCCTATATCAACAGCGATTATGATGTATATGCCAAGAGTTATACGCCGCAAGGAAGCATCAAATCAGCAACGACTCAATTAAACCGCTATACGTCGAGTAACCAAGACTTTGTACAAATCACTCGGCTTGGTGGCAATCAACTAATGGCCACTTGGGTTAGCAATGGACAAGATGGCGATGGTCGTGGTGTTTACCGCCAAGGCTTACAAGATTAATATCGCGCAATCTATTAAGGCAGCGTAAGCACGCTGCCTTAATGCGAACTCGTCATTCGAGTAAAGCGTAAAGTAAAACCTTTTGCAGCACCATCGCTGACGACCACTTGCAAGGTCGACTCTGACTCTAAGTGATATTCAATTCGTTTCGGAAAATCGTGCTGAGCATTTTCAAACACCAATCGCGAAGCGGCACACTCGGTTAGTTTAAACGCAATCGGCAATGGATTATGGGTGACTTTAGCTAAGTAAAAAACACTATCACTCATAGCTACCAATCGCAGCGATTCAAAGCTCGTTAATTGCTGTTCTTTAAATACTTGTCCGCTGCCTTCAAACGTATCCGCGCTAATTTGCTGCCAAGTCTCTTCGGCTTGCTGCTCGCCTTGCTTTGACACCCAGTGTCCAAGTAACCACTTTGCATCCGCGAGAGTTTGACAAGGCTCTGCAGCGACTAACGAAGCGCTAAAACAAAGCAATATTAGTAGTTGTTTCATGCCTATTCCTTGTAAACCAATCTACGGACGCCAACTGAGTAAAGCACGAATTATTTACTAAGTTAAGACTCGATTAATCATTATTATATTGCCGCATATAAAAACGACCGCTTCGCATGCGCGTCGCGGTCGCAATGACACTCATAGTAATTTAGCGTTTATTTTTTCTTTTCGTTAGTGCTTTTCATCATTTGACCAAAATTAGAGGCGCCAAGTACTGCTGCTGCGCCTTCTAGTGAGCTACCAGAACCCGATACTTGTACTGTAGGCACTTTGATGATCTCAGGATTGTCTTTGGCTACCTGTAAAATTTCTTTTAACATTTGCAGCTGTAATACGCGATCCTGACCTAATACTTTTGACTGTGCTTGCTGTCCTTGAGCAATCTCCATTAAACGCAGCTTTTCACCTTCACCTTCAAGTTTTAATTGCTCTTTACGGTATTCAGCGGCTTGCTTGGCAATTTCCGCCGCAACTAAAACCGACTGCTGATTGGCCGACGCGCGTTCACGTTCAACTTTAATACGTTCATTTTGCGTTTTCTGTTCTTCAAGATAAGTCTTTTTTAACTGATTGGCTAACTGCTCACGTAATCTCGCCACCATCAACTCAGGCGGAATGGAAGGTTCACCCAAGCGAACTTCTTGAATTGTAACGCCCGCCTTGCGGCCTTCTTTTATAATGGCATCTTCAACCAATTTCGCCAGCTCGTCGCGTTTTTCAATAAAGTCCAACGCTTTGCGATCCGGGTGTCCACCGATGGTGCGCATAATGTCTCGGATCGCCGGAGTGATAATTTTGTCTTCCACTGCTTTTAAGTCACCAACGGTAGCAACAACGGTTGGTGCAAACTTCGGCTCTACCGATACTAAAATACGGGCATCAACTGGCACTACCCAACCTTCGACACGCACATTGATTGCTTTATCCGCAGCGCTTTCCGGTGTTGGTATTTCTTTCTCAGTAAACTTTTGCTGAATACTACCATCATCATTTAACGCTAATTTAACCGCGCGCTCAGTGTAGCCGCCTTTATAAGTCCAAGTTTGAATACGCGTTGGAATTATGGTTGGCACGTATGCTTTTTGGTTTAAATAATACTTACCCGGCGGCTTCGGCTCATTCCAAACCCCAATACACCCAACCGGTACAATAGGCGTAGCAACATTGGCATTGGGTGAACCACCAGCCGTTTTAATTACATCGGGGCAATCATGTCCGTGAGTCGCCACGTTCGATCGAATAACCGCGACATGACCCGCAGGAACATCCAAAGCTTTGTGCACTTTAACGTCAAATAAGAAACGGTTAATACGATATTTGCCTGGCGATAAAACCGTCAACTGGGGACCTTTTTGACCTTTTCCCTCAGTTAAGAAAAATTCCGCGTCCATCATGTTTTCAAACTCACCCGTAGGCCATTCATCAGCAATAAACTGTCCCGGTCTAAGCGGTGCGCCATCCAGAGCAATCAACTCACCATATGAGCCATCGGGGATCACCACAACGTCATGCATTTCAGCATCGTAAAGCACATTGACTAGAAACATAAAATGAAAACCAGGGCCTAAAATTTGCGCTTGCGGACCTTTTTGTCCATCGGTTGCAATAATTTTACCTGCCGGCAAGTCGGAACCTAGGTAGATTTTTTTCAAATGACCAATTTCATCCGAATCGATGATTAAGAACGAGCGCGAGAAAAAGCCCATAAGACCTAAAAATAAACAACTAATACCAATAATTTTGCCAATGGTCGTACCGTTAACTTTACTAAGTCCAGGTAAGCCTTTGTTAAAAAAGACCGTACCCACACCCAGTACCAGCAAAACAATAGATGCGATTGCGATAAACATAATATTCCTTCCCTAAGATAAACTACTCAGGCTTGAGTCTTAGTTGGAAATATTTTATTACATAGATTGAGAATATAGCGACTTGGCGAGTCCCATTGCTTTAGGCTCACGTCTGTAAGGTTAATCAATCCTTAATCAATCTTGTGCGATACTGCATCGATAATGATTACTTTTCCGGCTTGATAGTTAATTTTAGGTCAGTGCTAGGGACACAATACAGCCGCATTCTCATCCAATGCTCGTTTTAATGAAGCTTGCCATAATGGCCAACTAACCGTCTGCGTTTGGTAGGGGGAGTGCTGCCAATAACTCGCTTGTGCCGCGGCTAAGAGACGATCAAATTCAGCGTTGTTATCAATAAAATGAGACAGCTCAGCAAACACTGTCAGACAGTTCAAATTTGCCACGAGACGAGGCGGCTTTGGAGCCTTAAATTCAGCGCTAGAAAGTGAAACTTCTGGACTGTATACGAAATAAAGAGTAATCGATTCCCTTGCCAGCGCTATTGATTGCCAGCGCTCATCGACTTGGAAATTGAAGCTGACCGGATTAGGTCCGATAATAGTTAACGGGAGCACAAAAGCATTTATTGCTTGCAATGCTTCTGGCACCATTCGATTGTTAACAGCCGGCTTGGCTATCTTCCAATCATTAGGAATTGCAAGCTGCACAATCTGTGCAGCTTGCTCCTCACTCTTAGATGCAATATTCATAGTCATAAAAAAGAATAAAACGAGAGTGAGTAGTTTCATTAGTTGCTACCTGGAATACTGCCTAGTCGGCCACCAGGTGCACCTGGATAAACCAAACCTTCACTCTCTACTGCGTCCTGAACTGCGTTATGGCAATCATTAAAATAAGGCGTCCAAATACCATTATTTTTATTTGCATTCATAAAGTCCATGATCGCTTTTTCTTTCCCTTTAGAGTTTTTAACAACATTACAAGCATCACCTTTCGGGCCTTTCTCGTTATCGTCGGCCATACCTTGTCCCGAACTACCACGCATACTCGCAGAGCTGTTGGTCGTGGTATCCCAAGCATAGGCATGATTGCCCACAAATGGGAAACCGTCGACAGCGCGGTTACAAACCATAATATCAAGACCTAATGGATCAACAAAACGAATCGGATTATTCAGTGCATACGCATAAGTATTGACGCCAGCAGTTAACCCAACCGGATCACTTTGTAAGTAACGACCGAGCGCATCATCATAGTCGCGATTAACATTGTACCAGCTATCTTTCTCACTATCATAATACTGCCCAGGGAAACCTAAGTTAAACTCACCGAAACTATTACGAGTGATGCGGCGCTCAAACGCAGCGTTCTCAGCACGCCAAACAGTCGACTTACTGGCATTGATAACGACTTCTGGTCGACCTAAATGATCGGATAACACAGGGTAGGTAATTTTGTTTTTCACTACACCCACGACTTCATGACCAAGGTAAATGTAGTTCAAATGCGTATTACCTTTTACTTCATAGCCGATTTTTCCTGATGGCAAGTAGGCAAAGAAAGTATGCGTACCATTCACTGATTTTTTCAATCGTTTACCAAAAGCATCGTAGTGATAGGTTGCCGCTGTGCTACCATTTGCAAATGAACTCAACCGGTTAGCATCGTTATAGTCAAAAGACTTACTACCAAAACGGATGATATTGCCGTTTCTATCGGTTGAGATTGAACTCGACTGAACGCTACTTAAGCGGTTACTGTTCGATGCATAACTATAGCGCGTGCTGCCTTTTTGCAAGCGGTTGCCGTTAGCGTCGTACAGATAAGACAAACTTGCATTAAAGTCGTAGCTTGACTGCAACCGCTCGTTAGCATCAAAACTGTAACTTCGATATTTATTGGTTCGATTGAGATAAGGATCATTAATGCGCTGAATATTACTATTAGCATCATACTGGAATGATAAGTCTTGCAATCCAGATGCTAGCAGACGCGTTAACTGATAACGATTATTGCGAACGTAGGTACGCTTAACGCCATTACCAAATGCTAAGTCTGCAACCGGACCAAAGGGTTTATAGTTCACACTCGAAATAAGAGTACTACCATTAACCTTTATATTATTCGGCCGGCCTTGAGCATCAAAACCATAATCAACGACAACGCCGTTAGGGTAAGTGATTTTATCAATCGCGCCCAATGCATTGTACTGATAATTAGTCGTTAACGTTTTTCCACTAAGTGCATGTTTAACTTGCGTCATTTCACCCAGCGCATTGTATTGAAAATAGTGAGTGCCGGCGTTATCACTCAATTGAGCTAGGTAACCTTTGCGCTGTGTATCATATTGATAACGATAACCAAGCGATGTATCCACTAAACGATTAAGCGCATCATAGTTGTAGCTAATTGAAACACCACGCGCATCGGTTTTACGGACCAAATTACCAGCCTCATCATACTCTAAATAAGTGGTGCCTGAGTCAGGACTTACCTGACGAACCAAGTTGCCAAAACCGTCATAATAGAACAGCGTGGCATTTCCTCTTGGGTCAATTACCTTAGTCACTTGATCTAGGTTGTTGTAAGTAAAGCGCGTAACGCCTCCTCTGCGATCAATAACCTCACTTAAGCGACCAAACTCATCATGCTCTTGCGAAATACTGCGGTTCAAAGCATCTTTAATGGCACTCGGTTTTAGATCAACGTCATACTCATAAGATTTAGTGACTGAACCACCCGAAATAATTGACTTCAACCGATTTAATGAATCATAGGTTCTTTGATCCGATTTAAGCACCGTTTCATTGTCTTGTAGATCGCACAGTCTCGGATCACGAACGGGTCCGTCATTACAGCTACCAATTCCAAATGAAATTCGTTTGATGGTTTCTGCTGTTAGGTTACTCGCTCTGTCATAGCCAAAAGACTTAAACTCTAATGGACTTGAGCCATAGCGAATGCTGGTCACTCGATGGGCATTATCGTAAGAAAATAAAATCGATTGATTGTTAGGTTGTACAATCGAAGTGACTTGACCTAAACCATCATAATGGTAACTCGTTGTGCGCGCAGCGCCATTAGCATCCTTAATAACTTTCCGGATCCAACCTCGTTCGCCATACACGTACTCATTGACCGTACCGTCCGGTAATGTCACTTTTTGCGGCTTACCAAACACATTATAGTTTTCGTAATAGACGGAATAACCGATTGACGGCGGCATTTCCAGTTCAGTTAAATTACCACTGCTATCAAAGTGATAGGTATAGCGATCGTCGACATCGGTACGTGGGCCATCGATAACTTTAGTTGTTAACATGCCGGCATTGCCATTCGTGGTATAACTGTATTGCCACTGACGTTTTTGACCCGCAATTCCATAGCTGGATGTATTGGTCATGATTTTACGGCCCACTCGATAGCCGTCAAATTCATACTCAGTGGTTAACCCATCAGCAACCACCTTCTCAATTTCACCTAATTTATCATTCCAGGTATAACTAATGGCCTTTTCATTTACCGTGTTACTTGCCAAAATTTCCTTGGTCACACGATTTTTATTATCGTACTCAAACCGAGTCACGGCGCCATTCCAATCGGTTTTGCTGAGTAACTGTTGATAATCACTTGAGTATTGATAGTTTTGACTCGAAGCTAAACAAGTGTTGTCGGCATGCCCTTGCACATCCACGACTTTCCAGCCAACTGAGGTATTGTTTTTTGGTCGCTTAAAGATATAAGTAGTTTGTTTTCCGAGTGCGTTTTCAGTGACTACTCGGCGCGTTTCTACTGTAGAACTTGAGGTAGTGCTTGACTGTAGAATGCGGAAACTTTCTTGCTGGTTGCCATGGTAACTGCGCGTTGCATAATTCGCATTATATTCCCAAGTGGCAAAACGTTGCCCCTTAGCATCGACCAATCCAATCATTGCACTATTGGCGCTTTGATAGATATAGCGTGTAGTATCATGGGTTTCGCCAGAACTGGTGATTACATCCTTCGGCATGCTTACTACTTCTAAATTACCGCGCACGTCGTACTGATAAGAAATTACCGATTGGTTCGGCAAGGTGATACTGCCTATGTAGCCACGCGAGTTATAAGTTAGGTTAAGCCGCTCGCCGTTACTATGGCGCATCTGACGCAATTGCTGACCACTGTTATAGTCATAATAAATATGCTCACCCGAAGAATACTTTTTTACATAGGCAATCTTGCCATCGACAATTCGAAAGCGCTCGTAAAACCCATCAGCGATTAACGACCACGAATCATTACTTTCAGTAACCCGATACTCATTATTATTAGCATCAAACCATTTAGAAACGGTATAAGTATTTGACCCAGTGTCTCCGGTGTCGTCGGTTGATTGTGTATCGCCCGTAGTATCTTCGTACTCAATTTGCACACGTTTTTCTTGCAAGTGCAACACTTCACCGTTGTAGCGAGTAATACTGATCTTACGACGTCCTGTCGTGTTATCTTTTATATAAACGCCACGCTCAAAAGATGAAGAACGTTGCTTACCAAACAGCCCAGTAAAGCGGTCGGTAGAGCTATTAGTGTATTCATAGGAGCGCGTTATTACCAAAGGAAGGACGCCGCGACCGGCGAAGTCGACTTCAGTTTGAACCTTAGTTCCTGTTGCAATAGTAATCGGATTACCACCGGTAGGTTGTGCTTTACAAGACACTACTTTTGGTGGCGCTTGACGTCCTTGGCCTGAGCCGCCGGAGGTAGCACCACCGCCCCCACCTGACGCAGGATCATCATAAAGGTAGTCATTTTCGCGAGAAAACAGTTGCGAAAGAAAAAAACTGTAGTCAGGAGTTACAACACGCTGACCAATAATTGTCATTGTATTATTGCAATTTTCACAACCACCATCATCGCCGTCCGTTGATGTAGAATCAGACATAGAAGTCAATTGCGCACTGGACCAACCCCAACCGGCTTTTAAGCTCGAGCTTTGAGAGGAAAAGTCTGCCTCATCTTCAAAAAAGTTCTTGTCCGTTGCACTGGCAACAAAACTCGAACAGACTAGAGCGGCGGTAACCGCAGCTCTTACACTATTAGAACTCATAGAGTCTCCTTTAAGTAAAATTAATGACGTCCCGTCATAGAGCAAATGATCTCATCCAATTGAGACCACAGTTGAAAAACAGGTGTGCAGTAGAAAAATCGATAGTTTTCCGGATAGCGCGTGACGCTAATATCAATCAGCCCAATACTTTGGAGTTTCAGTAAGAAGCGATCGGCCTTAGCTTTATCCCAGTCGTACTGTTTGGCGAGTTTTGCGCCATTAACTAAAGGCTCATTGATCATTTCAAGCGCAACCGAATATTCATCATCGGCAAACGATAATAGTGACAGCCTTCCGGTAAACTGATGAAAAAACAACTCGTAACTGGCCAAAAGTTTTTGCATTAGCTGTGCGCTGTGAGTGAAGGCTTCCGGCCAAAAACCCAGCGCGTCGTTACAAAACAAATGATACTGTCCCATGGTTTGCGTTGACGTTTGAAAACGAAAATCATGACAGTGTAATCGATACAACCAAGGGTGAACGATTTGGCCGCCCGCCGTTCGCTCCAGCATAACCTCAAACAACAGACGCGCTAAGCGACCATTACCATCTAAAAAAGGATGGATGGCTAAGAACTTTAAATGAAAGATAAGCGCACGATGCAGCGGTGGCAGCTTTGAATGATTGTAAAAATCTACCAAATTGCTCATTAAGCATGCTACGAATTCCGGCTTGGGTGGGACAAACTTAGCTTGTTTTAAAGACTTACCAATAAAATTTTGCGTTTGGCGATACTCGCCCACTCGCTTGGCCGTTGGCGCAATGATTTGATGCGCAGCGCATATAGCTTGCTCGGTTAGTTTTTCGTCGCGACTTAGAATGGCTTTCGCTTCTTGATAGGCATGCACTTGCTGCTGCAATATCGAGCCCGACTCATCAATAACCGGTATATCTAAGCTATGAAAAAATTCGGCTAAGCTTAATCGCTTACGGGTAACATGACGCGCCGACTTTAAGCTTTCATCACCGGCTAGATAGCGGCTTAGAAACTTGGATAAATTAAAATTTTTCCAAGCTTGATTAGATATCTCATCCGCATTAAAAGCAAGCGCAGCGGTTTTAATCGGATCTTCTAAAAAGGTATCTTCAGCAATAATTGGAATTACCGCGGGTGACATAAAAAATCCCCAAAGTATTATCGATCACCGTTAAAATTTTGGCGCAGAAAACCCTGAGCGTTTAACTCACTAAATTTTTAACGAATTAATCGAACCTATAATTGTCCTTCCAAAATATTCGATACAGCGTATCGAGCTGCCAATCCTTAGCAACGAGACCGAATGGTATCGCGATTGCTGCACTACCACAAATCGAAACCACGGTATTATTAACAATGATTCGATTGAACTTTTCTATCGTCTTTGTGACAGGCATAAAGGAGTTTAAAAAGACAAAGTCGATCTTGGTAGCACCTTAACTAATCCGGCTACATTTATTTTTAGGATAAAACCGATCGTTTTTTATTTAATACAGAGAAATAAAAAAACGCCCATTGATTTATGAACGTTTTTAAAAGTTTTACGATGTATCAGTCGACTGTTTAAACTAAACAATCATGACTTTAGCAATTTTCTTTTTGCCCGCTTGAATCACATACTCGCCTTTGCCTAACATGAGTGACGGCTCAATGACTTGCCAATCAACTTTGACACGACCGTTTTTCAGCATGTCTTTCGCTTGTGCCGAGTTAGTAGCTAAGTTTGATTGATTAAGAATACGGCCTATCGGTAGTTGCTCAACACCCTCAAGCGCAACTTCCACTTCGGGACAGTCTTCGGGTATTTCACCATCCTTTACGATATTGCCAGCACCTTTATGGGCATTCGCCGCTGCTTCTTCGCCATGAAAGCGCGCAACAATTTCTCGCGCCAGTTCGATTTTAATATCGCGAGGGTTAGCCCCTTGCTCAACACTTGTCTTTAAAGCGTCAATTTCATTCAGTGGTCGAAACGATAGCAGCTCAAAGTAACGCCACATTAAACTATCGGGAATCGATACCATTTTCTGGAACATCTCTCCCGGGGCGTCAGTGATGCCAATATAATTGCCCAATGACTTGGACATCTTTTGCACGCCATCTAACCCTTCAAGCAATGGCATAGTGATCACAACTTGCGGTTTTTGGCCGTAGTCCTTTTGTAACTCTCGCCCCATCAACAAATTAAAACGTTGGTCGGTGCCGCCCAACTCAATATCGCACTCGAGCGCTACTGAATCGTAACCTTGAACTAACGGATACATAAATTCATGGATTGCGATCGATTGATTGGCGGCATAGCGTTTTTTAAAATCATCACGCTCTAACATACGTGCCACGGTTTGGTGCGACGCAAGCTTCAGCATACCTGCGGCCCCAAGCTGCTCACACCACTCACTGTTAAACGCCACGGTGGTCTTTTCAGGGTCGAGAATTTTAAAAATTTGCTCTTTATAGGTTCGCGCGTTGTCCGCAATTTGCTCACGAGTTAGCGGTGGCCGCGTTGCGCTTTTGCCAGTTGGATCACCAATCATGCCGGTAAAGTCGCCGATTAGAAACACCACCTCATGCCCAAGCATTTGAAACTGCCGCATTTTATTGATTAATACGGTATGGCCAAGGTGCAAATCCGGTGCAGTGGGATCAAAGCCCGCTTTTACCTTTAAGCGCTTTCCTGAAGCCACCAAAGCCTCAAGTTCCGCCTCTACTAATACTTCATCTGCGCCGCGCTTAATTTCTTCTAGAGCGTTATTGATTTCGCTCATGACTGGCTCCTACTCACTGCTGTTTTTTACTCGCTCAGGAATTGCTATCGTTAAAGTCAAAATGATAATGCAACCTTTCCTGACAATTCAGGTCTAGACTCCCCATAGCGAGATAAATTAGGTTAAACTGTATAATAAATTCGAACGCGCCGGATAACTCGGTTATCCGTCACAATGCGTAAGGCAAGGTGGCCGCATCCAGCGCGCCATTTTAGCTGGAAGTCGCGTAAAGTTGTATGCCCTTTGGGACAGTATTTATAAAAATTTATGATTAAGCAGGACTACAAAGCCAAATCCAGAGCGCGACATGTGCGTAACTGGTCATTTCTTGAGCATATAAAACTTCGCTGGGGCGAAATAACCGCGGTATCGGTGGGCGTTTTGTTGCTTAGCCTTGCGCTGTCCGGAGGCGATGAGGAGTCAATCCCCGCAGCCGCCGAGCAAGGGGAAATCGCATTGACCACGGAGCCAGTTGTGGCAGAACCAGTTGATATCAGCCAACGTCCAACTTCACGTTATGAATTACCACTTACTTGGGAAGGTCCGAGCGCCAAGGTAGAGACGCTGAGCCCAGACGATGAGTCCACGCCACAAACCTTATTGAAGCAGCGCAGCGTTGAGATCAAGTCAGGCGATACGCTTTCGGCATTGTTCCAAAGCCAAGGTTTTTCCGCGCGTGATGTTTACCGCGTCACTCAGGATCCGTTAGCCGAAAAAACACTGCGCCGGATTCGCCCAGGAAAAACTTTATTGTTTGAAACCGATGAGTCGCAACAGTTAGTAGGCGTATATTACGAGCTTGCCATAAATGAAACGCTGCAGGTCAAGTTAACCGGAGACAAGTTTGTTGCAGAGATTAAAAAGCGTCCGATTGAAATCCGTCATGCCTTTGCCAGCGGCGTTATTTCCGACTCCCTGTTCGCCGCTGGAAAAGACGCCGGACTCAGTGACACGCTTATTGTCAAGTTAGCCAATGTATTTGGTTGGGACATAGATTTTGTCTTGGATGTACGTAAAAACGATAGCTTCGCCATGATTTACGAAACCAAATTTCTAGATGGTGAATTTATTGGTGATGGTGAAATCATCGCCGCGCAATTTATTAATCAAGGGGAAGTGTTTCAAGCGGTGCGTTACACCGATAAAGACGGCAATGATAATTTCTATACGCCGGAAGGCAAAAGCATGCGTAAAGCGTTTTTACGCGCGCCGGTGAACTTTATGTACATCAGCTCCAACTTTAAACCGAAACGCTTCCACCCGATTTTAAAACGCTGGAAAGCACACCGCGGAATTGACTATCGAGCGCCAACGGGCACCCCCATTTACGCCGCTGGCGATGGCAAAGTCATCGCCTCGTCGCAAAACAAATACAACGGAAAATATGTCTTTATTCAGCACGGCAATAATATAGTGACTAAGTACTTACATATGTCACGGCGCGCGGTTAGCAATGGTAAACGCGTTAAACAAGGTCAGGTAATTGGCTATGTTGGAGCCACAGGCCTCGCGGAAGCACCGCATTTACACTATGAATTTGTGGTGGGTGGCGTGCATCGTAATCCGCGTACGGTTAAGCTTCCAGAAGCATTGCCAGTAGCTAAATCTGAGCGCGAGCGCTTTACCCAGCAAACCCAATCTTTGCTCGCCAGTCTCGAGTCGTATCAAAAATTTAACTCAGTCGCACTGGGTCAATAAAAGGCTTTAACATGCAAGAACTTTACATCGGATTAATTTCTGGTACTTCAGCCGATGGCATTGATGCCATCTTGTTAAGTTTTGAAGGGGAGCGTTTGCACGCCGTTGCCGCGAATACCTTTAGCTATCCAGAGACGGTACGTGATGAGATCCTCCATTTGTCTCAACCTGCCGCTGAGCACGCCGCACAACGCATTGACCGCATGGGCCACTTGGATCGCCAAGTTGGGCAATTATTTGCTAAAGCCGCCACCGATTTATGCCAGCAAGCCGGCGTGGCTATCGAAACCGTAACCGCCATCGGCAGTCATGGCCAAACTTTGCGCCACCGCCCACAGGGACAGCATCCATTTACTTTACAAATTGGCGATCCGAATGTCATCGCCTTTACCAGTGGCTGTGCCGTTGTCGCTGATTTTCGACGCATGGACATGGCGGCCGGCGGGCAAGGTGCGCCTCTGGTACCGCTGTTTCACCAGTGGCTGACTCAAGATGCTAGCGTGAACCAGGTGATTTTAAATTTAGGTGGCATCGCCAACATCACTTGGCTACCGAAAGATAATGGCCGCGCTTCCGGATTCGACACCGGACCGGCGTCGGCCCTAATGGACTATTGGATCCACCACCACCAACAACAAAATTATGATGCCGGTGGTCGCTGGGCGGCGGCGGGAGAAGTGCATCAAGAGTTGCTGAAACATATGCTCGCCGATCCCTACTTTAAAATGTCAGCACCGAAGAGCACTGGTCGAGAATACTTTGATGCCAAATGGCTAGCGCAAAAATTAAAAGGCGCCGATCCGGTTCCAGCACAAGATGTTCAGGCGACTTTATGCGAGCTAACTGCGCGCACGATTGTTGACGGTATCGGCTTGCTACCGGCAACTTGCGAGCGCGTGCTGATTTGTGGGGGTGGCATTCATAACGACCATTTAATGGCGCGGATCCGTCATCATATGCCCGCTCACGTTGAAATAGCTGCGTTGTCCCACCAAGGTATTGAGAGTGATTTTATTGAGGCCGCCACTTTTGCCTGGTTGGCCCGTCAACGCTTGAGCCAGACTCGCCTAGACTACACCAGCGTAACCGGAGCAGCGCAGCCGTTGCTACTTGGCGGCTTGTATCAAGCGTAACCCGCAGCGCCTAGCGCAGCCGTAATTAATATGGGTTAGATAGAAAAGGATGCCCCGCAGCCACAGGTTGCGGTTGCATTCGGGTTATTGATAATAAAGCGAGCACCTTCTAAACCATCGATATAATCAACGGTTGAGCCGGCTAAATATTGGATCGATAGCGGATCAACTAAAACCACAACGCCATCTTTTTCAATTTGCGTATCATCGTCCGACTGATAATCGTCAAACTTAAAGCCGTATTGAAACCCCGAGCAACCCCCGCCAGTCACGTATACGCGCAAACGCATCGCGGCATTATCTTCGTCCGCTAATAATTCTTTGACCTTTTGACTCGCCGCTGTCGTCACCGCCATTAATGCGGGGATTTCATCGGCAGCTTGGTTGTGTTCCGTTGTTTGTGACATTTCGCTACTCAAAGTTAAATACAACAGGGCGCTAAGCGCCCGATTCACCGTATTATCGCAGCCAATGTTGGGTCACTTCAAGTGAATTGCAAGGGCAACGGGTGATTAGTGTGTAGCGCTAGGAGTGCTGCTGGCTTTCGCATCGGCGTTTGCTTTTGCCTCCACCTTTTGGCCTTTGGTGTTGTCTTTATCCGCCGTGGCAGCGGCTTTCTTATCGTGATTTAGCAGCTTCTGCTCGCGATGAACCAGCTTACCATTCACCTCAGCGCCCATCGCCATTTCAATCAATTTGTAATACACATCACCATCGACATGAGCGGAACTCTCCAACTCAATGTGCTCACTGGCGTAAACATCACCTTCTACGCGCCCTAAAATCACCACATGAGGCACATCCACTTGTCCTTCGACCACCCCATGCTTGCCAATGGTTAACAGAGACATTTCTGCTTCATCGGCCGCAATATCGCCGACCACATGTCCGTCGACGTACAACACACCGGTAAAATGAATACTGCCGGTGATTTTAGTATCGCGGGTTATCAAGGTATCGGCGGCGCCTGCTTTCGCTCGCACTTTACCGCTATTTTTTTTGCTTTTACCGAACATATTCCGATCTCAATTTAAATTCATAGTTGGTGTGCCAATGTATCACTGATGGCCACACATGCTCACGGAGCTGTATCACACTTTGCTTAAGTTACTCTACGCTCCAATCAAACTCGCGCTGACTCTCTTGGCCATTGCGTCCAGTTGTTTTGGCCGTTACCACCACTTTGCGCGGCGTAAAGCCATTTGGCAAATTGAATTCGCCGGAAAGGTTTTGAAAATATTTAAAAGTAAACTTTAAATCTTGACTGGTTAAATTACTAATTTCGCTCAAAGCATAAGTTTTCGCTGCGTCATTTTCGACCCCAACCACTTGCAACTCTACGTCCCCTTTTAGGAACACCGTATGCGTTTTCACTTGGGTTAACGCTAATTGAAATTGCACCCGGCGCTCTACCGCCGTCGACTTTAGCGTTAACGAGGCAATCTGCAAACCTTTCACATCTAACTCAGGTGCCATAATGCCGCGATAAAACGACAACTCGGTCTCGAGACTGTCGATGGTGCCTTGCAATCGAGAAATGGTGTCCATTATTTCTTCACTGGCCTGAGCATCCACTTGCGCCGCACTTTGCAACACAATATTGGTCTGCTCTAAATCGCCAATGCGCTGCTCATAATCGTCCACTTGAGCCAATAAGACATCCCGCTCTTGCTCTAGCAATAAGCGCGCTTCACGGCTATTCATCCGCCCTAGAAAGAAAGCAACTACCAGCATAATAACCACGCTAGCAGCCCATAAAACATACCACGCAGCGCCGCGTCGTTTAGTGACAATTAACTCAGAAGTCATAAAATGGTGTAATCCTACTGCTCACTTAGCCGCGCAACGAGTGCGGCAAAACCGGCACAAACTGCGAAAATCTACTCTACAAATCAAAGTGTTACCTACTATAATGAATCGCAGAAGCATTCCTCAAGTAAAACTTGAGATCCGCGAAAAATAATACAAATAAGGCAAACGCTCAATCATGTCATTTTTTGACTCATTAAGACTACGACTTGGCTCAGTAGACGCATTGCTACTGCTGGCCATCGTTGGCTTGGTCAGTGGTCTGCTCGCGGGTGCGTCCAACATACTGTTTCGTCTATTCACTGAAAGCGGTATTGTCCTTTGGCACCCGGAAACCGAAGCGGGTGATTTTGAAGGATTACCTTGGGAGTTTCGCTTGGGAATGCCAATTGTGGGCGGCTTATTGGTGGGCTTATTTTTACAGCGCTTGTCAAAGCATCGCCGCGCAGTCGGTGTTGGTCACGTGCTCGAACGTATGGTGTTTCACCAAGGCTATCTACCGTGGAAAAATGCCGTCGTGCAATTTTTTGTTGGCGGCCTATCCCTTGCCTCAGGTATGTCGGTTGGCCGTGAAGGCCCCGGTGTCCATCTCGGTGCCGCGAGCGCTAGCTGGTTAGGTCAGCGCTTAAAATTACCCAACAACAGCATTCGAACCTTGGTGGGGTGTGGTTCTGCAGCCGCCATCAGCGCGAGTTTTAACACGCCTTTGGCAGGTGTTATCTTTGCGATGGAAGTGATTATTTTAGAGTACACCATCGCCAGCTTTATCCCGGTGATCTTAGCATCGGTTATGGGCGCGGTGCTGTCGCGCATGGTGTTTGGTCATGCGGTGGCATTTGATGTACCGTCACTGGAACTCACTTCGTTATGGGAAATGCCGTACTTTCTTCTCATGGGGATCATCATCGGCTGCTTTGCTTCATTGTTTATTGCGTCCACAACCGCCGTTACCCGCAAAACCTGGGAGTGGCCAGTATGGATTAAGTGCAGTTTGTCTGGGGTTGCCGTCGGCGTCATCGCCATTGGTATCCCACAAGTCATGGGCATTGGCTATGACTCCGTTAATGCCACCTTGCATGGGCAATATGGCATTGCACTGTTGGTGTTATGTCTGGTGGCTAAGTTCTTCGCCACCGTCGCTTGCTCGGGAATGTCCATGCCCGGAGGTGTCATCGGCCCCTCGTTTTTTATGGGAGCAATGATGGGAGCGATTATTGGCTTTATCGGCAATATCTTTTTCCCCGAACATGCTTCCAGCTACCCGTTTTACGCCATGGTCGGCATGGCCACCATGATGAGCGCAGTATTACAGGCACCGCTGGCGGCTCTAATGGCGTTATTAGAGCTTACCGCCAATCCAGGCATTATTTTGCCGGGTATGTTTTCCGTAGTTGTGGCCAATTTAATGGTGACCCAAGTCTTTAAGCAACAATCTATATTTCACAGCTTGATGCGCGCCAAAGGAATGGAGTTTAAGTTCAACCCATTAACGCAGTTTTTGCGCCGGGTTGCCGTTGCCGGGGCGATGGAGCGTTCGCTAGCGGTCCACGATCGCCATATTCGACTGCTCGACGCGGCACAAATTCTCGAAACTCAACCACGCTGGCTGCTGATCCGAGAAGACAATGTTCCAGTTTCCTTAATGTCAGCGAACGACTTAGCGCGCTATTTAATCGAGCAAGAAAGCAGCGAAGAGCCGATGCCCGAAACCATCGACTTATTGAAGATTCCGGCGGATCGGCAAAACGTCTCGGCAGTATACTTACAGGCCACTCTCGAAGAAGTGCTCGATAGCCTTGAGCGCGATAAAACCAATGCCGCTTATGTGTTTAGAACAACTGCCCCGCTGACGGAAAAAATTTACGGAGTGATCACCCGCGAGACCCTTGAGTCATATTATACTTATCGCCCTGTCACGAAACCGAGTTAACACAGTTATGTACTTGTGGATCAAAGCGTTACACATCATTTTTATGGTTTGCTGGTTTGCCGGCTTATTTTATCTACCGCGTATCTTTGTCAATATTCAGCTGTCTGAGTCAGCTGAGGTAAAAGCCCATCTGAATCAAATGGCGCTAAAGCTGTACCGGTTTATGGCACCTTTTTTAGTGCTAACGGTATTTTTTGGCGTTTGGCTAGCTTGGCTTAATTGGGACTACTTAGCGCGCGCGGGCTGGTTTCATGCCAAAATGACTTTGCTGGTACTCTTAATTGGCTACCACTTTAGCTGTGGCTATTACCGCCGCCAACTGGCTAACAATCGTTGCCAAAAAAGCCACCTGTTCTTTCGTTTTTTTAACGAAGCGCCGGTATTGGTTTTATTTGCCGCGGTCATACTGGCGGTATTGAAACCCTTCTAAACAGCAGACAGCCGTGCAAAAAGCCTTTAAAATAACCGCGCTTTTCACTATTTAATCGGGTTTAAGGAATTACAGTGATTTTAAAAGGTCAGCATGTTCTTTCAGTAAAAGACTTTAGTCTCGAGCTAATTGACGAGCTCTTTCGTGTTGCGGATCAAATGCGTCCCTATGCCAGTCGAGAAAAGGTTACTCGCGTGTTGGAAGGAGCCATTCTGGGGAATATGTTTTTTGAGCCGAGCACGCGAACTCGAGTAAGTTTTGGCTGTGCTTTTAATTTACTTGGCGGCGAAGTACGCGAGACCACTGGCCTATCATCGTCAGCTTTAGCAAAAGGCGAATCGCTATACGACACCGCACAAGTACTGTCCGGATATTCCGATATTATTTGCATGCGTCATCCCGATGCAGGCTCGGCGGCCGAGTTTGCGATTGGCAGTCGCGTGCCCGTCATTAATGGTGGTGATGGCCCAAACGAACACCCAACCCAAGCGCTTTTGGATCTCTACACCATTCAAAAAGAACTCGCTGCACAGGGTAAAAACATCCAAGATCTCAGTTTAACCATGCTCGGCGATCTCAAGCATGGACGTACGGTACACTCACTGTGTCAGCTGTTGGCCTTATACCGAGGCTTGAAGATCCAATTAGTGTCGCCTCAGGCGCTGGCCATGCCCACTGCGTATGTTGATCTGCTCACCAATGCCGGTCACCAAGTACAAATTAGTGACAAGCTGGACGATGGCTTACCGTCAGCCAACATTATTTATCAAACGCGCATCCAAGAAGAACGCTTTGCCACCCAGGCCGAAGCCAATCGTTATCGCGGCTACTTTCGCTTGAATAAGCAAGTCTACTCCGAACATTGCCAGCCCAAGGCGGTTATTATGCACCCACTACCGCGTGATTCGCGTAACGATGCTAACGAACTCGACAACGACTTAAACCTTGAGCCGGGATTGGCGATTTTCCGTCAAACCGACAATGGTATTCTGGTACGCATGGCGTTGTTTGCTTGTATTTTGGGGGTTGAGTCTCAGCTTGCCCAATACGAAAGACCGGTCAATTGGTTTACCGGACTAGTGCCGTTAAAACCGTAACTGGGGAATCGCACTCGCACACCGTACAATGTCAGTTAATTTACTCAACTCAAACCATTAATGATTTTATTATGACCAAATCCCTTATCGAAAAAGCTTCACACTATATTCCTGGCGGCGTTAACTCGCCGGTGCGCGCCTTCAACGGCGTTGGCGGTGATCCGGTATTTATCGAACGTGCCGATGGAGCACAAGTATTCGATAATGAAGGCAAGTCGTATATCGATTACGTATTGTCATGGGGACCGATGATTCATGGCCATAACCACCCTGAGATTCGCCAAGCGGTCATCGACGCAGCCGCCAACGGACTGAGCTTTGGCGCACCAACGGAACTCGAAATAGCCATGGCACAAACGGTTTGCGAAATGATCCCGAGTATCGAGCAAGTGCGCATGGTTAACTCAGGTACCGAAGCCACCATGTCGGCGATCCGCTTAGCACGTGGCTTTAACGGTAAAAATAAGATTATTAAATTTGAAGGCTGCTATCATGGACACGCCGATTGCCTGTTAGTCAAGGCGGGCAGCGGTATGCTCACCTTGGGCGAGCCCACCAGCCCTGGCGTGCCAGCGGACTTTGCCAAACACACCTTAACCGCAACCTTTAACGACCTCGACAGTGTTGAACACTTAATGCAGCACAACGCGGACGATATTGCTGCAGTTATTATCGAGCCGATTGCCGGTAATATGAATTGTATTTTACCGGAGCCTGGCTTTCTCGAAGGATTACGCCAACTGTGTGATCAATACTCCGCGCTGTTAATTTTTGATGAAGTAATGTGTGGCTTTCGGGTCGGCCCAGGTTCAGCGCAACAGCTATACAATGTTACCCCCGACTTAACCACACTGGGTAAAGTGATTGGTGGAGGCATGCCAGTGGGCGCTTTTGGTGGCCGTAAAGACGTGATGCAGCAGTTAGCACCCGCCGGTCCAGTTTATCAAGCCGGGACATTATCGGGTAACCCGGTTGCCATGAGTGCGGGGCTCGCATCGTTAAAAATGATGCAAGCACCGGGCTATTTTGATTCGATTTACCAATACACCGAGCGTTTAGTGCAAGAGCTGCAATCGTTAGCCAATGCCGCTAATATTCCCATGACCACCAACCATGTTGGCTCCATGTTCGGTTTATTTTTTACCGATGCCGCAAAAGTATCGACTTTTGCACAGGTAAGCGCGGGCAACATTGAACGCTTTAAACGTTTTTTCCACGCCATGCTCGAACAAGGCGTCTACCTGGCACCTTCGGCATTTGAAGCAGGCTTCGTCTCAAAGGCGCATGGTGAAGAGCATCTAACACAAACCCTCGCCGCGGCCGAAAAAGCCTTTAGTCAAC
Source organism: Gammaproteobacteria bacterium (assembly GCA_013373545.1). GTDB lineage: Bacteria > Pseudomonadota > Gammaproteobacteria > Enterobacterales > Kangiellaceae > Pleionea. The sequence goes on from JABXHQ010000011.1 coordinate 40,868, forward strand.
TCTAACATTTAATGATTTGGCGCTAGCTAGCAACTGAGTTAGCGCCTACTCTCACGCCCCATTTCAGCACTGACTCAAGAACTTGTTTTATTGAGAATAACAAGGTTATGAACTATACCTAGAGTTCGTCTGACTGCTTTTTGATGTGGCCATGAATTATCGCTTACGCGTTTACTTAGCTCTTATTTTACTGATACTAAACAACCTTATTCTGGTTATTGCATTGCTCCAAAATAGCGCCACCACTCCTTGGTTAAGCCTTGTCAGCGCTGTTTTATTGTTTTTGAGTTTGTTTGGTTTGGCCGCCTTCTACCTCCGCTCCAAGCACGTCCACTTTACCCAAGTTACGCGAATACTCGATGAAATCGCCAGTGGCCGAGAGTCTTTAACGCGTCGCATAAATATTACCGGGCAAAATGAATTTACCGATTTATCCAACCGCATCAACCAAGTGCTCGATATGTTGCAAAACCTGCTGATGGACGTCAGCCAAGTGGCGCAATTGGTCAACGCCCAAATTAAGCAGGCTGAAAAGGATATTTCCGCCCTCACTGGCAACACCCAAACTAGCTACCACCTTAGCCACCTTACGATTAAGTCGGTGCGCGATGTAAATGTTATGAGTCGGGATATTGCCGAGAATTCTGCCGCAACCGCCGCTGCGGTTACCGCGGCCCACAACTCCAGTAATGCGGGTAGTCAACAAATGCGCGAGACATCGACGATTGCTGCTACCATGAGTGGGCAAATGCAAACATTAAAAGAACACATGAGTGGGTTTAGCGAAAAAAGCCAGTCGATGCTGAAGATGACTGACTTAATCAAAACCATTACCGATCAAACCAATTTACTGGCCTTGAATGCCGCTATAGAAGCCGCTCGAGCGGGCGAGGCCGGCCGCGGCTTTGCAGTCGTGGCCGATGAAGTGCGTAATCTTGCGGCAAAAACCCAGCAGTCCGCCGAAGACATTACCAATGAGCTGTCAGAAAACTTAAAGCTCAATAACCATTTGATTCAATTAATTGATGAAACCGCCGGAACATCTGAATCTTTGGTACAAAGCTTAACGAGCACCCAAGCCTCCATCGATGAAATCCAAAACAGCATTAATACGATTAATGATATGGCGAATGAAATTGCCGCCGCCTCGCAGCAACAATCAGACGCAACGCACAATATTGCCACCATCGGCGAAACTATTGAGCGCTTATCCGGTGACACCAACGAAAAAATTCAGCAGCTAATTCAACACATGAAACACTTGATGCAACACTCTTCTTCCTTGGATCAACAAGTGCAGCAGTTTCGCAAACATCAAGGCGAAAACGCCAATCCATCGACGGCTGCAAACTCTGGTGCCAACGCAAATGCTGCGGCCGATGATATCGAATTGTTCTAAGCGCACGCCACTGACCTAACCGCTAAGCGCTGGATTTTATCAACGCAATAATTCACAATGCCCCGCACTCAAGTTACCTTCAGTGTATAGGATTTCAGTTATGATGAATTTAGGTCTTCAAGGCAAACGCGCTTTGGTTTGTGGTAGCAGCCAAGGTATTGGTCGCGCAGTTGCGCTGCAACTCGCCGCACAAGGTGCCCACGTCACTTTATTTGCACGCAACCGCGAAACCTTAGCCAAAGTCAAAGATGAACTGGATACTCAGGTTGGCCAGCAACATCATCTGTTGGTTGCCGACTTTTCCGATCCTCAGTCGGTTAAAGAGGCCATTACCGAGCACTTAAACACCGTGGCGAATTATCACATCCTGATCAATAATACCGGCGGACCCGCGCCTGGACCGGCTCACTTGGCCGCAAGCGAAGCATTTTTAGCGGCTTTCTCACAGCACTTAATTAACAATCAAACCCTGGTGCAGGCCCTGTTACCGAGCATGCGCGCAGCCGGCTTTGGTCGCATCATTAACGTAATTTCAACGTCGGTTAAGCAACCGTTACCTAATTTAGGTGTTTCGAACACTGTGCGCGGCGCCGTCGCTAATTGGGCAAAAACCCTGGCCAATGAATTAGGCCCTGATAATATCACCGTAAACAATGTGTTACCGGGTGCCACCAACACCGTTCGACTGGAGTCGATCATTGAAAACAAAGCCAAAAAGCTGGACAAAACGATTGCCGAAGTAACGACTATGGAACAGTCGATTATTCCGCTACGCCGTTTTGGCGAAGCCAGTGAGTTTGCTAACGCGGTGGGCTTCTTAGCTTCCGAAGCGGCGGGCTATATCACAGGCATTAACTTACCGGTCGATGGTGGCCGCACGACGTGTCTTTAAAATTCCGCAGCGAGCGCACGCTATGAAAACAATTGAAAACTATATTGATGGTAGGTTTGCATCGCCGCTCTCTGGCGTTTATCTTGATAATGTTGAGCCGGCGACGGGTGCAGTCTATGCGCAAATTCCAGAATCGGACAGTGCCGATTTAGAGCGTGCCGTAGTGGCCGCGGAACAAGCCTTGCCGGCTTGGCGCGATACCCCACTAGAACAACGCGCAGATATTTTGCTGCAACTGGCCGATGCCGTTGCAGCTGCCAGTGAAGAGCTAGCGCGCGCGGAAGCCATCGATAATGGTAAGCCGGTAGCTTTTGCGCGCACGGTTGACTGTTACCGAGCAGCGGCGAATATTCGCTTTTTTGCCAATGCTTTGACTCAGTTCTCCAGCGAAAGTCATGCGATGGGCGCCACGGCCATTAACTACACCTTGCGCGATCCGATTGGCGTGGTTGCCACCATTTCGCCATGGAACTTACCGTTGTATTTATTCACTTGGAAAATCGCTCCAGCGTTAGCAGCCGGTAACACTGTTATCGCTAAGCCTTCAGAAATAACGCCAATGACCGCCTATTTGTTTGCACAAATTTGCCAGCAAGTTGGCTTACCCAAAGGGGTTCTCAATATTCTACACGGCCGTGGCCAAGGTATCGGTCAAGCAATGGTTGAGCATCCGCGGATCAAAGCCATTAGCTTTACCGGCGGTACCGCAACAGGTAAACATTTAGCTGCTACAGCAGCCCCGTTATTTAAAAAGCTATCGCTTGAACTCGGCGGTAAAAACCCAGCATTGGTGTTTGCTGATTGCGATCTCGATAAAACAGTCAACCAACTGGTGCGCGCCGCATTTGCTAATCAAGGCCAAATTTGTCTCTGTGCTTCGCGAATTTATGTTCAGCGTGAAGTTTACGAGCCTTTCAAAGCGGCGTTTGTCAAAGCAGTGAAAGCGCTGCAAGTTGGTGATCCCTTATTAGAGTCAACGCAACAAGGCGCATTAGTTTCGGCGGCTCATCGCGACAAAGTACTCAGCTACATCGAATTAGCCAAACAAGAAGGCGGACGCGTATTATGTGGCGGCCAACAAATTACTATGGATGGCCGCTGCGCACAGGGCTTTTTCGTTGAGCCAACCGTTATCGAAGGGTTAACCATTAATAGCCGCACTAACCAAGAAGAAATTTTTGGTCCGGTGTGTACGATTGAACCCTTTAACGACGACGCCGAAGCGTTAGCGTTGGCTAATGGCACTGAGTATGGTTTAGCGGCTTCGTTATGGAGTCAGGATGTATCGCGTTGTCACCGCCTCGCCAAGCAACTAGACTTTGGCATTGTTTGGGTAAATACTTGGTTAATGCGCGATTTGCGCACACCTTTTGGAGGTATGAAAGCGTCAGGTGTTGGACGCGAAGGTGGCCTCGAAGCGCTGCGCTTTTTTACTGAACCGAAAAATGTTTGTATTCAGTATGGTGACGATAGTTAATGAGCGATAGTGCGCCAAGCGAACCAATTGAGACCATTCTTTTTTCGCGCTCGGATGCCGAAGTGTTACAGCGCAATGCTCGTGATCTTGTGCTGCGGATGCGTGCAGGCATTTTTATTTACCCGATCATTTGGTTTATTGTTGCGCTTGGCAGCAACTTATTCAGCACCGATCCGGTTATCGTCATTAGCATTAGTATCGCCTTAGTGGTACTAACGCTGATCCGCTTTTTTCATTTACAACAATTAACCCAGATTAACTTTGCACAAATCCCAAAGTGGTTACGCCAGGTAACGTTGTTGATGTTACCTCACTCGTTAATTTGGGGCGCTATGCTGGGTTACGCACTGACCCATGACAATACTACCTTTGCCCTACTGATGACATTTAGTACCGCGGGAATCGTTCCGGGAGGTGTGTATAACTTTGCTCCCAATTATCCTCTGGCTAGCCTCTTTGTGTTATCCATTATGTTGCCCACGTTACTGGGTGCGATTGTGGCCGATCAGTGGTTTATGTTGGGATTATCGCTGGTGTACACCGGCTATATTTTGTTAATGGCCAAAGGTCAAAATCGTGATTACTGGCGCGCCCTGGAAAACGAACATAAGTTAAAGAAACAAACCCGAACCGACCCGCTTACTCAGTTGGATAATCGCCGCTGCTTCGATGAAAAGCTAAGCGAATTCTGCCATTTATCTTCGCGTAATCATGAATTGCTAACGGTTATGTTGGTCGACTGTGATCACTTCAAGCAAGTCAATGATACTTATGGTCATGATGTGGGCGATCAGTGTTTGCGCCATATCGCGCAAACCATCCGCACGCATTTGCCACGAGCCACTGATGTGGTGGCGCGTTATGGTGGCGAAGAGTTCAGTTTGATCTTGCCCGGCACCGATTTAGCCGGCGCAATAAAAGTATCAGAACGATTGCGCGCGGCACTCGCCGCCTCAACGATTCCACTGGGCGAGCAAACCTTGACGGTTACCGCGAGTATTGGAACCGTCTCGCGGCGCTTAAATCGCTTTGAACAAGGTTTGCCAGAAGAGTTATTTAAGCAAGCGGATAATGCTTTGTATCAAGCAAAATCCGCCGGCCGCAATCGCTGCGTTCATTATTTTTACGATCCGGCGACCGCCGCCTACCAGCAAGCTTAATCAGCGGCAAGGTCGCATTCGCGCAATTAAGCCGCAGGCTGCTTGGCCGCTATCCAACGATTAACTTTATCTTCCAAAACAGCCATCGGCACCGCACCACCGAGTAATATCAAGTCATGAAATTCAGCAATATCGAAAGCATCACCAAGCTGAGTTTGGGCACGTTGACGCAGCTCTAGGATTTTAATCATCCCCAATTTATAACCCAGCGCCTGGCCTGGCCACGCCATGTAGCGCTCAATTTCGGCCACCACATCTGACTGTGCAGTACCGGTCGTGGCCGCCATATAGTCAATCGCTTGCTCGCGCGTCCAGCGCTTGTGATGTAAGCCCGTATCAACCACTAAGCGCACCGCGCGAAACAGCTCTGCCTGTAAGCGACCTAAATCACTGAATGCGTCTTCTTGATACAAACCCAGCTCCTTTGCCACTAACTCGGAATACAACGCCCAGCCTTCAACATATGCATTGTAAGGCGCCATGCGGCGTAAAAACGGTAAATCATCTTGCGCTAAATTAAGCGCAACTTGCCAATGATGCCCCGGATTCGCTTCATGATAGGTCAAGGTTTTCAAACTAAACTTAGGGTTGGCTTTCATATCCCGCAGATTGATCCAATAAATTCCCGGTTTCGAGCCATCAACAGCCGGCGGCGTATATTGACCACCGGGAGCACCGTCTTGAATATCTTTTGGAAATGCGCGCACCTCGACTGCATAAGGTGGTTTAGATTTAAACCATGGCGCCATACGTTCATTCATTTCGTCGATATAGCCGTTAAGATCCGCCAACAACTGCGCGCGCCCTTGCTCGCTATCGGGGTATAAAAATCGCGCCTCCTCATTGAGTTGAGCCATGCGCTCACCTACCGAACCTTTGCGATACCCCAACGGCTTTAAGATGCTGTCCATTTCTTGCGTAATGCGCTTCACTTCATCCAGTCCGATTTGGTGAATGTTGTCCGCCGATAATTGGCTATCACCCAATTGCAAAATAGCATCTTGATAGTATCGTGCGCCTTCTGGCTGGGCCCAAATGCCCGCTTCATCGCGCGCATTATCAATTTGTTTGGCGGTTTGTTCCGCAATTGCGCGGTACGCAGGATAAACCACCTCTTCAACTTGCCGCGTTGCTTCGGCAATTAGGGCTTCTTTTTTGTCTTGCGTGATCGCATCAACTCGCGCCAACTTTTCGGCAAAGGTAACCACTAGCGGATGTTCGCTCGGCTGCGGCGCTAGAAAATTCTCGAAATAGCGAGCCGCACCTTTGAGCACCACTTTAGGTGGGATCCAACCACTTTTTACATCGGCCGCAAACTTTTCGCCGACCGAACCCACAAAGTCGTCAAAGGTCGCCAAGCGTCCAATATAGTCAAGCGCTTGTTGCTCGTTATTCACCGCTTGGTCGCTTTGTAAAGTACGCGGAGTATCAATCAACGGGCCATTAATTTGGTTCACAATAAAAGGCGATAATCCCATCCAAGTATCGATGTAACCATAAGGAAAGTCCGGGTGGCCGGCATAATAACGCACAATGTTCGCCATCACTTTTTGATTGTCGAGTTCAGCTGCATCGAGACCTTCGGATGAGGCTGCGGCCATGGCTTTGGACAGTGCGCGTAACTCGTCCCGCAACGCTTGTTCTGCTTGAGGGGTGAACGACTCTAACTGATTATTGTGATAGTAGCCGGTATCATCTTGCTGCAAGCCAAATAAAGTGGCTGAAATCGGCCGGTGTTTAAACAGTGTCTGCTTAGCCGCGAGATACATCGGTTGTAAATTACTCGGTGCTGCGGCACTGGTTGCATCGGCAGTGGCCGCCGGCTTAGTTATCGCCGCCGTTTCTGGCTGCTCACTTTTTGACTCTTCGGAATCACAAGCACTTAACACCATACCTGAGAGAGCGAATAATAAGGCTTTACTTATTGGACTGACTTTCATGAACACTACCCTTGTGAATGAATTTCGATGCCGCTTACTCTAACATCGCTGCCGCCGATAAAAAACTGTTGCGTGCCGTCTATATTAGATTTTCCACCCGCGCCAAACACTAGGAGCCATTACTGCAATCGTGATAAACTCGATGCCAGAAGAAAGTGAACCACAAAGGAATTATTATGCCGTCATTCGATATCGTGACTGAACTAGATTCAACAGAAGTCCGCAATGCTGTAGATAATGCGAGCCGAGAATTAACCACGCGTTATGATTTTAAAAATGTTGAGGCCAAGTTTGAGCTAAAAGACGATGTGGTAAAAGTTGCCTCGGAAAGTGATTTCCAAGTGCAACAAATGATGGAGATTTTGCGCAATAGCTGCACCAAGCGCAATATTGACCCGCGGGGCTTCAAAGTCAGCGATATACAACATATCGGAAAAACGTTTTTTAAAGAAGTTTCCTTTATTTCTGGCATCGATAAAGACGTGGCCAAAAAGTTAGTCAAATTAATCAAAGAATCAAAACTTAAAGTACAAAGTTCAATTCAAGGCGACAAAGTTCGCGTCACCGGCAAAAAGCGCGATGACTTACAAGCGGTAATGGCACTGATACGTGAGTCCGATCTTGAGCAGCCGTTCCAATTTGACAACTTCCGGGATTAAATGCCACCCTTTAGTTTAATTTGATTTAATGACTGGCAAGCCTTATCAACTAATAGGATCGAACAATGCGAATCGCTATTTTATCGCGCAACGAGAACTTATACTCCACGCGTCGCCTCAAAGAAGCGGGCGAAGCCCTTGGGCATACCGTCGATGTTATCGACACTTTGCATTGCTATATGGATATCACCAGTAATCGTCCGGCGGTGCGCTATCGAGGTGCGGCATTACCCAAATACGACGCGATCATTCCGCGCATCGGTGCATCGGTGACCTTTTACGGTACCGCCGTTGTGCGCCAATTTGAAATGATGGGCACTTTCTCAATCAATGAGTCTGTTGCCATCAGCCGCTCACGCGACAAGTTACGGTCACTGCAATTATTGTCGCGTAAGGGGATTGGCTTGCCGCGAACTGGCTTTGCGCGTTATCCCGATAAAATTGATGATTTATTGAAGAACGTCGGTGGCGCGCCCGTTGTAATTAAATTATTGGAAGGCACCCAAGGCATTGGTGTAGTACTCGCCGAAACGAAAAAGGCGGCCGAAAGCATTATCGAAGCCTTCATGGGACTGAAAGCCAACATTCTGATTCAAGAATATATTAAAGAAGCGGGTGGCGCGGATATTCGCTGCTTTGTGATTGGCGACAAAGTAGTCGCCGCAATGAAGCGTCAAGCCGCCCCAGGCGAGTTTCGCTCCAACTTACACCGCGGTGGCAGCGCCGAGTTAATTAAGCTAACCCCGTCGGAGCGCAAAACCGCCGTGCAAGCCGCCAAAGCCATGGGCCTGAATATGTGCGGAGTGGATATTTTACGCTCCAATAATGGCCCTGTGGTGATGGAAGTCAATTCCTCGCCAGGACTTGAAGGCATTGAAAAAGCGACCAATAAAGATGTCGCGAAAATGATCTTTGAGTTTATTGAGAAGTCAGCTAAGCCCAATAAAACCCGCACTAAGGGAAAAGGCTGAGCCAAACGAGTATTCACGCATGAGTCGTGCTCCCCTGACAATCGCAGAGCATACGGTACTTCCCGGTGAAACGCGCAAGCTCGAGATCCCGATCGTGCGCTTGTACACCGACACCAGTATGTTTCTCCCCGTGTATATTAAGCATGGCAAACGCCCAGGCCCGACGTTGTTTGTTAGCGCTGCCATACATGGTGATGAACTCAATGGCATCGAAATCATCAGTCGCCTGATCAATAGCAAGAGCTTAAAAAACCTCAAAGGCACTTTAATTGCTGTACCACTGGTGAATGCCTACGGAGTGCTCAACCACGATCGTTATTTACCGGACCGACGCGATCTTAACCGCAGCTTCCCCGGCAGCCGTAAAGGCTCATTAGCCAGTCGTCTCGCACATATTTTTATGACCGAAATAGTCAAACGTTGCGACTATGGCATTGACTTGCATACCGGCGCGATCCATCGCAGTAACTTACCGCAAATCCGCGCCAATCTTGATCATCCAGAAACCTTAGCCATGGCGAAAGCATTTGCAGCGCCAGTGTTGATCAACTCGAACTTACGCGACGGCTCACTGCGCGAAAGTGCTAATGAACTCGGCATTCCGATTTTATTGTACGAAGCAGGCGAAGCACTGCGATTTGATGAAGTCTCCATACGCGCCGGTTATCGTGGAATTATCAGTGTGATGCGCCATCTGGATATGCTGAGTAAGCGGCAATCGAAAAAACCGCCCATTAAACCTTTTATCGCACGTGAAACCGGCTGGGTAAGAGCCACTGACAGCGGTTTTGTGACCCACCAACGCAGCCTTGGTGATTTTGTTCACAAAGGCGATCAATTAGCGGTTATTAAAGATCCCTTTGGCGATACCATCGACACGATTATTGCGCACACTTCAGGCATTATTGTGGGCAAGCAAAATATCCCCTTAGTGCACGAGGGAGAAGCGGTTTACCACATCGCCTATGTGAACAAAACGCAAGAAACCGTTGCCGAACATATTGAACAGTTCCACCATAATATTGGTACTAACCCAGTGGCGAATGAGCCTTTACCCGAATCTTAGAGGTGTAACGCATGGCAAAACAAACCGTGGGCGTCATTGAACGCTGTCATTTACCAAAGCTGGAAATCACCGATCTACATGTTCGGGTCGATACCGGAGCTAAAACATCATCACTGCACGTGGATAACTTACAAGAGTTCGAGCAAGACGGAGAACTATGGGTCAGCTTTGATATCCATCCGGATTACCATAACGTTGACTATATCGTACGCCGTAAAGCGAAAGTAAAGGGTCAGCGTACTATCAAGAGCTCCAATGCGACCAAAGAGCAGCGCTGCGTAATTGATACTGAAATTATTATGGGCAATGAGAAATGGTCGATCGAGTTAACCTTAACCGATCGCTCGGGTATGACATACTTGATGCTCTTAGGTCGCGAGGCGATGATTGGTCGCCTCGTAGTCGACCCAGAGCTCGAGTATGTACTACAACCAGAATCTTTAGCGGGAGATTAAGCTTCTACCGCTTCATCGAAGTCGTCGCTTACTTCATCTTCGTCGACTTCAAATTCGATATCCGCTTCGTCCGCCAAACGCCGAGTGGTTAACCAAACGGGTGCGCGATTACAACGTTGCAAATATTTTAGCCAAGCTTTTTCAGCGAGTGTTGTCGCCGGGGTTTTACCCGCCATCACCGACAAAAAGTGCTGGTCACTTTCGTCAACATCCTCGACTAAACCCGCCGATAATGCGCGAAACAAAACTCCTTTACTTTCGAGCTCTTTGACTTCTTCAAAGGTGAAGTCGCCAGAGCGCGAAAAGCCGTAAGGAAAGTGCTTATCGTCAAAATATCGACGATTGAGAAAAGACGCTCTTGTTTGCATGGCACATTCTCCTAGTGGTCGTTTCTGCGCTTTTTAACAAAAATTCGGCCAAATGTTTAACAAATAGTTTCTATCGTTAAGATAAATACTTTTGATGCTATTGAGCGACCGCCTTTAATGCCGCGATCACTTCGCGTGTAGCACAGCTTTCATAGGCTTTATCAAAGTCATCTTCACCCGCTTCTTGCGCTTCGTCTACACAGCGGCTCTCAATGCCTTCGGCATCTTCATCGCTAAGAACATTGTCGGTTTCAAAGAATTTGCCTGCTAATGCTTTCGTGCACTGCGCGGTCATGGTTGCAAGGCCAGCACTCTCTAAGCCAACTTTTTCGCCAGCGATCTCACACACGTCTTTTACCGTCGCGCTCTCGTTCTCGCTCGCGTTAAGCGTTGTCGAATGGCTCGCAAGCCAAAACACAGAAACACTCACTACAGCACCTAGCCAAACCGATTTCATGGGTTCTCTCCAAAATGAGTTAATTTGCGTTGGAATATAGGAGCAAAGCTAGGTAAGATAAAACGAAATAAATTGCTCCTTTCGAGAAATAAAATTGTACAATCTCGACATCAGCTTATTGCGCACCTTCTTAGAGGTGAACAAAACGCGTCACTTTGGTAAGACTGCGGAAAACTTATATTTAACGCAGTCGGCGGTTAGTGCCAGAATTAAACAGCTCGAAGATATTCTTGGCGTTCCGTTATTCCGTCGTTATCGCAATAACATTCAATTGACCCCCCAAGGGGAACGCTTAATTCACCACGCCGAGCAAATCCTTAATGCTTGGACCCAGGCGGTACAAGAAGTTTCGCTTCCAGAGTCATCATCACAACTGGTCTTAGGTGCTCCGCAATCACTTTGGGAAGCCAAGCTCTCTATACTTCCGATACGACTATTTGAGGCAATCAGCGACATTCATACACGAACGGAATCATTAGATGGCAAAACCATTTTACGACGCCTGCAAGAGCGCACCATTGATTTCGGCTTTGTATTTGATCACTCTAAAGTCGACGAACTGATTACCGAGCCATTAACCACTATCGATCTTAGACTTTACTCTTCGTTTCCCGATAAACAGTTTGCCGATGTGATAGAGCATCAATATGTGATGGTGGATTGGGGACAAAGTTTTTCTGCGCTACATGCCAAACACCTACCGCATATTCGCTCACCTAAGCTGCATGCCAGTGACTGGTTAATGGCGGTTGACTACTTAAACCAAATTGGTGGCTATGCGTTTTTACCCACCAGCTTAGTCGACTGCAATGAGTATCCGCTGTTTGCAGTGAATGATGCACCCTCAATGCAGCGAGATGTTTACCTTTGCTATCACTTAAGTAGCGAACGCCTCGAAAACTTCGAGATCATTTTAAACACTATTCGCGATGCGTTGAATTAATGTTGATCAACTAGTGCCGATCAATTTCGCGCTTAACATTTTCGATAGCACGCTCAATCGTTGTCAGCTTTTGATTCAACTTGTCGGCTCTTGCGGTGTCTGCTTTTTCTTTCGCCAATAAAGCTTGCACACGAGCATGCTTCTGCTGCAACAACTCTAACGTATCCGCAAAATTAGCTTTATCAAATAATAAATCATCAATATTGTCATCAATAGCTTCGATAATATTTTGTCGTAATGAAGTTGGCTCAGGAATAAATTTTTTATCACTAACTGCGCGAGTATTCATAAAACTGGGTGACACAATTTCAATATCAAGCGCATGTAATTGCTCAATAACATCGGCATGCAGTTTTGAACGGATCGTCACATAACTATCTAAGTTTGAAACCAACGCATGTAAACAATAGAGCACACTAAAGTCGAGTAGTTTTTTAATTTCAACATATGCGGTATCAATTTCATTTTTCTCTGCAGCTAACTTTAATGCTTGCTCTACCCTACTGCGCGGAACGTCATAACCGAGTGAAACGTCAACATTTACGAACAC